>JANXWJ010000122.1 GCA_025351185.1 Candidatus Nanopelagicales bacterium
GCGGCGGGCGTGCCGTTCCTCCCCGTGCGAGGGCTCCTCGGCGGGGACCTGCTCGCGTTGCACCCCGAGTGGGGCACGGTGACGTGCCCGTTCACCGGCCAAGAGCTCGCGGCCGTCCCCGCGCTCGTCCCGGATGTCGCGCTGCTGCACGCACCGCTGGGGGACGCGGCCGGCAACCTGCACCTCGACCAGCCCTACGTCCTGGACGAGCGGTTCGCGCACGCGTCGCGGGTGGTGGTCGCAACGGTCGACGCGATCGTGAGCACCGAGGAGGTGGTCGCGGCCGGGATCACGGTGCCGGCCCACGTCGTCTCCGCTGTCGTCGAGGCGCCCTACGGCGCGCATCCGTCCTCGTGCTACCCGGGCTATGCCTACGACCGACCGCACCTCGAGGAGTATGTAGCCGCCGCGAACGCCGGACCAGACGCGGTCACGGCGTACCTCGAGCGCTATGTGCTGCCTGGCGAGGACGCCTACTGCGCCCTCGTGGAACCCGAACGCCTCACGGCGTGGTCGACCTCCGACGTCGCGTGGATGGAGCTGTTCCGATGAGCGGCTGGACCCTGGACGAGTGGTTCGTCGTCACGCTCGCACGCACGATCGTCGATCGTGAGGTGGTCTTCCACGGGTTCGCGAGCCCGTGCGCCCAGGTCGCGATGCACGTGGCCCATCGCACGCACGCACCGGACTCGATGCTCATCGAGGGCGCGACCTATGCGGTGAACCCCGTACCGGCGTTCATCCCCCCGACCGGCAATGACCTGGCGCTGCACCGAGACGCGACCTACCGGATGCGGTTCGAGGAGTTCTTCGACGCGGCATGCCGAGGCGACGTCGACCGGATGTTCCTCTCCGGCGGGCAGATCGACGCGCACGGCAACACCAACGTGACTGCGATCGGTGGCATGCCGCGTCCGAAGATCAAGCTCGGCGGCGGGGGCGGCGGGGCCAACATCTCGGCCACGATCGGCGCGCTGACGCTGTGGACCACCCGGCATCGCAGCGGGCGCACCCTGGTGCCCACGCTCGACTTCCTCACCGACCTGGGGCACCTCACCCCGGCGGGCACCCGCGAGCAGCTCGGGCACACCGGCGGCGGGCCCGAGTGGCTCGTGACCGAGCTCGGCGTCTTCGACTTCGTCGACGGACGGGCGCGGTTGGTCTCGAGGTTCCCCGACGTCGACATCGAGGAGATCGAGCGGGCCACCGGCTTCGAACTGAGCGTCGCCCCCGACCTGTCCACCGTTGCCGAGCCGACCCGGGCCGAGCTCGTGCAGGTACGGGCGATCGACCCGCTGGGCGTACGCCGCTCGGAGTTCTCCGCGCAGGAACTGGCCCGCAGGTTCGGCAGCCCGGCGTGACCGGGAGGCCACTCCTGGACGCGCTGTTTGCCCCTGCCCGCGTCGCGCTCGTCGGCGCCTCGGACCGCCCCGGGAGCCTGGGTGCGCTGCTGAGCGCCAACCTCGCGAACTTCCCCGGTGACGTGATGGCGGTGCGTGCCGGGGAATCACTCCGCGACCTGGGCCTCCCGGTCGACCTGGTCGTGGTCGCCGTTCCGGCCGCAGCCGTGCCGCTCGTGGCGGCTGACGCCGCGGAGGCGGGGGTGACGGCGATGATCGTCCTCTCCGGCGGGTTCGCCGAGAGCGGCCCCGAGGGCGCCCGGCTGCAGGAGGAGACCCTGAGTGCCGCCGTGGCCGGGAACGGGCACCGGGTCCGCGTGATCGGGCCCAACTGCTTCGGTGTGCAGAACTGCGACCTGCCGCTCAACGCCTCGATCGCGCGCGGCACCCCCTTGGGCGGGGGAGGCATCTCGGTGGTGAGCCAGTCGGGGGCGTTCGGCATGGCGGTGCACGACCTTGCGCACGAGGAGCACGTGCGCTTCGCCAAGGTCTGTGCGCCGGGCAACACCTCGGACGTCACGGTCGCCGAACTGCTTGACGCGCTCGCCGACGATCCGGCGACCCGGACGATCTGCCTCCTGCTGGAATCGGTCGCCGACGGCCGGG
>JANXWJ010000140.1 GCA_025351185.1 Candidatus Nanopelagicales bacterium
GCTCACGAACCGACGGTCGCGAAGGGCGCGTTACCCCATGCGTCGCCCACGATCCGCAAGCTCGCCCGCGAGCTCGGCGCGCCGATGTACACCGAGACTCGGGCGGTCTTCTTCGACCCGACCTGGCCGGGTGGGTTCCGCTCCATCTTCTCCCAGGCGCGGGGCGACGCGGGGCTCCCCGCATTCGGCTGGGCGTGCCTGCGCTACCTCGGGTTGCGGTGGCGCCTCGGCAGGACCCTGCCCGAGGTCGGCTATCGGGGCGTGTCGAACAGCCCGGCGCTGATGCGCAGCTTCGACCAGTGGCTCGTCGACAACCGGCTCGAGGCCCTGCGCACCCTGTGCGCGATCCCGGTGACCCTGATGGGCTACGGCCGCCTTCGCGAGGTCCCCGCGCCGTACGTGCTCACCTACCTCAACGTGCGCACGTTCCTCGACCTCATGATCTACGGCTCCGGGCTGCCGCGACGCTGGCCCAAGCGGTTCGTCGACGGCTTCCAACGACTCTTCGAGCGCATGTCCTGGCACCTCGACGTGCGGCTCGACACCCGGATCACGCAGGTGATCCGTACCGACTCCGGCGTGGCGGTCCTGCTCGACTCCCCTGTGGGCGAGGGGTGGCAGGCCGAACGCGTCGTGGTCGAGGAGATCTTCCGCTGGATCGTCCTGTGCTGCCCGCTCCAGGACGCACCTGCCTTCCTCGACCTCACCGAGGTCGAGACACGGCTGATCGACCGGATCGCGCTGAACCCCTTCGCCACGAGCACCTACGAGATCAACCCCGGTCCGGACCTGCCCGCACGTCTGGTGAACGTGACCGCCTCCATCGACTCCGACCCGGCCGCGGACGACGCGCCGGTCAGCATCGTCACGCAGCAGTTCGAGGGCGTCCCGCTCGTGACCTTCTACACCCCGCTCCCCGAACGCCTGGCCACCGCTGCCACGCCGCCCGACGAGGACGGCGACGACGACGTGCTCGGGGGCGTGCGCGCCCTCGCGGCTCAGCTCGGGCTGCTCCTCAGGGACCCAGCCGGGCCGTTCAGCACCGACCAGTGGCCGTACTTCCCACACGTCGGCGTCGAGGACTTCGAGGACGGCTGGTACGACGAGCTCGAGGCGCTCCAGGGCACGAAGAGCACCTTCTACAACGGGGGTGTCATGTGCTTCGAGCTGATCGAGCCGATCGTGGAGTACTCCCAGGCTCTCGTGCGTGAGCACTTCGTCGCGGGGCTGTCATGACCAAGGCCTTCGCCGTCGGCTTCGACGATCTCACCCAGGAGCAGCTCGAACCGGTGCCCCTGCGGATCGAGGGAGAGATCCCGAGATGGCTCGCCGGCGCGTTCCTGCGCAACGGGCCCGCCTGGTTCACCATTGACGGCCAGCGCTATCAGCACTGGTTCGACGGGCTCGCGATGCTGCACCGGTTCGGCTTCCACCAGGGCACGGTGATCTATAACAGCCGCTTCCTGCAGAGCCGTAACTACATGCGCACCAGGGAGTCGGGCCAGCCGGAGTACGACCAGTTCGCATCGAACCCCCGACGCAGCATCTGGGCGAAGATCGTCGACTCGCTGTACTTCCCCCTGCAGTTCGGCAACAACGACCTGGTGAGCTTCGGCCGCCTCGACGACTGCTGGGTCGCGCTCGGCGAGACGCCGATCCCGTTGACCTTCGACCCCGTCACGCTCGAGTCCCCCGACGGGCCATGGAAATTCAAGGACTGGGTCATCGGGATGATCACCTCGGCCCACCCGGTCCGTGATGAACGGCGACGCACCCTCTACAACTACGACACGTTCGTCTTCCCCGGATTGTCGAAGTACGTCGTGTGGCGGTTGGACGACGGCACTCGTAATCGGCAGAAGCTGGTGTCGCTCAGGGCATCCCGGCCGAGCTACATGCACAGCTTCGGGGCGAGCGAGAACTACCTGATCGTCACCGAGCTCCCGCTGAGACTGCGGCCGCTGTCGATGCTCATGGGCGCCTTCACGGGCACACCGTTCATCGAGAACTTCGACTGGACCGGGGAGGACGTGATCTTCACGGTGATCGAGAAGGACTCCGGGTCGGTCACCGGCACCTTCCGCGCACCGGCCTTCTTCGCCTTCCACCACGTCAACGCGTGGGAGGACGGCTCGGGCGTCATCAACGTCGACATCGCCCGCTACGACGACGCGTCGGTGATCGAGCAGACCTACTTCAGCCAGCTGTTGGGAGAGGACGGCGGGCACCTGCCGGTCTCGCAGCTGGTGCGCTTCCGCGTGCCGACGGTCGGCTCCGGGGCACTGATGCCGCCGGAGGTGCTCTCCGCCACCGCCTTCGAGATGCCGGCGATCCACCCGGGCCTCGTGGGACACCGTTACCGCTTCACCTACGGCTACGGCTTCGACGAGTCCGGCAACCTCAACGACACCCTCTACAAGGTGGACCTTGACGCGACACCGGAGCGGCGGCTCACCCGCTGGTCCGAGGCGGAGTGCTACCCGAGCGAGCCCGTGTTCGTGCCGCGCCCGGGGGCCGTGGACGAGGACGACGGCGTGGTGCTCTCGGTGCTCCTCGATGCGCGCGCGAAGGCGTCATACCTCCTGGTCCTCGACGCGCGCTCGTTCACCGAGCTCGGTCGCGCGTGGCTGCCGCGCGCGATCCCGTTCGGGCTCCACGGCACCTACGCCCCGGCAGGATCGGGCACATGAGCCGGGTCTGCGTGATCGGAGCCGGCGCCTCCGGCATCTCGATGGGGCGCCTTCTCGTGCAGCGCGGTTACACCGTGACGATCCTGGAGAGCGCCGACCACGTCGGCGGGATGTGCCACTCCATCGAGTACACCGAGCCTGGCGCGAGTGGGCCGCGGTGGTTCGACGTCGGCGCGAACTACGTGACCAAGGACTACCGGGAGGTGCGCGCCCTCGCCGACGAGCTGCACTTCGACCTCGTGACCGACACCGCCTTCCAGAACCAGCACGCGCTCGAGGTCGCCACCGGAGTGATCCGCCCCGGCACCGACGTTGTCAACGACGGGATCCCGCGGCTCAAGTTCGGCGCCGCCGCGATCCGCTACCTCTGGCTCCAGTGGAAGTACCGCAAGGCTGTGCAGACACCTGGGTTCGGCGCGGTCAGCGCCGAGAAGGACCTGCAGTGCGACTTCGCGTCATGGCTGCGCAAGCACGACCTCATGCCGTTGTACCGCCTGTTCATGATCCCGATCACCGCATTCGGCTATGGCCCGCTCGAGGAGGTGCCGACCGCCCATGCGATGAAGTACATCGACACCGCCCGCTTCCTCTCGATGCTCGCCACCGGCCTGCACCTGCCGCAGAGCTGGCCGCGCCGGGTGGAGCGGGGGTTCGGCACGCTCTGGCAGGAGGCTGCCCAGGGCCTCGACATCGAGCTGAGCACCCACGTGCTCGAGATCGTGCGCGGGCCCGGGCTGGTCACAGTACGGAGCCAGGACGCCTCCGGCACCGAGCAGCTGCGCACTTTCGACAAGCTCGTGATCGCGATGCCACCGGACGACGCGAACTTCCTCGACCGCACGGCCGACGAGCTGCGGCTCTTCCGTCCCGGCGTCATCAACTACCGCGACTTCCGCATCACCACGGCCGTGGTACCGGGCTTTCCCTACCAGGTGATGCTCGAGCTCATGGTGCAGCCGGACATGGGTGGTGCCTACCCACCGTTCGACCCCACCGACGAGCCGCCGGGCAACGGCCATCCCTGGATATTCGGCAAGCAGTGGGACGACTCCAAGCTGCTGCTCTTCTACGCCAACGTCCCCCACGACACCGACGAGGACCATGTCGTCGAGACTGCGCGGCGCGATTGCGAGACCTGTTGTCGCGTGGGCGGATCCGGGCACTGGGTGGAGCAGCACTCCTACCACCCGTGGCCGCAGTACTTCCCGCACGTCGAGGTCGCCGACATGATCGACTTCGACGGGACCGGTGAGAGCTGGTACGACCTGGTCGAGGCCCTTCAGGGCACCAACGAGACCTACTACGTGCACGGCGTGGTCGCCTTCGAGCTAGTGGAGTCGATCATGGAGTACGCCCGGGCTCTCGTGGAGTCCCGCTTCCCGCGAGTCACGCCATGACCACCTGCCGCGAGTGCTCCCGCCCGGTCGAGGCCGACGACGCGTTCTGCCGCGGCTGCGGCACCCGACTCAACGTCGCACCGGGGTCCGACTCGCGACTGGCGGGCGAGCGCCGCCAGCTGACCGTGATGTTCTGCGACCTCGTCGGCTCCACCGAGCTCTCCAACCGGCTCGACCCCGAGGACGTTCAGACCGTCCTGCGGCGCTACCAGGAGACGGCGGCCCAGATCGTCGGCAACGTCGAGGGCTACGTGGCCCAGTACCTCGGCGACGGGATTCTGGTGTACTTCGGCTACCCGACGGCCCACGAGGACGACCCGCTCCGCGGCGTCAGCACGGCGCTCGACATCGCTCGCGAGGTCCCCCTGCTCAGTGCCTCGCTGCGCCGCGAGATCGCCGACTTCCCCGACGAGGACCTCGCCGTCCGGATCGGAATCCACACCGGAGTCGTCGTCGTGGGCTCGGTGGGGTCGAGCCTGCGGCGCGAGACGCTGGCGTCGGGACCGTCGGTCAACCAGGCAGCCCGGCTCGCAGCCGCAGCGGCGACCGGCTCCGTGGTCATCAGCGACGTGACCGCGGGCCGCGTGGCCGGGGTATTCGTGCTCGACGACCTGGGCCCGCTCGACCTCAAGGGGATCCCCGAGCCGGTCCAGTGCCACCGCGTGCTGAGGAGGCGCGGCACGCAGAGCCGCCTCGCGACCTGGACGGCCGGGTCGGGTCGGCCGATCGTCGGCCGTGAGGAGCTCCTCGCGCAGCTCGACGCGGCGTGGGCGCAAGTGCGTGCAGGCGGCACTCACACGGTTGTGCTGCGAGGCGAGGCTGGCATCGGCAAGTCGCGGCTGGTGCAGGCGATGCGCCAGCGCCTGGCACCTGAGACCCATGGCTGGATCGCCTGCTACGGCTCCGCCCTGCAGAGCTCCAGCGCGTTCCGTCCGATCATGGAGTCGGTCCGGGGCAGCCTGGGAATCGACGAGGACGACGAGCCCGCCACGCAGCGGATTCGCGTCGCCACCGCGCTGCGCGCCGTCGGTATCGAGGGCGACGAGGCGATCGAGCGCATCGGCCGGCTCCTGGAGGTGACCGACAGTGCCGCGTCGCTGCTGTCGACCGTCGACGAGCGCACGCGCACGCTCGACGCGATGGCCGACTGGTGGCTTCGCCTTGCCCGGCTGCAGCCGATGGTCCTGGCGCTCGAAGACCTGCACTGGTTCGACCCCTCGTCGTTCGAGCTCGTCACCCTGATCCTCACCCGGGCAGTCGACGAACCGGTGCTGGTGCTCGGGACAGCGCGTCCCGAAGCCGAGCTCCCGTGGGCCGACGACAGGGTCACCGTCATCGACGTGCCCCCGCTCGACCCGGACGAGACCTTGGAGATCGTGCGCCAGGTGCTCGGCGATGTGGAGCTGGGATCGTCGAGCCTCAACGCCCTCGTCGCCCGCAGCGACGGCGTCCCGCTCTACGCCGAGGAGCTCGCCCGAGGTCTCGTCGAGCACGCCGGCGACAGCCTCGCCGTCGACGTCATCCCCGCGTCGCTCCAGGACTCGTTCACGGCGCGTCTCGACCGGCTCGGTGGCCGCAAGCGCCTCGCCCAGATCGGCGCGCTGCTCGGTCGTGCCTTCCCGCACCAGCTCATCGCCGCGGTCCTCGACCTTCCGGAGCGCGACCTGCGCTCCGGCCTCGACGAGCTGGTGGCGCGTAAGATCCTGCACCGCGACGGGCTCCCGCCGAGGGCCACCTACACCTTCCATCACGCCCTGCTCCAGGACGTCGCGGCCGAGTCGATGCTGCGCCAGCGACGTCGCGACGGTCACACCCGCATCGCCGACGTCCTGGTCACGCAGTTCCACGACTATGCCGAGGACCAGCCGGGCGTCGTCGGACATCATTATGCCGAGGGCGGGGAGCCGGACGCCGCGATCGACTGGTACGCCCGCGCCGGGCTCCGCGCCACTGAGCGCGCGGAGTTCCGCGAGGCCACCGCCGACTACGCCCGCGCCGTCGCCCTGCTCGAGTCGCTGCCGGCCGGGCCGGCCCGCGACGCACGCGAGCTCGAGCTGCTGCTCGACTCGAGCGTCCCGCACTCGATGGCGAGCTCGTTCGGCGATCCGGTGGTGGGTGCCGTGTTCCGCCGCGCCACCGATCTGTGCCGCACGACGACGGCCGGATCGCTGCGGCACTTCGAGGCGCTCTACGGACTCGCTCGCTACGCCATGGTGGCAAGCGAGCTAGACGCGTCGGTGGCCGCCAGCGAAGAGTTGCTCGATCTCGGCTCGCGGACAGCCGATCCGGCACACGCACTCGCCGCGCAGCTCACCCTCGGCCAGGTCCTCTACTGGCAAGGGCACTTCTCGACCGCACTCGACCACTCGAGGAGGGCGATCGCGCTCTCCGACGGCGCCGATCCTGAGTCTCTTCGGACCGTCGCCATGGTGCACCCGCACGTCACCGGCCACATGTTCGCGAGCTGGTCGCTGTGGGCCCTCGGCGAGCCGGACGCAGATCGCGACGCAGCCGACAAGGCCATCGCCTTCGCCCGGACCATCGACCACCCGTACGCGAACGCGCTGGCGACCTCCTTCGGCGCGGTCAACGCGATCATGCTGCGCGACGTCGACCGGGCCGAGCGCCTCGCGCTCGAAGCGTTGGAGCTCGCGCAGCGGCACGGGATCCCGATCGTCGAGGGCCAGGCCACGACGACCCTCGGGTGGGTCGAGATCGCGCGAACGGGTCACCCCGCGGGGTTGGTGAAGGTGCAGGGGGGCATGGGGGTGCTCGCCTCCGTGGGCACCGGTGCCGGTGCACCGGGCTTCATCGCGGTGCTGGCGGAGTGCCTCGGCCAGGTGGGCAACCACGAGGCGTCGCTCGGCACTGCCCGGGCAGGTCTCGGGATGGCCCAGCAGAAGGGGCAGAACTTCTACGACGCCGAGCTCCTGCGCCTCGTCGGTCGGGCCCAGCGCCACCTCGAAGGTCCGGGATCGACCGGCGCCGTCGAGTCGCTGCGTCGCTCGCTCGGCGTCGCGCGCGCCCAGGGCGGACGCAGCTTCGAGCTGCGCACCGCGCACACGCTCGCGCGCCTGCTGCGCGACCGCGGCCAGCACGAGGCCGCTCGCGCCGAGCTGGCCCCGGTGCTCGCCGGCTTCCCCGACGGGGCGACGTGGCTCGACCTCGACGAGGCTCGGGCCACGCTCGCAGCGTTGACGTGAGCGAGCCCGAGCCGCACTCCGTACGGGTGGGCGTCGCCCTCTCCGGTGGCGGGCACCGGGCCACGGTCTGGGCGTTCGGTGTGATGCTAGCCCTGATCGACTCGCGCACCGCGGCCGACGTGGTCTCGGTGTCGTCGGTCTCCGGCGGCTCGTTCGCCCACGGGGTCATGGCGCACGACCTCCGACTCCCGTCGACGACGGCCCGCGAGGCCGACGCCGCCTTCGCGCCGATGACAGAGATGATCGCGCGCCAGGGCCTGTTCCTCTGGGGTCCGTCCACGAACGCATATTCCTGGTCGGTCTACTCCGGTCTCACCGTCGGCGCAGTGGCGCTGATCGGCGGACTCCTCACCGCGCTCGGGACGCACTCGTCCCGTTGGCTGGTCGCGGCCTCGCTGGGCGTCCTGGTCCTCCTGATCGCGTCGTACGCGGCGCAACGGCGCGGCACGGTGGTCGACCGCGCTCTGGCCCGGCTGTTCTTCAGCCGCAACGGTCGGACCACGCCCCTCAACTCGGTGAACCGCGACGTCGACCACATCTTCTGCGCGACCGAGCTGCAGTCCGGCGAGCACTTCTACCTCTCGCCGACGCGGGTCTACTCCTACGCCTACGGGGTGGGGCGGCCGCAGAACCTCGACCTGTCGACCGTGGTGCAGATCTCAGCCTGCGTGCCCGGCGGATTCCCGGCGCACCGCCTCGACACCACCCCGTTCGGGTTCCGGAGGCAATGCACGCCGCGGGGCATCCCCAGCGCCCCCGACCTCGCCGTGCTCGTCGACGGTGGGGTCTACGACAACCTGGCCGAGGAGTGGTTCACACCGCCGCACGGCACCCGCAGAGAGACCGACAACCCTGAGGGTCGGCCGCGGATCGACCAGCTCGTCGTGGCCAACGCCTCCGCCCGCGACCGATGGATCCCGTTCCGGGCGAGCAGGCTGCCCTGGCTCGCCGAGCTCGGAGAGATCGCACGCTCGGAGGACGTCACGTTCGACGCCACGACCGCGCTGCGTCGCCGTCACCTCGTCGCTCGGTGGGAGCAAGCGGGAGCCGACGGCCCGACCGGCGCGCTCGTCCACATCGCCCAGAGCCCGTACGACGTCCCCGACGACGTGCTGCGCGGGAGCCAGGATGCGCACGAGCGTGCTCGGGCGGCGCACGCCGTGGCGGTGCTCGGGGACTCGGCATACCGTCGCGCCGCGTGGCTGCGCATCGTCGATTCCGACGGCCGGGTGCGCACGACACTGGGCAAGCTCGGCGTCGAGGCCACCGCCGACCTGCTCCAGCACGCCTACGTGCTGGCCTCGGTCAACCTGCACGTCCTGCTCGACCGGCCGCTGCCGGACCTCCCGGACCGTGCGAGGTTCACCGCGCTGGCCCAAGGACAGGTTCCGGCGACGGGCTGAGGACCCGCTCGCCTCGGCGGCGGCACGGTCGCAGGCTGGGAGGAAGACCCGATGAACCACCCGGTGACCAGGTTGTGAGCGTCGAGGACCAGGACTCGGCCGCGCCCGCCAGCTGCTGCGCGCGGTGGGCTTCATGGCGCAGCAAGGTGGATCGCTCGTTGACGCCGTTGGTCGGCGACGCGCGCGAGCACGGCGTCGACCCCCACAGTCGATCCGGCGAGAGACATCGTCCACGTTCGTCCAGTCGGTGGAGTCAGGCTGGTCGTTCGCGCGCGGCGCACTGGTTTCCGAAGGTGAGGCGCACTGGACACCGATCGGTGTCCTCCTGTGCCTCGACCCTTTCGACTGCGGTCGGCCTGGCAGGGCGAGCAGGCGGTTGGCAGGTCGGTAGCGGTTCCTGCGCTCCGGTCGGGTGCCTCGCCAGGCAAATTCTTGTCTGCGGCGCACCTGTGTCCAGGACCCGGCGGAGGCTGGGAGCCACCTGTCCGTGGGGGAACAGCCACCGGGCCGCCTCGCCAGCGGTGTCTCTACTGGCAGCGCCCTGCCTGAAGCTTGCCCTCACCTATCGGACCAGCAGTGCGAGCTCCTGGCAGGTCGCCATGCTCACGGCCCCTCGGGCAGGCGCGCGTACGCCGTGCTCGGCGGCCACCAGACGAGCCACCTGCGGGTTGGCCTTGAAGAACGCCGTCACGAGCTCGTAGGACAAGCGGCCTCGCTGCGCGACCGGCTCGCCGATCTCCTCAGCCCAGGAGCGCACATCACTCGGGTGGTACGTCATCATCAATCCTGTCGTCGCCCCGTTCCTGTGCCCGAGCATGTCATGTCGCGCCGCTCCTGCACCGAGCATTCGCCCGCGTGGTGCGCTGACGGTGCCGGCCCGTGAGGTGACCGGGGATGCGGGCAATGCGAACCTGCTGAAAGCGGGGGCACGTCACCACGCGCATCGCCGGCCGCAGCCCGGCCGAGCGCGTCAAGGCTCGAGGCCTGGTGGGCCGGGGTAGATGGAGCGGCTCTCTCGTCGTCGGCTGTCGTCCGGGCGTGGGCTCCACCAGGTGGTGGGGTGCAGGCGCGGAAGGACCTTTGATAGTGACAGGACGACGTAGACCAGGGTGTTGACGGCGACGAACGCGGTGAGGGTGGCGTACCAATCGCTGGTCAGCCATGACGAGGGAAGGACGGTGCTCAGCAGAGTCATGCTGGGATCCCTCCCGTGTCGGTTCCCTCGTGTCCCCAGTGGGCTCGGCGAGCGAGCGTGATCTGTGCGAGGCCGTGAACGAAGACGGCGTCGAGGAACAAGTCGAAGAGAAGTTCGGGGACCAGCACAGCGGCGAGGAGTCGTCCGACGATCCCGGCACGCCACGCAGTGACGACACGCTCGACGGCAAAGACGGCGCCCACTCCGAGCCAGAAGGGGAACCAGACCCACGTGTCCAGTGCGCCGATCAGCACGGCCATGCAGGAGATGTACGCGATGAGCGCAATAGTGCCGTAGCCGATCCCGAGCTGCTGGGTCCAGTAGCGGAGAGTGGACACCCTGAGTCCGTAGGCGCCGATGTTCTCGACCGCGCCGCGTTGCCAGCGCACTCGCTGTCTCCACAGGTCGCTCCAGGTTGGCATGAGTTCCGTGACGACCACGCACTGCGGCGGGGACACCATGAGGGCGCCGAGGGTCTTGAGCGCGATGGTGATCTCGTTGTCCTCGGTGAGCGCGATTGTGTCGTAGACATCGCCAGGCTTCCCGGGCAACGCATGACCGCGGCTTGACGCGACCGTGAGCAGGGCCAGCGGGCGGAACAGGGTCGAGGTGCCGGTCAGGACGTCAACGAGTCCACGCCGGCGTCGCACGGTGCGGCAGTAGCGGACGTACTCGTTGCGTTGGAAGGCCCCGATCAAGCCGTGGCCCGGTTCGCCGATGAACACGCCTCCGAGGGCCATGAGCGCCCTGTCGTCGGTGAATCTCCTCGACGCTTCCTCGAGGAAGCCGTCGCTGAGCACGGTGTCCGCGTCCATGACCATGACCACCTCATTCCGACCGGCTCCCGGTAGCAGTTCACGCAACGCTTGGTTGAGGGCGCCGGCCTTCTTCGCAGTGTTGTCGGACGTCACGAACAGGTCCGTGCCAGCGGCCGCAGCGATGGCCGCAGTGTCGTCCGTGCAGTTGTCCGCGACGACCACAACGCGGTCTGGTGGTCGGCTCTGCTGCTTGAGGCTGGACAGGGTGGCACCGATGCGTTCCGCCTCGTTGTGCGCTGGGACGAGGACCGTGATCGTCACGTCACCGTCGAACCTGCCGCGTGTCTCCACCATGACCTTGTGCGGCGAGAGCGGGTAGGTGCTCGGGTCCAGCGACGCGCGTGAGGAGCGGAGGAACCACAGGGTGAACGATGCTGAGAGCCCCACGGCGGCTAGTCCTACTGCGAAAGCGCTGAGGAGCACGACTGCGGGGGGACGTGTCGTGGCATAGACGAGGGAGAACGGCCCCCAGGCCCACGTCGTCGCACTGGTGCTGACCGGGTCCGGCCGAGTGAGGGCGACCGCCGCCCACAGCAGCACGGCCGCAACGACCACCACCAGGACGATGAGCGAAGCCACACCGCGCCGCAGCCACGTCGGGGTCGACAGCCGCCGCAAGCCTGGACCGAGGGGGTCGGGATGGGATTCGGGGCTAGCAACCAGCAGGGCTGTCGGAGGCTCGCTGCCGCGGGAGTCGTCCGGTCCTTGACCCATGCCGGCGGTCGCAACTTTCTCGGTCACGATCAGGGCATCGGCATGGAGCGATGCGTGACTTGAGGTCCGTGACCAGCATGATCCGCCCGACGCCGGCTGCCGCGCTCGGCCTCAGACAGTGCAGAAAGGCCAAAGCACCTGCCGACACCGCTCAGGCCAGCCTCTCCGTCGGCGGACTCGATTGCCACGGGCTCCCTGCCGCCACACGATCAGTCTCGGCGTCGGGACGACGCGGGCCCACCGCCAGGCATCGCGCTGGTGCCACCGGCGCCTCGCACGAGACAATGGTGGCGACGACGAGACACGGAGGGACCAGATGGCCGATCAGCCGACAGACGACCAGGCAGCAGACCCTGCCGAGGACCAGAAGGCCAAGTTCCGCGAAGCCCTGGAGCGCAAGTCGCAAGGGTCGTACAGGACAGCCTCGGGTGGGACCAGCGGCACCACCGGTGCGCACGGCGAGCACTCCGCCGAAGGCGGCAAGCGACAGTTCCGCCGCAAGTCCGGCGGCTGACCAGCAGCAGCACGAGACGACGCTCCGGCACCCGACTTGGGTCGGGTGCCGCGGCGCTGCTGCGTCATCGCGTCGCGGTCAGGATCTCCACCCGGGCCGGGCCGTAGGTCTCGAGCAGCGGGACCACCCGGAGCCGCTGCTCGTCGTCCTGCACGACGATCCGCAACGCAAGTGCCGGATCGGCGGCAAGGAGTGCGCCCCACTCGACGTCCGGCTGCGTCTGGCCCGTTTCGGCGATCGTCGTGAGAGTCCGGTCGATCGGCACCGTCAGCACGCTGCCGAGCCCGGTCGCTGTGCGGCCTGCCTCGAGGCTGTAGGGGTCGGAGAAGACCTTGCCGGGGTTGTCGTCGGTGATCATCGCGACCGTGGTCCAGTGCGTGTCACCGGGATGCTCCGCCGCCGTGACGACGATCTCGCCGCGCCACTCCAGCGTAGTGGTGGCCTCCACCCGCTGGATCAACGAGCTGACGGCCTGCGACGGAACGTGCGGCGCAACCGATGCGGCGAGAATCCCCGTCATCGCGACGATCCCGCCACCCACGAGCAGCGGCACGAGTCGTCGCGGCCGCTCGAACGCGGTGTCGCTGATCCGGCGCACGACGCCCCGCGAGGCGAAAGCCGCAGCCACCGGGATCGTCACGAGCATCAGGGCATAGACGATCTTGAGCGTGTAGTAGGACCGGTCGAGCGGGGTGCCGGACACGAGTGCCTGCCGTGCGAACAGCACGGCCACCCCCGCCGACACCACGATGGGTGCCAGCAGCCCGAGCACCGTGGCTCCGCCGAAGGCACGGCGACTGCGTACGAGCAGAACCACCACGATCGGCGCGACGACAAGCACGGGCCACAGCTCGAACGGCGGGATCCCACCACCGATCGAGCCCGGGGACCGACCTTCGAACGGCTGGGTGAGGAACCGCAGGCTCGGCACGGTGGCTGCCAGGCAGATCAGACCGACTCCGATCATGAGCACGACGTGCGCCGGGCGATGGCGAAAGACCGCCACCAGCACCACGATCGCGACGACCGCGGTGCCTCCCGCGAGCGGCGGATAGAGGTAGGCAGTGGAGACGACGGCCAGCGGCATGACGAACCAGCCGATCCGGCTCATCGCGGCACGGTTGCGGACGCTGACCACCACGGCAGACACGCACAGCGAGCCAGCGAGCAGGAAGTTGGTGAAGGCGAAGTCGGCCATCGAGGTCAGCGACCCGAGCATGCACCAGATCCCCACCAGCGCCGCCGCGAACGTCACCGTCGTACGTCGTCTCGCACCGAGCTCGTCTCCCTGGGTCACGGTGCGCGCGGCGAGGCCGGCGGTCCAGACGAGCAGCGCGCCGCAGAGCGCGGTCGTGAGACCGAACCACGCGACATAGGGACGGACGAGGTCCAGGCCCGCGGTCGAGCGCCCGTCGCCCGATACCCACTCCCCCACCGACCACAGGCTCAGATGCAGCATCGGGTACTGGTCGAACATCAGGTCGTCGCCGAGGCCGGAGAAGTTCCAGTCACCGCTGTGCATCACCTGCGAGAACATCGGCAGGAAGCTGCTGTGGTCCCACCAGGTGAGCAGGGCACCCGAGGTCTGCGGCACCGATGCGGTGGCGTACGGCAGCGCCATCATCGCAAAGAGCACTGCACCGACACCGAGTCCCAGCAGGTCCACGACGCCGACCTCCGGCCACACCGGCGCCGATCGAGGCAGGCGCACGCACGCGGCGATGAGCACGACGCACGCCGTGACGACGACGCGCCAGCCGAGCGGCGCCAGGGTCAACCCGGTCGCTGTCAGGCCCGCGAAGAGGGTCGCGACGACGCCGGTCGACACGACGGTCGAGACGATGGCGCGCTCACCGAGACTGCGACCCCAGGGTGCGAGGCAGCCGCAGACGATCACCGAGGCCACCACACCGGCGGGCGGCCACACCCACAGCAGCAACGCGCTGACGGCGAGGACGAGCAGGGCGATCACATCGTGACGGGACAGGTCATGCCGCGACGGCACGTCGACGTCCGGGCGTGCCCCCCGTGCCTGCATTCGGCTGCCTCTCCTCGTCGCGCCTGGCCTCGACCGTACCCAACACAGGTCACCGTCCGTGACGGCGACCACGGCTGGGGCTGCTGTGGCCAGTGGTGTCTCTGCAGCGTAGGACCCCGACCGGTCAGGTCGAATTCACCCGTGCTTCATCTCGGCGTTCACCCGTTCGGAGCAGGCCTCCCTAGCGTCGTCACCACGGCCCACCGACCGTCTCGCGACCAGATGCGGAGCCCCACGTGGACGCCCCACGCCACGCCCGAGCCGACTACTCCCCGCGGCACAGCCGAGCGCTGCCCACCCGCCGCTATGCGCGCGCGATCACCCCGGTGACCCTGGTCGGGGTCCTGGCCCTCGGTACGGTCAGCGCCGTGGCTGTCGCGGCGATCCACGCGAGCGACTCCGGCGACGACGCGGTGGCGTCGCGCGGCGAGCGCCACCACGCCCCGTGGGGTACGTCGGGCTCGGAAGGACTCGATGACGAGGGCGTCACGGGCCGCGACGGCGAGGCGTCGGACGACACCGGCGGCGAGGGCGACTCGGAGCACACCCGGTCCGACGTCGGCCCGCTCGCACCCGTCGGCACGATCCCGGGGAACCCGACGGTGCCCGACCTGCTGTGGACGCCGCCCGGCACCGACTCCCCGAACACCGCGTCTCCCGCTCCGTCGAGCACGCTCTCGACCGCCGCGTCGCAGGATCCATCGTCACAGGTCCCGGCTCCGCAAGATCCGTCGCAGCAGGCGCCGTCACCGGCCGCCCCGACACCTCCGGATCCGTCGTCGCAGACCCCTGCACCAGCCGACAGCACGACCCCCGCTGGGAGCACGTCGACACCGCCGAGCACACCACCTGTCGACCCGACAACTCCAGCGCCGCCGGCACCGAGTCCCTCGACGTCGAGCGGTTCACCCACGCCCGGCCCGACCGGTCCGCAGCCGCCGTCGGTGCCGCCGGCCCCCACGGCCGACCCGCACGCGATGCCGACCGGCAACCTTCCCGGCTGGACCCAGGTGTTCGCCGACGACTTCACCCGAGACGCTTCGCTGGGATCCTTCCTCTCGACCTACGCCTCGACGTGGTCGGCCTATCCCTCGCCGTGGCTCGACACCAGCGGCAACGGGCTCTATGACCCGGCTCGCACCTTGTCGGTCGGCAACAGCGTGCTCGACATCCACGTGCACACCGAGAACGGCACGCACCTCGTCGCAGCGCCGTCACCGCGCCTGCCGACCATGACCTACGGCCGCTACTCGGTACGTTTTCGCTCCGACCCGGTGCCCGGCTACAAGACAGCGTGGCTGCTCTGGCCGGACGACAACGTCTGGCCGCTCCACGGCGAGGTCGACTTCCCCGAGGGCAATCTCGACCAGCACATCTCCACGTTCGCCCACTTCGCCGTCGCTGCTGGTGGTCAGGACGCGTTCCCGACCTCGGCGACCTACTCCAGCTGGCACACCGCAACAGTGGAGTGGACGCCGGGCCAGCTGGTGTTCATCCTCGACGACCGCGTCATCGGAACGAGCACCACCTCGGTGCCGTCCGGACCGATGCACTGGGTGCTGCAGACCGAGACCCAGCTCTCGGGCGGGGCACCGGCCGACTCCGCGTCGGGTCACGTGCAGGTCGACTGGGTCACGGCCTACACCTACACGCCCTGACACCCTGCGCAGCAGGGGATCCCAGCCGTCGGGCCACCGCCTCGGTCAGGCGTGGGTGTCGAGCAGCGCGGCAAAGGCGCCACAGACCGCGAGGGACTCCTCGAGCGATGCCCGGTGGATGCCGGTCATCGAGAAATACCCGTGGACGAGTCCTGCTGCGCGACGCAGCACGACGGGCACACCTGCCTCGCGGAGTGCGGCGGCGTAGGCCTCGCCCTCGTCGCGCAGCGGGTCGAAGGCGGCCGTGGTCACGACCGCGGGAGCAAGGCCGACGAGCGACTCGGCGCACAGCGGCGAGAGACGCGGGTCGGTGCGAGAACCACCCGCGGAGTAGGTGTCCCAGTACCAGTCCATCTGCTCCTTGGTCAGGAAGAAGCCATCGGCGAACAGGTCCTTCGACGGGCGCTTGCGGCTCGAGTCGGTGCCGGGATAGAGCAGCAGCTGAGCCACGGGCTGCACTGCTCCGGTGTCACGGGTGACCTGTGCGACGACGGCCGCGAGATTGCCACCAGCGCTGTCTCCTGCGACGGCGAGCCGGGTCGGATCCACGCCGAGCTCCTCGCCATGTGCTGCAGCCCAGGCGAAAGCGGCGACCGCGTCCTCGACCGCAGCGGGATACGGGTGCTCCGGAGCCAGGCGATAGTCGACTGACAGCACGTGCACGTCGGCGGTCTTCGCAAGCAGCCGGCACGGCTGGTCGTGGGTGTCGAGGTCACCGACGACCCATCCGCCGCCGTGGAAGAACACGACCAGCGGGCGACCGGACCCACCGGACGGAGGTGCATAGAGCCGCGCCGGGATCGGGCCGTCGCCGCCGTCGACGACGAGGTCGCGCACCGGTCCGACGGGGATCGGCGCACCAGCGGCCACGCGAGAGCTGGACCGGGTCGTCGCTCTGCGCTGCTCGATCGACGGATCGCCGGCGCCACGGTTCACCAGCTGCTCGAATCCGAGAATCATGGCGAGGTGCGGCTCGAGGACCTGGCCGTCGACGCGACGCTCGCCGCCGGCGAGCCGGGTGGCTGCCCGCTCGGGGATCACGTCGAGGATCCGGGCCAGCCGGTGCTGCACGGTGACGGTGAGGTCGTCTCGGGACGGGCGCATGAGAGCACACAGTAGGTGGTGAGGGGTCGGTCGCCAGTCGAGCGCGCGCGGGCTAGCGTGAGGCTGTCGGATCCGTACGACGAGAGGCTCACCATGGAGCACCGCACACTGGGCCAGGGACTGGTCGTGGGCGCCCAGGGCCTCGGTTGCATGGGCATGAGCGACTTCTACTCCGACCGCGATGACGAGGTGTCGATCGCGACGATCCACCGCGCCCTCGACCTGGGGGTGACGCTGCTCGACACCGCAGACATGTGCGGCCCGTTCACCAACGAGCGTCTGCTCGGGCGCGCGATCGCCGGCCGTCGGGACTCCGTCGTGGTCGCGACGAAGTTCGGCAACCAGCGCAACGACGACGGCTCGTTCGTCGGCATCAACGGCACGCCCGACTACGTGCGCGCCGCCTGCGACGCCTCGCTGCAGCGCCTCGGTGTCGACCACATCGACCTCTACTACCAGCACCGGGTCGACCGGACCGTCCCCAACGAGGAGACCTGGGGTGCGATGAAGGAGCTCGTCGACGCCGGCAAGGTGCGCCACCTTGGGATCTCTGAGGCATCACCCGACACGATCCGTCGGGCCCACGACGTGCACCCGATCACGGCGGTCCAGACCGAGTGGTCGCTGTGGACCCGCGATCCGGAGTCCAACGGAGTCCTCGAGGTCGTGCGTGAGCTCGGCATCGGGTTCGTGCCGTACTCCCCGCTCGGGCGCGGGATGCTCGCCGGGCGGATCCGCTCCCTCGACGAGCTGGCACCGGATGACTGGCGCCGACGCAACCCGCGTTTCCAAGGCGACAACTTCGCCATCAACCTCGCCATCGTCGACCGGGTCCACGAGCTCGCCGCAGAGAAGGGCGTGACCGCGGGACAGCTCGCGCTCGCGTGGGTGCAGGCCCAGGGCGACGACGTCGTGCCGATCCCGGGCACCAAGCGCATCGCCTACCTCGAGGAGAACGTCGCCGCGCTCGACCTCGAGCTCAGCGTCGAGGACCTCGAGCGGATCGAGGACATCGTGCCGCTCGGGGTCGCCAGCGGTGACCGCTATCCCGACATGTCGAGCATCAACGCCTGAGCCGCTGCTGACGCAAGCAGCGTTAGTCGGATCGCGTCGCAGAGAGCGCGTTCTGACTAACGATGAACCACGACGACGTGGCGGTGCAGTCGCTGCTGAGTAGTAGTACTCAGACAGAGTCGAGTACCACGGCGCTGCCGCTCGATGCCTGCTTCTCCGACGCTGGAGATGACCAACCCGGTCATGACCAGTGAGGTGAAGGATGAATGCCACCGACGTGAGCACCGCTTGGTGCGGCGCCTGTTCGCTGACGACCGACCAGAGCATGTGCCCGCGCTGCGGGGCACCCGTCGACGGACCGCTCGCCGACGAGCTGCGACGGCTCTCGCTCGACCACCACGACGCCGTCCGCCGCGGGCTGGTCGATGCAGCAAAGGCGTACGCCGAACGGCACGCCGCCCTGCGCGTCGTCGCCGCTTCGTCAGCGCCGCCCCGGGCACCGCGCCGCGACACTGAAGCGCCGAGCGGCACGGGGTGGACCCCGATCGCCGCACCGCATGCACGGCCACCGATCGACCCCGCGCGGATCATCACCTGGGCCGGTGCCGCGATGCTCATCGCGGGTGCGCTGGCGTTCGCCGGGGTCATCTGGCAGTACGCCGGCGGCCCCGGACGGATGGGGATCCTCGCTGTCGTGACCTCTGCCGCAGCCGTGGGCGCGGACCGGCTGCGCGGTCGCGCTCCGGTGACCGCCGAGGCGCTCACTGCCGTCTTCGCCGCGATGATCGTCGTCGACACGATTGCCGCTGTGGTGGCGGGCTACGCCGACCGCGCGTACGTCACGGCCTGCACCACCTGCGTCTCCACGGCGGCGGCCCTGCTGTTCCTGGTGCTCGAGCGGCACTGGCGCTCGAGTGCTGCGCGGATCGCAGCAGTCGGGTTCGCCGTCGTGGCCGGGTCGTCCGGTGCCGCCTGGCTGACCGGGTTCCAGTCCGGTCTGACCGGCGTCGCGGCGTGGCAGGTGCTGCTCGGCGCCGCGGTCCTGACGGCTGCGGCGTACGCATCGCGCGACCTGCCACGCGGACCTGAGCGCGCTGCCCTCCTCGGTGCGACCTGGAGCGCATGGACGGTGTTCGGTCTCACCTGCATCGCCAACGTCTTCTACGCCCTGGTCACCGTCTACTGGCCCGGCGACGTGCCATCGTCGACGACCACCAGTCTCCTGCCATCACTAGCCCTGATGACGCTGGTCGCGCCGCCGCTCGTCGTGCGGTGCCGGAACGCGGTCGCTGCCGGGTTCGCCGGCGCAGTGGGCGGAGCGATGCTCCTCGTCTCGGTCATGCTCACACTCGCCGTCACACCCGACACGATCGGAAGCCTGACCCTCCGCGTGGTTGTCGCTGGCGTCATTCTCGCTGTGCCAGTTGCACTCTCGGTGGTTCTCGTTGTCGTCCTTCCTCGTCGCGACCAGTCCCGTGACAGCATCCAGCGCTGGTCCGCAGGTATCGCTCGTGCCGCCGCTGTCGCGTCGATCTCGTCGATCACCGTGATCACCGGCGTGATCTGGCAGACCATCGCCGCCCGAGACCTTGCAGGCTCGCATACCGCCGCACTCGTCGTCGTGCTGCCGGCGATCGCTCTTGCGGTCGCAGCGCTCGTGCTGGCCGATCGCGTGCCGAGCGACCTGGAGACCGCGATCGCGGTCTCGTCGCTGGTGGTCGGCCTCGTGGCCCTCGCCCTCATGGCCGACGCGACGGTCGCGCTCTCGGCCGGGTCGGTTCTCGGCATCGCGGCCGGCACGCTGACGGCCACCACTGCAGTCGTGCGACGTCGAGCCCTCTGGTGGGCCCTCGCGATCACCGCGGTCGGTGCTCTGGGCGTCGCCCTCGTGATCGGGGTCGACGAGGTCGAGCTCTGGAGCATCCCTGCCGCCCTCGTAGCTCTCACCCTCGGGCTGGCCGTGCGCAGCACCGACGAGACGCCGTCGTCGTGGATCACCATCACTCCGGCCTGCGTGCTCGCCCTCGTGCCGAGCCTCGCTGTCGGTCTCGCCGGAAACCACCAGGGGCTGCGTCTCTCGGCGGTCAGCGCCCTGGCGACCGTGGTGCTGCTCGAAGGTGCGCGACGCCGGGAGAAGGGCCCGACGGCGGTCGCCGTCGCGACGCTCGCCACCGTGCTCGTGTGGATGATCGCCCCGCACGTGCATCAGGCTCCGTCGTGGACGGTGCTCGTCACGTGCGGTGCCGTGCTGCTCTGGATCGGCTTCACGTGGGAGGCCCGCCGTGACTCGGCGCGGCACACGTGGCAGCGCTGGGCGCAGTGGCGGTGAGCACCATCGCGCTGAATGCATCGGTGTCGCCCACTCCGGCGATCGGCAGCATCCTCGGAAGGTCGGTGTCCGACGCGCCCGTTGGGTCGTTGCCGCGACGGGCGCCGACAGGACACGATCGACCTGGACGCGAGGGGGTCGCACCTCGCCGGCAAAGGGGTCGCATGGATGCACAGCTGTGGCGGGGCCTGAGCCTGCTGCGCAGCCTGGCCCTGGCGTGGTCGGGCGCCCTCGCCGTCTGGATCCACGTCGCCGGCGACTACACACATCCGGAGCGCACCTGGATCGTCATCGCCGCGATGGCCGGGTGGACCGTGGTCATCACCCGGGCGCAACGGACTCCCGCCGGCCGCACCTGGCCGTGGCTGGGCGCCGACCTCGTCGTGGCGGTCGCGGTTCTCGTGGCCACGACCACAGCCGACACTCCGATGCTCGTCGCCGAGCGCTCGCTCCCCGTGCTCTGGGCTGCGGTGCCCGCGCTCGCCGCGGCGCTCGCCCACGGCCTCACCGCGGGACTCGCGAGCGCCACGATCATCGTGGCCACGACGGCACTGGTGCGCGGCGCGGTCACCGGAACGGTGGTGGCCAACGGCGTGCTGCTCGTGTTCTCAGTCGTGGTGCTCGGCTGGGTCGCCGATCTTGCGAGATCGGCTGAGCGCGAACGGATCCTGGCCGAAGAGGTGCGAGCGCGCGATGCCGAGCGCCGCCGCATCGGGCGCATCGTGCACGACGGCGTGCTGCAGGTGCTCGCCCAGGTCGCGCACCGCGCTCCGGAGCTCGGCCACGACGGACAGTCGCTGGCCGCAGCGGCCGCGGAGCAGGAGATCGCCCTGCGACGCCTGGTCGCGGGTGACGAGACGGGTGTCGTGGGTGGCGAGGTCGATCTCACAGCCCTCGTCGCAACCCTGGCAGCAGCAGGTGTCACGGTGTCACCTCCGGCCGAGCCCGTGATGGTGGGCGCCGACCTCGGTCTCGAGCTCGACGCCGCCGTGCGCGCGGCGCTCGACAACGTGCGACGCCACGCACCTGGCGCGCACGCCTGGGTGCTGCTCGAGGATGATATCGACGAGGTGCGCGTGGTCGTACGCGATGACGGACCCGGCTTCGAGCCGTCGCGGCTCGACGAGGCACAGTCCGAGGGGCGGCTCGGGGTGTCGGAGTCGATCCGCGGTCGGCTGCGCGATCTCGGCGGGTCCGCGAGCGTACGGTCGACACCCGGAGCTGGCGTCGTCGTCGAGCTCGTGGCACCGAGGAGCCGACGTGACTGAGCGGGCGCGATGGCGGGTGCTCGTCGTCGACGACCATCCGATGTGGCGTGACTCGCTGACCCGCGACCTCACCGACGCCGGGCACGAGGTCGTCGCCAGCCTCGACCGCGGCACCTCCGTGGGATCGGTCGCCGCGGCGACCCGCCCCGATGTGGCTCTCGTGGACCTCCAGCTGCCCGATCGTCCGGGGGTCGACGTCGTGTCCGACCTCGCGGCCCTGGCCGAGCCGCCGGCCATCCTCGTGCTCTCCGCCAGCGGCGAGCGCGCCGACGTGCTGGCCGCCGTACGAGCCGGCGCCAGCGGCTATCTCACGAAGTCGGCGACGCGAGCCGAGCTGCTGGCCGCGGTCGAGGAGACAGCGCGCGGTGAGGCCGTCTTCTCACCCGGGCTCGCTGCGCTCGTCCTGGGTGAGCTGCGACGCGCGGGTCGTGACGGCGCGACGCCCGAGGTGGAGCTCACCGCCCGCGAGATCGAGGTGCTCCGACTCGTGGCGACCGGGATGTCCTACCGCGACATCGCGGACAGCCTCGTCATCAGCCACCGGACCGTTCAGAACCACGTGCAGTCGACGCTGCGCAAGCTGCACCTGCACAACCGGGTGCAGCTCGCGCGCTATGCCCTCGAGCAAGGCCTCGACGACCCGCGCTAGCCACCCCCAGGGAGGCGCGCTGCCGTGCGGATCGCCGGTCACCATCAGGTGCCGGAAGGCGCGGCGGCGGGCGATGCGCCCGGCGAGGCACATCGCGGGGATCACGAAGAGCAGCGCGTGGAACCCGAACACCATCACGAGGGTGATGACGAGGGCGAACACCAGCGGCGCGACCGGGAAGGGAAGCCGGTGCCGACGCATTCCCGGAACACGACGGGCGGTCGCCATGTCCCAGCCGGGCGGCGCTTGACGTCGCGGCCCCTGCGCACCCGTCGGCCGCACCGACCCGCGCCGAGGCAGGTCAGCAAACAGCGGGTCGAGGTTGTGGACGTACGTCGCCTCTGACGCTGCTGTCATCCGCAGGTCGAACTCGGCCTGGTCGGGCCGGCCCTCGGCGAAGTGGTCCGACAGCGCCAGCACTGCCTCGTTGCGGTCCTGGTCGCTCGCCCGCATCAGCGGCTCGCCGTTCATGACTCCGACTCCGAGGCGTCGTCGTCAAGCAGGCGATAGAGGTCGCGGCGCGCCTGCGACAGCACCTTCCGCGCACCGGCGACCTGCTCGGGCGAGCCCGTGGTCACGACCTGCACGGCGGCGGCACCGACCGAGAAGAGCAGCTAACGCAGGTCGGTGACCTCGTCGGCCTCGGCCTCGGCCGAGTTGGCGTCGAACACGTGCGAGAGCTCGTCGACCCGCTCGGCCACGTGGGCGCGGCCGGCCTCGGTGAGG
>JANXWJ010000148.1 GCA_025351185.1 Candidatus Nanopelagicales bacterium
GCGCAACGAGTGGATGCCGATGAGCACATCGCCGATCTCCAGAGCCTGGCCGGGCCAGGTGGTCTCATCCTCGACACCGTCGATGACCAGGTTCGGGCGCAGTCGTCGTACGTCGTGGCCGAAGGCCGACACAGCGGTGTCGGTGGCGACGAGGAGGTTGAGGATGTCGAATCGCGCGGGGCTGGCGTCCGCAACCAGATGTGCTCCCTCGCCCGCTCGCTCGGCGACGAGAGCGGCCGCTTCGTCGGTCGACCACGGAAAGCCGCCGACGAGCGGCTGGCCCGTCGCCCCGGTGGATGCCTCGAGGCTGAGAAGTCCGTGACGAGTCCGACCGGTGAGGGGTCCGCGAGGACCGGCCACGTGCACCAGCCGATCGCCGGCGATCCCGTCACGCGTCACCACTGCCGACGCGAGTGCCTCTCCGCGCAGCGACTTGACCGGATACCGCCAGAGCTGCGAGACATGCATGGTGGGCCCTTCGTCGGCGTGATCGGCAGGGCACTGGAACCCGATCCCTGACTCGTGCATTCCCGGATGCACGACCGGCGGCGAACACCGCGGTGCCGAGGCGTTCGCCTCTAGTGTCGTGAACTACTCCCCCATCGCTCACGAGCGAGCAACGCGGGCTGCACGTTCAGGAGGTTCGGTGTCTGACCCCGTGGTCGTGGTCGTGGGCGATGCCAACCCTGATCTCGTGCTGACCGGTGACGTCGTCCCGCGGTTCGGGCAGACCGAGCAGCTCCTCGACTCGGCCGCGCTCGTGCTCGGAGGATCGGCCGCGATCCTCGCGTGCGGCCTCGCTCGGCTCGGTGTCGCGACGGCCCTCGTCGCCGTCGTCGGCGACGACGAGTTCGGCCGTGTGACGCGCACGCTGCTCGACGACGCCGGCGTCGACACCCGCTGGCTGCGCACTGATCCGCAGACACCGACCGGTGTCTCGGTGATCCTGTCGGCGGAGGGTCGCGCGATCCTCACCCACCCCGGCACCATCGCCACGACGGACGCGACGGCCCTTCCGACCCTTGACGAGCTCGTGGGTGTTCGGCACCTGCACAGCGCCTCGCTGTTTCTGCAGCCGATGCTCGCCCCTGCCCTCCCGGCCTACCTCGCCGCCCTGCGCGAGTGCGGTGTCACGACCTCGTGCGACACCAACTGGGACCCGGCCGAGCACTGGGAGCTCGCCGGCGCGACCATCGCGGCATGCGACGTGTTCCTGCCCAACACTGCCGAGCTCACCGCGATCACGGGAGTCGAGGACTACGACGAGGCCGTACGCCGGTTCATCGGTGACGGTGCGACCGTCGCCCTCAAGAATGGTGCTGCGGGTGGGATCGCGTGGGCACCAGACGGTCTCCGGGTATCGGCACCGGGCATCCCGGTCGATGTCGTCGACACCACCGGCGCCGGAGACACGTTTGACGCTGGCTTCCTCAGCGGCTGGGTCGAGGGCGCGGCTCTCGACGAGTGCTTGGCGCGCGCAGTCGCCGCCGGCAGTCTCTCGACGCGAGGCCTCGGGGGTACGGCCACCCAACCCACCCGGGCTGAGCTCGACGCCGTGCTCAGCAGCCGACGCGGGCGCACCTGACCGATCAGCCTTTGAGGCCGGAGAAGGTCATCGTGGCGATGAAGTGCTTCTGCGCCATGAGGAATCCGATGATGAGCGGCATCGTGGCGACGACGTTGCCAGCCATGAGCTCCGCCCACTGCGTGCGCCGGGTGCCCTGGAACGTCGTGAGCCCGACCTGGATCGTGAAGTTGTCCTGGTTGCTGATCGCGGTCAGCGGCCAGATCAGGTCGTTCCACGAGTTGAGCAGCGTGAACACGGCGAGGGTCGCGAGCGCCGGTTTCGCCAAGGGCAGGACGATACGACGGAAGACGCCGAAGGTCGTGAGACCGTCGATCTCCCCGGCCTCCTCGAGCTCGCGCGGCAGCGCGAGGAAGAACTGCCGCATGAGGAAGATGCCGAACGCGCTCGTCAGCCATGGGATGAACGCGGCGGCCAGGGTGTCGACGACGCCGAGCTTCGAGAACATGACGTAGGTCGGGATCATCAGCAGCTGGGTCGGGATCATGATGGTGGCCACGATCGCGAAGAAGCCGAAGTTGCGACCGCGGAACTTCAGGCGCGCATAGCCATATCCCGCGAGCGAGCACAGCACGAGGTGGGAGGCCACGGAGATCGTGGCGACGATCACGGTGTTGAGCAGCCACCGCGGGGCGAGGGAGTCGCCGAAGAAGCCGGTGTAGCCGGCGACGTTCAGCGAGCTCGGGATGAACTTCGGCGGAAAGCTGTTGATCTCCGCATCGGTCATGAACGACGTGAGCACCATCTGCACGAGCGGCAGCGCGAAGATGAGGGCGAGCGGCATCAGCAGCAGGTGCCACGGCGAGAAGGGCAGCAGACCGTGCCGGCGACGCCGCTTGGGCTCGGGGGCATCGAGGTCGACGTCGCGGACCTCGAGAGTGCGGATGAGTGCCATCAGAAGGCCTCGATCTTCGTCCGACGGGAATACCAGACCATGAACAGCGTCACGACCATCGTGAGTGCGAACAGGCCGTAGGACACCGCTGCGCCGTAGCCGAAGCGCGACTCCTGGAAGGCGACCTTGTAGACGTAGTAGACGAGCGTGACCGTGCTGTTGACGGGTCCGCCGCGCGTCGTCGTGTAGACGAGGTCGAACAGCTGCAGGGCAGTGATCGTCTGCCAGACGGCGGTGAAGACGGTGACGGGTGCGAGCTCCGGGATGGTGACATAGCGGAAGACCTGACGGCGGTTGGCGCCGTCGATCAGCGCCGCCTCCACGATGTCCTGGGGGATGTCCTGCAGCGCAGCGAGATACACGACGACGCAGAACCCCACCTGGCCCCACAGCGCGATGATGACGATGACGATCATCGCCTGCGTCGGTGACTCGAGCCACGGCTGCGACGGGAGACCGAGCCGTCGGAGCAGGTCGTTGGCTGAGCCGTAGTTGGGCTCGAAGACGAACCCAGCGAGGATTCCGGTCGCGGCGGCTGATGCGACGAAGGGGACGAAGATCGCGGTGCGATAGAACCCCACGAACTTGATGCGCTGGTTGAGCGCGACGGCGATCAGCATCCCCATGAAGATCGAGAGCGGCACGAAGAGCGCCGTGAAGAACAGCGTGTGCTTGACCGCGTCCCAGACCTCGGGGTCGTTGATCATGGTCTGGTAGTTCTTCCAGCCCACGTCCTTGGCCGGACTCAGCAGGTTCCACTTCTTCTGCGAGATGAAGAACGCCCAGCCCGCGGGGAAGATCGAGAGACCGATGACGACGAGCGTGGAGACTCCGACGAACGACCAGCCGACCACGTCCTCACGACGCCGGCGCGCGCGCTTCTGCTTCGCGCGCAGCTTGGGGTCGACGAGGAAGGCCGTCGCCTCCGGAGGTCGCTCCAGCGCGATCGTCACCGTGGCGCTCCTCTCAGCCGCTCAGTGCGTCGGCCGAGGCGGCCGCCGCCCGGTCGAGCGCATCCTGGGCTGTCCCCTGTCCTTGCAGCACCTTGGCGATCTCGGACCCGAGGTGTTGCGACATCTCGTCATAGCCCGACACGGTTGGCCGTGGATTCTTCGCGTTGGTGAAGTTGTCGACGAAAGCCGGTCCACCGGGATAGTCCCTCGTGAACTGGGCGAATGCTGGAGAGGTCTTCTCCGCCTCGCGCAGCGGCAGGTTGCCCAGTGCGATGTTCCATCGCGCATCCTGCGCGGGCTGGCTCAGCCAGGTGACGAAGTCGAAGGCGGCGCGTGAGCGGGCCGGGTCGTTGTGGTCGAAGAGCGTCCAGAGGTCCGTGCCAGACACGGTCTGGTGGTCGCCCCCGGTGCCCGGGAGCTGGACGACGCCATAGCTGGTCTTGCGCTGCTGGAGGTCGTAGAGGTTCCAGGGGCCGGAGATCTGCATCCCGATCCGGCCGTCGAGGAAGAGCGGGCCGTACTTCTCACCGGTCTGGTCCAGGTACATGGACTTGTCGTCGACGGCCATCGCGCGGAGCAGCTCGAGCGCCTTGACGCCGGCGGGGGAGTTGAATGCGGCGGCGTGGCCGTCAGCCGAGAGGATCTGACCCCCGTTCTGCCACAGCAGCGGCCAGAGGTGCCAGGTCGTGTCTTCGTTGCCCGCCACGGAGTAGGCAGTGCCGAAGATCTTCTTGTCGGGGTTGGTGAGCTTCTTCGCGGTCGACCGGAAGTCGTCCCACGTCCAGTCATCGGCCGGGTACGCCACTCCAGCGGCGTCGAACACCGACTTGTTGTAGATGACCGCGAGGTTGCCGACGATCGCCGGCATCCCGATGACCTTCCCGTCGACGGTCGCTGTCGCACGTGCTGCTGCCGGCAACCCGTCCCATCCGACCGCCGGCTCGGTGGTCCAGCTCGTCACGTCGAGCACGTGACCGCTCTGGGCCAGCTCACCCGCCCAGCTGCCGTAGGTGTAGGACACGTCGGGATAGTTGCCGGCCACGAAACCGGCAGCGATCTTCTGCTTGAGCTCGTCGGTGGTCGAGGCACCCGGCGACACCTTGATCGTCACCAGCGGATGGCTCCGGTGATACTCCGCCGCCAGGTCCTCCATCGCCTTCGCCGCGTCGGCCGTCTGGCCGTGCCACAGCGTGAGGGTGACGGGCTCGGCCGCGGCTGAGCTTGCCGGCGCAGCCGTGGACCCCGTGGCGACGGGCGACGATGTCGACGACGAGCACGCGGCGAGTGCCAACGACACGATCGCGACGCCGACCAGAAGGCGTGGGATCCGCATCAGCTCAACGCATCCGCAGACTTCGCCGCCGCGCTGTCGAGGGCCGACTTGCTGTCGGCCTGGCCCTGCAGCACCTTGGAGATCGCTTCACCGACGTACTTGCTCATCTCGGTGTAGCCCTCGACCGTGGGGCGCGGGGTCTTGGCGTTCTGCAGGTTGTCGAAGAACACCTGGGCACCGGGGGCGAAGTCCTTCGCCCAGGTTGCGAACGCCGCGCTGTCGCGCTCTGAGGAACGCAGCGGGAGGTTGCCGAAGGCGAGGTTCCACTTCTCGTCGATCGGTGCGCTGGTGAGCCAGAGCAGGAAGTCGGTCGTGGCCTTGGCCCGTGCTGCGTCCTGGTGGTCGAAGGCGACCCACACATCCGGGCCGGAGACGGTCTGGTGGTCACCGCTCGTGCCGGGCAGCCGGGTGGCGCCGTAGGAGACCTTGCGGTCCTTGAGGTCATAGAGCAGCCATGGGCCGCCGAGGATCATCGCGACCTTGCCGTCGTAGAGCAGCGGCGGATACTTCTCGTCGGTCTGGTCGAGGTAGACCGACTTGTCGTCGATCGCCATCGCACGCCAGAAGTCGAGCGCCTTGACTCCGGCGTCGGAGTTGAACGTCGCGGACTTCTGGTCGGCCGAGAGGATCGAGCCGCCGTTCTGCCACAGCTGGGGCCACAGGTGCCAGGTCGTGTCCTCGCTGCCGGAGACGGAGTAGGCCGTTCCGTAGATGCCCTTCGAGGAGTCGGTCAGCTTCTTGGCCGCTGCCCGAAAGTCGTCCCACGACCAGTCGTGGCTCGGATAGGCGACACCCGCCGCGTCAAACACCTTCTTGTTGTAAATCAAGCCGAGGTTGTCGACCAGCGCCGGTGCACCGATGACACGGTTCTCCACCATCGCGGTCTTGCGCGCGGCCTCGGGGATCTCCTCCCACTTCACCGCCGGGTCTGCGACCGCGGCAGTGAGGTCGAGGGTCTTGCCGCTCATGCCGAGCTCCGTCGCCCAGCTGCCGAAAGCGTAGGACAGGTCGGGGTAGTTGTCGGCGACGAATCCGGCGGCGATCTTCTGCTTGAGCTCGTCGGTGGTGCTCGCGCCCGGTGCCACCTTGATCGTGATGTTGGGATGCAAGCCCATGTATTCCTTGGCGAGACCCTCGAGGATGGTCTCCGCCTCGGCCGACTGACCGGTCCACCACGTGATGGTGACGGGCGCCTTCGGATCGACCGTGCTCGACGCTGACGTCGTCGCGGGTGCGGAGGAGGTGCCCGTCGTGCCGCTGCCGGATGCGCAGGCGGAGAGGCCGAGGGCGACTGCGGCAACGCCTGCCAGCAAGGCGGATCGGCGGCGGTGGAGGAGGTGGCTCACGAGGTGCTCCCGTTCTGTGCGGACGCGAGGATGACCGAGCGGGTGAGGGCGCGAGGGTTGTCGGGGTCGAGTCCCCGTGATGCGGCGAGCTCGACGGCGAGACGCTGGGCACGGACGAGCTGGACGAGCGGATCGAGGTCGTCACTGAGGATCGAGGCACCTGTCGCCTCGGCTGCGGCCACGAGTCCGACCGGGGGTGCGCCGAACATCGTGACGAGACTGCGCGGACCTGCGACGGCAATGGGGCCGTGGCGATAGTCCATGCCGGGGTATGACTCCGACCACGCCTGAGCTGCCTCGCGGATCTTCAGTGCCGCCTCGTGGGCAAGACCGATCGTCCACCCGGTGCCCAGGAAGACGAAGTGGTCGAAGTCGGTCACGTCGACCGGGAGAGGGGTCTCGATCGCAACGGGGCACTCCGCGAGCGACCGGGTCACGTCGTATCCCAGGGCGGCGCGCATGAGGGTGAGCAGCGCGGTCGGGAACCGGGTCTGCACGACGCTGCTCTCATCAGCGAAGTCGAGCAGGATCCGGTCATCGAGCAGGGAGTCGACCGGCTCTCCGGTGACACCGGTGATGCCGATACGTCGAGGCCCGGGCGCGAGGTTGCGCAGGGCGTCTATCACCTCGGTCGTGGTGCCGGAGCGGGTGATCGCGACGACACGGTCGTAGGTCCGCCCCACCGGTGGCTCCGAGCCGTAGGCCCAGTCGGTCTCGCCGAGCCCCGCCTGCTCGCGCAGGGTCGCGTAGGCCTGAGCGACGAAGGCCGACGTGCCGCACCCGAGAGCCAGCACGCGCTCCCCGGGCGCCGCGAGAAGTTCGCGCGCCGACTCGGTGAGCTCCAGGGCACGCGCCCACGTCTGCGGTTGGCTGGCGATTTCGCGATCGGTGACTGTACGAACGTTCATGGGCGTGAGTATGGTCATATGTGAGCGATATTCGGCAGACCCGAACAAGAAGTGGACATTCCAGATGAGCGATCTGATCCCCGGGAGGGCTACTCCTGACCGGCGTCTCGCCGACCTGGCACTGAGCGACTGGGCACCGGTGCGATCCATCCGTCGACCCCTGACCGAGATCACGCGCCTCGAGGTGCCAGCGGTCGACGTCCACAACCACCTCGGGCGCTGGCTCGCCGAGGCAGGGTCCTGGATGGTGCCCGACGTCGGTGAGCTGCTCGGGCTCATGGACCGCGTCGGCGTCGCCACGGTCGTCAACCTCGACGGTCGTTGGGGTCACGACCTCGACGCCAACATCGCCCGGCTCGACACCGCCCACCCCGGACGCTTCGTGACCTTCTGCCATCTCGACTGGACGCGGTTGACGCAGGACCGCCCGACCGAACACCTCATCGATGACCTGCGTCGGGCGAAAGACCAGGGCGCCCGCGGGCTCAAGGTCTGGAAGGACCTCGGTCTCGCGGTGACCGATGCGTCGGGATCCCGGGTACTGCCTGATGATCCGCGCCTCGGCGAGGTGTTCGCGGCGGCCGGTGAGCTCGACCTCCCGATCCTGATCCACACGGCCGACCCCGTCGCTTTCTGGGCGCCGCTCGACCGCCACAACGAGCGCATCGACGAGCTCCAGGAGATGCCGTCCTGGTGGTTCGGCGGTGCGGATCACCCGAGCTTCGACCGTCTCATGGCGGCTCTCGCGGACGTCGTACGTCGAGCACCCGGCACCGCCTTCATCGGCGCCCATGTCGGCTGCGCCGCAGAGGATCTCGACTGGGTCTCCGCGCTCATGGACCAGTGCGCCAACTTCCACGTCGACCTCGGGGGCCGTCTCGGCGAGCTCGGGCGTCAGCCGCGACGATTCGCGCGTCTCGTCGAACGTCACCCGGACCGCGTGCTGTTCGGCACCGACGCGTTCCCCCTCGACGAGGACTCGCTGCTCACCTACGCCCGGTTCCTCGAGACCGACGACGAGTGCTTCTCCTACGCTGCGGGCTGCGACGTGCCCCCGCAGGGCCGCTGGGACATCAGCGGTGCCGCACTGCCGCCCGAGCACCTGCGAGCCGTCTACGCCGACAATGCCCGTCGCCTGCTCAGCCTCTGACACGCCCGGCCGCCCTGAAGGCGCAGCCCACCCCTCAGCCAGCGACCCACCCGGTACCCAGGGGTCAGGGTGCGAGGACGCGCAGGGCGTGGGCCACGACCTCGGCCATCGCGACGCGTGCGGGCGCGAGGTATTTGCGCGGGTCGACGAGCACCGGGTCTGACTCGAGACGAGAACGGACTGTGCTGGTGAAGGCGATGTTGAGGGCGGTGCCGATGTTGACCTTGACCATCCCGGCGCGTACGGCCGCCTGCAGCTCGTCATCAGGGACGCCCGAAGATCCGTGCAGCACCAGCGGAATCCCGACCGCTGCGCCGATGCGCGCGATGAGGTCGTGGTCGAGCATCGCGCTTCGGTCGAGCATCGCGTGCGACGAGCCGACCGCGACCGCGAGGCCGTCGACACCCGTGGCGGCGACGTAGGCCGCGGCCTCAACCGGGTCGGTGCGGACACCGGGCGCGTGCGCTCCGTCCTTGCCTCCCACCTCGCCCAGCTCTGACTCGACCCAGAGCCCGCGCTCGTGTCCCCACCGGACCGCCGCGCGGGTCGCCGCGACATTGTCGGAATACGGACGGGTCGACGCGTCATACATCACCGAGCCGAAGTCGTGCTCGGCCGCCTCGTGCAGCAGCAGGTCGCTCGCCACGTGGTCGAGGTGCAGCGCAAGGTCCGCGCTCGACGCTCGAGCGACTGCTGCGGACGCCGCCGCGATCGGAGCGAGCGTGCCGCCGTGGAACTTCACGGCGTTCTCGCTGATCGCGATGATCGCCGCGCGGCCCGCCTGCTCGGCGCCGGCCGCAATCGCCTCTGCGTGCTCCAGGCAGATGACGTTGAACGCCCCGATCGCACGTCCGTGGGCGCAAGCGTCTGCGATGAGGTCCGCGGTGGCGACGAGTGACATCTGTTCTCCTGCAACATGATTCGAGGGTCGAGGAAGCGGTTGGACTGGGAGGCTCAGGCTGGCGGCGCCAGGCGCACGACCCGGACGAGTCGCACGACGGCGTCGGCCCCACCGACCGGCACGAGCGCCAGATCGGTGTGGCCGGCCAGCGCACCGGTGAAGCCGGTGCTGTCGAGAGTGACGGTGCTGGTCTCCCACCGAGGTCGGCCGCTCGGCCGAACGATGGCGGAGAGTCCGGCACCGGTCTGCACCCGGAGCGCGCCGGAGCGACCCCAGGCCGTCACCTTCACCTGCACCTGGCCACGGGTGGAGGCGACGAAGCGATCGTCGAGATCGAGGTAGAGCGCGTTCTGGCCGTGGGCGATGTCGGTCGAGAGGCCTTCGTAGGACGTGCCGTTCTCCTCGACGAACACCTTGCGGCGGATGTCGACCGTCGCTCGACGGGCCACACCTCCGGGCACGTCGCGTTGCACCAGCCATCGCTCGAGGTTGCGCACCCACGGGCGCGTCGGCCACGAGGCCTTCGTGGTGAAGGGCGGGGCCGTCTCCGACCAGTAGGTGTCCTCCGCGTCGCGGAGGTCGGCCCACGCGTCGGCGCTCGTGGCGGCGGTCTGACCGAGCGAGAGACGCACCCAGTCCCAGTGCTGCGGCTCGTCGAGCATCGCACTCTGGAGGGGCACGACGTAGAGCCAGTTGACCCCGAGCTGCAGCGCCTTGAGGTTGCTCTGCACGACTGCATAGGGCACATCGGTCGTGTGGAACCCACAGTCGTTGTAGCACTCGTTCTCGGTGCCGACCACGTGCGTGCCGTCGTGGACGGGCAGTGACGCGTCGAGCGTGAGGTGCCCGTCGGGCTGCACGTGGCTGCCATAGGCCGGAGCTTCCGAGAGGTGGAAGTTGAACTCCTCCGTGATGCCGTTGCGGATGCCGATCCCGGCGCCCGTCGCCTGCTTCGCGAGCTGGTCCTGCTGCGCGTGGGTGAACGGCCCGAAAGGATAGTCCTCGCCGGTGAAGACGAGCTTGTTCTTGTGAGGACCGAAGATCGTCGCGAGATCGGTCCAGGCGTGGTCGTACCACTTCTTGTAGGTCGCAAAGTCGAGGTCACCGGCGTCGACGGCCGAGGCGATGGTCTCGTAGTCGTACTCCGCCCAGGTGAAAGCCCCTGGCACATAGACGAATCGCAGGCGTGGATCAGCCGCCAAGCCCTTGTCGACGAACACAGACGTGTAGGTCTCCAGCAGGTGCTTCCACACGCAGGGGTCCCAGATGGGCAGGTGCTTCACCCCGTCGTAGTCGGGTCCGTAGCCGTGGACCTTGCACTGCGCAGCCACCCAGTCCGGCGCCCACGACTCGCCGCTGGCGAAGATGCGCATCCAGAACAGTCCGGGCTTTGCGAGCTGGTCGTCGAGGGAGTCGAACGACATGTTCTGCGCGCTGCCACTCTGCGTCGTGTCGAGAACCCCCTGCCGCGGTGCGAGCTGCGCCCACGACTGGTCGACGCTGCGCACCACCACATGCGTCTGCGCATCCGGTTCCTCGCTGAAGAAGCCGCTGTTGGCGGCCGGGCGGACCCACGACGGCTGCGACCAGTCAAGACCGGCCACCGTGGTCACCGCACCGACCGGCACGGCCGTGAGTGCGTACGACGGCGGCGACGAGTCCACCGACCCGGCAGTCGCCGTCGGCGACGCAGGCCGGGCGACGGCGGGTGAGCTCGCGGCCGAGGACGACGAGCTCGAGGCGCCTGCATCCGAGCTCGCCGCGTCCGGGGTGACGGAACACGCACTCGCGGCGAGCGCGAGCACCGCGAACATCGCGACGACGCGAGGCATCGACACGTCAGGTCACCAACGCACCGGCGTGCGCAGCGCCTCCGGCAGCAGGTCTCCGTGCGCCGCAGTGAGCTCGTCGCACACTTCCCAGATCTGGTCGATACACAGGGTCGCAGCTGTGTTGGGGTCGACCATCGCGGCGTTGCGCACGAGCCGCGGGTCGCCGGTCACGGCCGCGCGCACCGTGAGCTCTCCGACGCTCACGAACGACCGGTTGAGCGCGACGCACTGCGGCGGCAGGTCGCCGACATGCATCGGGTGGGCACCCATCTCGTCGAGTGCCGTCGGCACCTCGACCGCGTAGTCGTCCGGGAGGTTGGTGATGTAGCCCTGGTTGGCAACGTTGGCGAAGATCGTGCGCTTGGTGCCGGTCTCCAACGAGTGGATCACCTGCGGGGCGTACTCCGTCGAGTCACGGTCGATGTCGAGCGGCTCACCCGCAGCCAGCGAGGCGCGCACGTCGGCGTACTCCTCCAGGTTGCCAGCACTGATGCCGACGTACTCCCCCACGTTGAGACGCAGGCGCTCGATCTCGCTGTCGTCGCGGAGGTACCACGGCAGGTATTCACTCGAGTGCTCGCTCGTCTCGGTGGGGTAGTAGCCGAGGCGGCGATACATGTCGACCCGCACCCTGCGCCGCAGCTCCGGATCTGCAGCGATCCGCGCATCGAGCATCGGATAGAGGCTCTCCCCGTTGCGTTCCCACCGCAGCACCCAGGCCTGGTGGTTGACGCCCGCCGACCAGTAGGACACGTCCTCGAAGGGCACGTCGATGACCTCGCAGAGGCCGCGGACGGTCCAGTAGACCGAGTGGCAGAGCCCGAGCACCTTGAGCTGCGGGGCGATCGCGTGCAGATAGGCGATGTTCATCGCCATCGGGTTGGTGTAGTTGAGCAACCACGCGTCTGGGCAGATTTCCGCCATGTCGCGTGCGATCCCCTCGAGCACCGGGAAGGTGCGCAGCGCGCGGAAGATCCCCCCGACACCGACGGTGTCACCGATCGTCTGTCGCAGGCCGAAGCGAGCGGGCACCTCGAAGTCACGCGCGGTCGCGGCGTGCCCGCCGACGGCGATGGCGTTGATGACATACGTCGCGCCCTCGAGCGCCCGTCGGCGGTCGAGCGAGGCGGTCACCTCGACCGGCCGACCGAGCTGGCTGGACGTGGCCGAGGTGATGGCGACCGCGGTCTCGAGGCGCTCGGCATCGATGTCGTGCAGAGCGATCCGCAACGGCCCCAGATCGTCGAATCCGAGGATGTCCCCGAGAAGCTCACGGGTGAAGACGACGCTGCCGGCGCCCAGGAAAGTGATCGTGGTGGGGGACATGACGGAAGTGTTGCGCCTTACTGGTCAAACGCTCAAGAACGCACGACAATGTGCACAGAGATGGACATCCTGAGGTGAGCGATCCGCTCACCCCGCCCCTGCACCGGGAGACCTGAGTGGCCCGCGTTTCGCTGCGTCGCGCCGACCGAGTGTCCGCGATCCTCGACCGCCTCGCGGCGGAGCACTCGCTCAACGCCGCCGACCTTGCCGAGGAGTTCGGCGTCTCCGCAGCCACCCTGCGTCGAGACCTGCAGATGCTCGAGGACCAGAAGCTGCTCAGCCGTACCCACGGCGGAGCGCTCGCCCACGACGTGGCCTATGAGCTGCCGGTGCGCTATCGCGGAGGCCGCCAGCGCGACGAGAAGCGGGCGATCGCGGCGAAGGCGGCCGACCTGCTCCCCAAGGGGCCGTTGGTCATGGGGCTCACCGGCGGCACCACCACGAGCGAGGTGGCGCGAATCATCGCCGACCGGGTCGACGTCACAGTGATCACCAACGCGCTCAACATCGCGACCGAGCTGGCCCTGCGCCCCCGGCTCAAGCTCATCCTGACCGGGGGAGTGACGCGGACCCAGTCCTACGAGCTCGTCGGACCGTTCGCCGAGCAGACTCTGCAGGCGCTGCACCTCGAGGTCGCAGTGGTCGGCGTCGACGGCATCGCCGCCGAGGCCGGCCTGACGACGCACGACGAGGTCGAGGCACACACCAACCGGGTGATGATCAGCCGTGCGGCGCGCGTCATCGTGGTCGCCGACGGGTCGAAGGTCGGGCGCGTGCTACTCGCGCGCATCGCCCCGATCGACGCCGTCACCGACTTCATCACCGACTCCACCGCCGACGCTCAGGCACTCGACGCGCTGCGCCAGACCGGCCTCGCCGTCCACGTCGTCTGACCTCACCGACGTACCCGCGATGGTGTGTCAGCGGGAGTGGGTGCCGTGGAGGACGAGCTCGCGGGCCACGACCGTGGCGAGCTCGTGCACGTGCGCGCGGTGGTGGCGCGCCGCGTGGCGTGAGGCTGCGACCACCACGAGCAGCAGGCCGGTTGCGACGTAGACGATCACCAGCGCGGGGGCGTCGAGGCCGCCGAGGGTGTGCACCCACACGAGCATGAGCGCGACGACCGAGACCTTGTGGATCGGCCACCACACGCGCAGCGAGAGCCGGCCCGCGAGGGAGGCTGTCACGCCGGTGAGGAGCCCGGTGTAGAGGCCGAGCACGCCGAGGGTGACGTAGAACGGACGGAACGACGACCCCCACGGCACGAGCGCGCCCCACCAGCCGACGCCACCGTCGTCGTCGGTCGCCCACATGACGACGTGCACCGTGGTGAACGCGAGCGTGACGGCCGCGAGACTCACGTGGGCGCGGATGCGGACGGCGGGACTGGGTCGGCGCCAGCGTGAGCTCCACGGGTGCGAGAGCAGCAGCCCGCTCAGCACGAGCAGCGCCAGGAGCAGGTACGACGTGATGCCCGCCGACCGGGCGAGCAGCGAGTGCGTGCCGTCGACCGGCAGCGCGATCGCCGCCGCCTGGGTCAGTAGCGCGTTGCAGAGCACGGTCGCGACGACGAACAAGGCGCGGCGGCGACCGACGTGACGGGTCGACGGATCGACGGGACGCAGATGGGACACAGGCAGGGCCTTCCGGGACTGGGCAGCGAAGCCGAGGGCTCGGACCCGACAGATCCTTGCCACGTGGGCGACCGATCGCGACTCGGCTCGACGGAGCCGCAGTGCCCTCCACCCTGTGCCCAAACCGCCCTTCGAACACCCGGGGAAGACCCAAGATCCGTTGGGTGACATCAGGTTTTCGTCGAAGGTGCGGCCACCTTCCCGCGCACGCTGCACGTCACGGGGTGACGGTGGTCACGCGGCGTCCGATGCTCGGAGAAGCCGCGTACGTCTGCCTCGGCCGGACCGGACCGGGATGGGACGCACGCGCTGTTGTCTCCGGCTGTCGTGCGGCTCGTCCTCGGGCCACTGCTGGCTAGGAGTGTGGGGGCAGCGGCGCCGAGAGGTAGGTCGCCACCGCGTGGCTGCACGTCGTGAGTCCGGGCCTACCTGCGCGACCGGCGGCATAGCCCATGTCGTAGAACTTCAGGCGCGTGTAGGAGGTGCCGTATCCGTTGACGTCGGCCGGCCGCTCCTTCGGGTAGGTGAAGTTGGGCTTGACCGACTCGAGGTCATAGCCGAGCTCGGCCATCGTGGCGTGGTGCGCCCAGCGTCCGATCGGGGTGTCGACCCAGGTGCTCGCCGCCGCAGTGCGCGCCTGCAGCCATCCCGAGAGGCAGTCGGCAGAGCCTTCGCGCGTCGACTCCGCCTGGGTGGAGAGGGCGAAGTCCGGATTCGCGACCCGCTTGTCATACCAGGCCATCTGGCCGCTGACCTGCTGCGCCCAGTGCCCCAGCTCGTGCGCGAACTCCGTCGTGGCCCCGACGAGCGGATAGCCACCGCGAAGGTCCGCGACCGACGTGCCCGCGGTCTTCGCGTCGGATGCGAGAACGTGGCGCGCCGCGGCGGCCTTCGCGTAGTAGACGGTCCAGGTCTGCGCTGCGTTGCTGGCGACGTACAGCGTGTTGTTCTTGCCGCACCAGAACGATGCTTCGGCCGCGTCGCCCTCGCTGGAGATGCAGGGGTTCTCGGGGATCGCGCTGAAGATGAGGATTCGTGGCGGCCTAGGGTTGCGTACGCCGATCACCGCGAGGTCCTTGAGCCACGTCGCGAGGTAGACGGCCTCAGCCGTCTTGATGCAGGTGACCAGCGCGGCGGCGGTGTAGTGGTGCGGACACGACGCGGCCTTCACGGCCACCGGCACGACCGATGGTGCTGTCGTCGGTGACACCGACGGCGTCGCACTCGAGGTCACGGTCGGTGATGCGGTGGACAACGTGCCGAGTGACGAGTTCGGCGCCGACGTCGCGGCGGGCGTGGTGCTGGTGGACGAGGAGCAGCCGGCGAGTGCCGTCGCGACGAGCACGACGACGAGCGGAACGCGACGGGATCCCACTGCAGCAGCCACCCGCCGAGGCTATGGCCTCGGGCACGTCCACCGGGTGACGCGACCACTCCTGCTCGCGCCGTCGAGCGCCCTGGGCGCGCAACCTCGGATGCACAGTTGCCTCCCAGCGGCGGATCTGTTGGCCCGGAATGCACCACGTCACGTCCGAGGTCGCTACCGTCCGTACGAACCGACACGCCCTACCGGCTCCATGGCAGTGCTGCGCACTGAGGCCGGGTGAACGCCAGGGATCGAGCCCGAGGCGGGGAGTCGGATCGAAAGGAGCAGCCATGCGCTCACGCATGCTCCCAGGACTCGTCGCCGCGTTCGCGATCGTCGCGTCGTCCCTGGTCGTCATCCACCCCGCACAGGCGACACCGGCGCTGTCGGCACCCGTCGCGTGCCCCGGCTGCTGGCACCCAGCGCTCAACACCAGCTGGGAGTGGGAGCTCTCCGTCACGCCGTCCGCGTCCGCGATCGCGTCCAACACATGGGGGATGTGGGACATTGACGGCTTCGACAACACGGCCGCGACGGTCGCTGGGTTGCACGCGCACAGCAAGGTCGACTGCTACCTCTCGGCGGGGTCCTACGAAGGATGGCGTGCAGACGCCGCGTCGTTCCCGGGTTCGGCCCAGCTCAGCTCGAGCACGCCGGCCAAGGCGCTGCTGGGCATCCTCGGCTGGAAGATGAGCGGCTGGAACGAGCGGTGGCTCGACGTCCGTGACGTCCAGAAGGCCAACTCTCCCCTCGCCGCGATCATGACCTCGCGTGTGCAGATGTGTAAGGACAAGGGATTCGACGCGGTGGAGTTCGACAACGTCGACGGCTACAGCAACCCCACCGGGTGGCCGCTGACTGCAGCCGACCAGATCTACTACAACGCGTTCCTCGCCAACCTCGCGCACAGCAAGGGGCTCTCGGCGGTCCTCAAGAACGACCAGGCGCAGATCCCGTCGCTGCTGCCCTACTTCGACATGGCTCTCAACGAACAGTGCTGGCAGTACGCCGAGTGCACGACCGCGCAGAACGGCGGCTACGGCTACGACCAGTTCGTCTCAGCCGGTAAGGCAGTCTTCGGAGTGGAGTACAGCATTGCCACGAGCAAGTTCTGCTCGAAGGCCAACGCCGCCAACTTCAACTGGCTCAAGAAGACCCTGGCCCTGAACACGACCCGCACCGCGTGCCGCTGAACTGACGGAACACAGCTGGCGGGATCGACCTGGGCCGACCTGGGCACGGCGGGTCCGGTGCGCAGCAACGCACCGGACCCGCTGCCTGTCACTCGTCGGTGGTGCAGGCGAGCAGGTCGAGGCCGAGCGACCTCGAGAGGAGTGCGGCGACCAACTGGCCCTTGACGCTGTTGCCTGCTGGATCCAGCGGCGGCGCGTAGGCGCCAAGACCACCCTTGCCCGGCGACACGGTGACGATCCCGCCACCGATCCCGCTCTTGCCGGGAAGCCCCACGTCGCACAGCCAGTCGCCGGAGGTCTCATAGAGGCCCGCCGTCGCCATGACAGCGAGCACCAGGCGGCAGGTCGGCGCCGTGACAACTCGGGTGCGCGTCAGCGGGTTCACGCCTCCGCCAGCCAAGGTCGCGCCCATCACGGCGAGGTCGCGAGCGGTGACGTTCAGGCACGACTGACGGGTGTAGATCTCGACGGCGTCTCGCGGGTCACCGACGACTCTGCCTCGGGCATGGAGCGTCGCGGAGATGGCGCGGTTGGTGACGTTCGTGGCGGCCGCGGACTCGTGCACCTCCTCGTCGACCTCGAGGTCATGGCCGGCGAACTGGGAGAGGCCGCGGCGTACGACATCCCACCGCGCCTCGATGTCAGTGCCGGGAGCCAGGCTCACGGTGGCGATCGCGCCGGAGTTGACCATCGGGTTGGTTCGGCCGTCGAGGCTCAGGTCGACAGCGGCGATCGAGTTGAACGGTCGACCGGTGGCGTTCACCCCGACGAGACCGCGGACGTGCTCGAACCCGTACTCCTCGATCATGAGCGCGAGCACGAAGGGCTTGGCCACGCTCATGAGCGCAAACGGGTGATCGGCATCGCCGATCGCGTGAACCCCGCCGTCGACACCGACGACGCAGAACCCGAACAGGTCGGGGGAGACCCGGGCCAGCGCCGGGTAGACCTGACTCACAACTCCGTCGGTGACGGGCGAGACCTGCGCAAAGGCCTCGGCCACCAGCTTCTCGATCTCCTCGAAGTCCGGCAGCTCCCCATGGGCCGTCCGAGTGCGATGTCCCGCTCCACCTGTCATAGGCACATCGTGGTGCACGGATGCGCTCCCTACCTCCGACGACGCGTCCGGCCGTCCTCAGGCAATGCGGACCAGAGGTGGTGCGCTAGCTCGCGGCGCCACCACCGTCTCGATTCCGAGGCTTTCGAGTCATGGGAGATCCAGGTAGACAGATCGGGAGGGCGGCCCGTAGGGCGCGCGTGGGTGTCTGTGGAGGTGCTGGTGGCACAGTCGGCCCTGGCACGACGTTCGGCTTCATCGCTGGACGTCACGCGGCTCAGAAGGGCTGAGCCGCACGGGTTCTCACCCGACCACCCCCGAGGTCGCCTTCCGGGACGTCACCGGCCACCACGCCCGTCCACTGCCTGTGTCGGCCACGGCCGAGGTCGAGGCGGGAGCTCGGCTGCGTGCGACGGGATCGGCATCGGCGACGGGTGCACCGAGCTCGCGTCGAGCGCGGTCTCCAGCGCTCGGTAGGCCTCGAAGGCCCGGCCGAGGCGGCGCCACAGCTCGGCC
>JANXWJ010000098.1 GCA_025351185.1 Candidatus Nanopelagicales bacterium
AGGATCCAGCCGCGAGCCACGGGTTGGGCAGCTCCCCGGGAGCCATCCCGAGCTCCTCGCGGGCATGGACCTCGAGCGCGGCCTCGGGGTTGCGTCCCAGCTGCTCAGCCATCTTCTCCGCCAGGTCCTGGTCGACGCCGCGGCGCACCCAGATCTGCGCGAGCTCCTTGGCCTCCCCCTCGGCGTTGCGGGTCAGCTCCCGGCGCTCGTTCTCGAACTCCTGCTCGGCGAGCTCGGACTGAGAGGCGACCGAGGTGTACTCCCCCGCGGCCATCGAGAAGGCACCGGCCGCGAGGCCCGCGAGACCGGCCAGCACGATCGCGGTGCGGGCGCCGTCCCCGGCCGCGGCCGCAGTTCCACCAGCAACACCGGCCATGAGGGCGAAGTTCGAGACGAGGCCGTCCATGGCACCGAAGACGGCAGGACGCAGCCAGCCGCCGGTGACGTCGCGGTGATGGTCGGCAGGGGGTGGGTTTCCGCTCACGGATCGACGGTACCGCCCGCGACGGCGTCCGGCTCCTCGGCCGGGCTCGCGGTCCCCGCGTCGGGGGCCTCGACCGAGCCCGGACCCCTCGGGTCGGGAGCCTCGCCCTGCGCGCCGGCGGGTGCCGTCGCGTAGGCGGGCTCCAGCTCCTCGGGAGCCTCCCGCCCTGGCCGCAGGCGGCTGCTCACGACGAGGTAGACCAGCGCGCCGAGGATCACGACGAGCGAGGTGAACACGTTGAGCCGGATGCCGAAGAAGTGGTGCGCCTCGTCGATGCGCAGCGACTCGATCCACGCGCGGCCCACGGAGTAGAGCAGCACATAGAGAGCGAAGACACGGCCGTGCCCCATGCGGAAGCGACGGTCGGCCCAGATCACGACGCCGGCGACAGCCAGGCACCAGAGCGACTCGTAGAGGAAGGTCGGGTGGTAGGTCGCGACGTCGGCGAAGCCTGGGGGCCGGTTCTTCGGGTCGATCTCGACCGCCCAGGGAAGCTCGCTCGGGCCGCCGAACAGCTCCTGGTTGAAGTAGTTGCCGAAGCGACCCAGGGCCTGCGCGATCGCGACTCCCGGTGCGACTGCGTCGCCGAACGGCGGCAGCGGGATCCCCCGACGGTGGCAGCCGATCCAGGCACCGACTCCACCGAGGACCACCGCGCCCCAGATCCCGAGGCCGCCGTCCCAGATCTTGAGGGCGTCGATCGGCGCCTTGGGGCCGCCGGAGAAGTAGGTCTGCCAGTCGGTGATGACGTGGTAGACCCGACCGCCGACGATCCCGAACGGCACGGCCCAGATCGCGACGTCGGCGACCGTGCCCGAGCGCCCGCCGCGCGCGATCCAGCGCCGGTTGCCGAGCCAGATGGCGACGAAGATGCCCGCGAGGATGCACAGGGCATAGGCGCGAACCGGGATCGGACCGATGTTCCAGACCCCTTGCGAGGGGCTGGGGATGGACGCGAGCAGGCTCACGACGCAGGGGTCGACGCGATGAGGGCCTCGAGCGCGGTCAGGTCGTTGAGCGTCTTCGCGGGCACCTCGGTGCCGTTGAGATACGCGGTCGGGGTGCCGGTGACGCCGGTGTCCTGGAAGGCCTGGTAGGAGTTGTTCACCCAGTCCTTGTAGGTCGACGCCTTCACACAGGCCTCGAAGGTCGTCGAGGCGGCACCGGTGATTCCTGCCGTCTGGCCGAATCCGAGCAGAGTCGCCTGGCTGTAGCCGTCGCCCTCGGTGGCCGGCTGGTTGGCGAACACCGTCGAGTGATACGCCTTGGTCTGCCCGGCGTCGATCGCACAGCCCCATGCCTGCGCTGCTGCGAGGGAGGAGTTGGGGTTGGGGCTCGTCGCGGCGAAGCGCGCGTCGAGGAACGCCGTGGTGCGCCAGACGAGGTTGACCTTGCCCGCGTCTGCCAGCTTGAGCAGGTCAGCGCCGTGGGACTTCTCGAAGGACGCACAGCTCGGGCACTGGAAGTCCTCCCAGATCGCCAGGGTCGGCTTGCCTGCGACCGAGTTGTAGGGCACGCCCCACGCGTTGGGGTCAGCGGCGAGCACTCCTTTGGGCAGCTTCGCGTCGGCCACCGTGCCGGTCGCCGAGCCCGTCGTGGTCTTCTGGGAGTTGTTGTAGAACACCGCGCCGAAGATGAGCCCGACGGCGACGAGGATCGCGATCCCTCCGAGGATCCGCACCCGGCGGTCGCGGTGCCGCTGCTCGGCCTCGGCGGCCGCGCGCGCTGCTGCCGCCTTATCCTTGAGCGAGCGCTTGCTGTCCTTGGGCGTGCTGGTCATCGGGTCGGCTCCTCGAGCGCTGCGGGTTCATCTTCGGAGAGGTCGTCGTAGAGAGTCGGGTCGAACGGCGTGCCGTCGAGGGAGAGCTTGGTCCAGGGCCAGGCGACCAACCAGGTGGCCATGCCCATGAACAGGAAGTCGCGGAGCAGCTCCGCGGAATAGCGCGCGGCCTTGCCCTCCTCGCTCACGTCGCCGCCGCCGCCGAAGCAGCCGCAGTCGATGGAGTAGCCGCGGATCCAGACGCTGGAGATGCCGACGATGAAGCCCAGCATGAGCAGGGCGGTGAGCAGCGCCGCCCACCGGGTGAACAGACCCATGAGCAGCAGCGCGCCCAGCGCTACCTCGAAGCCCGGCAGCGCCCAGCCGAGGGCGTCGACCCAGGCGGCCGGGAACACGCGGTAGGCGAGGATCGCCTCGCGACGCCCGTCGCTGGACTCGAACAGCTTGGCCAGCCCGGACCAGAACAAGATGCCCGCCAGCACGAGGCGGAACAGGGTGCCGATCCAGGCACGGATGTCAGGACTCACGTGCTGATCATCCCTCACACGCTCCGCGGCCCGGCGATCAGGTCCCCGAGCGGCACCCGCGTGTCCGACGGTCGACCTGCCCGTCGAGTTCCCGGTGCCTCGTCGCGACGGATCAGTGCCGGCGTACGCCTGCAGCCAGGTCTGCGGCGAGACGGCCGACGGCCGCGACACCCTCGGCGGGTGTGGCGGCGTCGAGCAGCAGCCGCACGAAGGCGCTTCCGACGATGACGCCGTCGGCGTACTGGGCGATGTCGGCTGCCTGCGCTGCTGTGGTCACGCCGAGGCCGACGGCCACCGGCAGCGAGGTGTGCGGACGCGTGCGGGCCACCAGCGCTGGAGCGGCTGCGGAGACCGACTGCACCCCGGTGACACCCATGAGGGACGCGGCATAGACGAATCCTGTCGTGATCCCTGTGACGACGGCGATGCGCTCCTCCGTCGAGCTCGGTGCGACCAGGAAGACCCGGTCGAGACCCGCGGCGTCGGTCGCGTCGATCCACGGCCCGGCCTCCTCGGGCGTGAGGTCCGGCGTGATGACCCCGACTCCCCCGGCCGCTGCGAGATCGGTCGCGAAGCGCTCGACGCCGTAGCGCTCGATCGGGCTCCAGTAGGTCATCACCAGGGTCGGCGCGCCCGAGGCGGCGACGGCTTCGACCGTGGCGAGCACGAGCTTGGTGGTGATGCCTGCCTCGAGCGCCCGCTCGGAGGCGGCCTGGATCGTCGGGCCGTCGATCAGCGGGTCGGAGTAGGGCAGACCGAGCTCGACCATGTCGACGCCGTTCTCGACCATCGCCCGGAGCGCGTCGATCGCGCCGTCGACGGAGGGGAACCCGGCCGGCAGGTAGCCGATGAGTGCGGCCCGGTTCTCCGCCTTGGCTGCGGCAAAGACTTCGTGGAGCTTGCTCACGCGCGACCCTCCGGGGCGCGTTCGCCGTCGAGCACGCCGAACCACCGGCTCGCGGTCTCGACATCCTTGTCTCCGCGGCCCGAGCAGTTGACGACGATCACCGAGTCGGGGCCGAGCTCGCGCCCGAGCCGCAGGGTGCCCGCGAGGGCGTGCGCCGTCTCGATCGCCGGGATGATGCCCTCGGTCAGGCACAGGACGCGGAACGCATCCATCGCTTCGGTGTCGGTGATCGCGGAGTAGTGCGCCCGGCCGATGTCGGCGAGGAACGCGTGCTCCGGACCGACCCCGGGGTAGTCGAGGCCGGCACTGATCGAGTGCGACTCGACGGTCTGACCGTCGTCGTCCTGCAGGACATAGGAGCGGGTTCCGTGCAGCACCCCGACGCTGCCGCCGGTGATGGTCGCCGCGTGACGGCCGGACTCGACTCCGTCGCCGCCGGCTTCGTAGCCGTAGAGGCCCACCGACGGGTCATCGAGGAAGCCGGAGAAGATGCCGATCGCATTGGAGCCACCGCCGACGCAGGCCGTGACGGCGTCGGGCAGGCGACCGACGAGCTCGAGGACCTGGGCGCGCGCCTCCACGCCGATGATCTTCTGGAACTCGCGCACCATCTCCGGGAACGGTGCCGGACCGGCGACGGTGCCGATCAGATAGTGAGTGGAGTCGACGTTGGTCACCCAGTCGCGCATCGCCTCGTTCATGGCGTCCTTGAGGGTGCGGCTGCCGGCCGTGACCGGGACCACCTCGGCGCCGAGGAGCTTCATCCGCGCGACGTTGAGCGCCTGGCGGCGGGTGTCCTCCTCGCCCATGTAGACCACGCACTCGAGTCCCATGAGTGCGGCAGCGGTGGCCGTCGCGACACCGTGCTGGCCAGCGCCCGTCTCCGCGATGACCCGCTTCTTGCCCATGCGGACCGTGAGCAGCGCCTGGCCCAGCACGTTGTTGATCTTGTGCGAGCCGGTGTGGTTGAGGTCTTCGCGCTTGAGCAGCACGCGAGCGCCACCCGCCTGCGCGCCGAACCGCACGCAGTCCGTGAGCGGGCTGGGGCGACCGGTGTAGGTGGTGAGCAGATGTGTGAGCTCGGCCTGGAACGCGGGGTCCACCTGTGCCGCGCGGAAGGCGGCGTCGAGCTCGTCGAGAGCGACGATGAGCGCCTCGGGGACGAAGCGTCCGCCATAGCGCCCGAAGTGCCCGAGGGCGTCGGGAAGGGTAGTGCGGACGCTCTCCGTGGTGGTCATCGTGGTGCCTCCGTCAGCCGCGGACGTTCTTCACGGCCGGATGTGCGCCGGCCGTCACGAGGTCGTGGACAGCGGTTCGCGGGTCGCCGCCTGTCACCAGACTCTCTCCCACCAGCACCGCATCCGCACCTGCGTGGGCATAGGCGAGCAGGTCGTGCGGACCGCGTACGCCGGACTCTGCGATGCTCACGCAGCTCGTCGGGATGGCGGGCGCCACCCGCGCAAACGTGTCGCGGTCGACCTCGAGGGTCTTGAGGTTGCGGACGTTGACACCGATGACGGTGGCACCGGCGTCGACCGCACGCTCGACCTCGTCGACGTCGTGCACCTCGACCAGCGGGGTGAGGCCGAGGGTGCGTGCGCGCTCGACAAGCGACACGAGGGCGGGCTGGTCGAGCGCCGCGACGATGAGCAGAGCGACGTCGGCGCCATACGCGCGCGCCTCCCACAGCTGATAGCTGGTGACGATGAAGTCCTTGCGCAGCACCGGGATCTCGACCGCGGCGCGTACGGCGGCGAGGTCATCGAGAGACCCACCAAAGCGGCGCTGCTCGGTGAGCACGCTGATGATGTGAGCACCGCCGGCCTGGTAGTCGCGCGCCAGCGCGGCTGGGTCGGCGATGGCCGCGAGCGCACCCTTGCTGGGGCTGGAGCGCTTGACCTCGGCGATCACCGAGACACCGTCGCCCCGCAGCACCGCCTCGGCGTCGAGCGCCGAGGGTCGCGCGGCAGCCATCGCCTTGAGGTCGTCGAGCGAGATGCGGCCCTGGCGCTCGGCCAGGTCGGCGCGCACGCCTTCCAAGATGTCGTCGAGGACCGTCATGCAGTGAGGCTAGCCGTCGTCGTCGCGCACATCTCCCGCGGGTAGCACCGGGCCACCTCCGCAGGACCGTGCCGCTGTGCTGGTCACCGGCCGGGATCAGGCGCTGGAGCCGAGCCAGGCCAGGGCTGGGACAGCGTCGACGTTGCGTACGACGGTGAAGGCGACCATGAGCGCCAGCGCCGACCACAGCAGCACCGGCTGGAGGCGTGACGGCTCAGTCCTCGGTGCCGGTGTCGTGCCGGCCCAGGCTCGGCGGATCCAGACCAGCCACAGCACCAGCAGGATCGGCACCACGACGAGGGTCACGAGTGCGTTGTGGTCGACGGCAGAGCCGATGTCGCCGCGAGCCAGGGAGTGGGTGGCGCGCAGGCCTCCACAGAAAGGGCAGTCGAGACCGGTGAGCACCTTCGTCGGGCACAGGGGGTAGTGCCCCGGCTGGTTGGGGTCGACCAGCCCGACGTAGGCGGTGGCAGCAAGCGCCGCAGCGGCGGCGACGACCGGCGCCACGAGTCGGCGGGTCCGCGGGGTCACGTATCGCACTGTAGAACAGTCGCCCCTCCGCGAACGTTGCTACGCGCCCGGAATCGCTCGCGACAGCGCGACGGCGGACCGCGCCGCCTGCGACGCGCTGGAGATCAGCGGGATCGACACGAGCGCAGCGACGGCCGCAACGAGGGCTGCGAGCAGGGTGAACTGCCGGGTGAGGCTCGGCCGCCGACCCAGAGTCGAGGCGGGTGCCCACGACGGCGGCGGACAGGGGTGCTGTGGCCGTCTGCGGGCCATCGGTGCGCCGCAGCACCGACTTCACCCGCGCGACGACCTCGCGCGGCGAGAACGGCTTGGTGATGTAGTCGTCGGCGTCGAGCTCGAGCCCGAGCACCCGGTCGAACTCGTCGTCGCGCGCGGTACAGAACAGCACCGGCACCCAGTCGTAGCCGGCTCGCAGCCGCCGGCACACCTCGGGGCCGTCGATCTCGGGGAGCCCGACGTCGAGGATGATCGCGACCGGCTGTGCTCACGCGGTCCAGCGTGTCAGAGCGCGGTCACGACGACGGTGACCGTGGTGTTCGGGTCGTGCAAAGACTCGTCGCGCCGGACGAGCCGGGAGGAGTCAGTGGTCGACCGAGGCGGGTGCCTTGCCCATGCCCATCATCGCCATGACCTTGCCGACGACGGCACCGACGAGGAGCAGCCCGACCGCACCGACCCAGAACAGCACCCAGTTGGCCGTGAGCACGGCCAAGGCTCCGACGACGAACGCGATCATGATGATCGTGACAGCGGTCCAGGCGGCGGGGGTGTTGCCGTGGTCCTCGTGCTCGGCGGTCATCGCGGGTCCTCCTCGACGGGTGAGGTCGTCATTGTGTCAGAAGGGCCGCTCCCGGAGCCGACTGTGGGGTCGACACCACGATCGAGCTGGTCCCACGCTGACTCCTGGCGCTCGGTGCGCGGTGCCCTGGCTGCGGTCGCACCGGCGCCGGCCCGCTCGTAGCGACGACCCAGCTGCGGCCAAGTGCCGCTGCGCCACACCGCCAGCAGCCCAGCGGTGACGATGAGGACGGCACCGCTCAGTGCGACGAGCCACCAGAGCGTCACGGTGACGGACCCACCCACGGCGTCGACTCCGACCCGATCGGCCACGATGCCGGTGAGGCTGTCACCCGCTGCCAACGTCGTGGTGCGTCCGATGCCGAACTGTGCGGCGGTCACCGCAGACACCCCGCCGGCAAGAACGAGGATGAGCCCGATGAGCAGTCGACCGACTCGTCGGGTGGCGAGCAGGCCGGCGACACCGGCGAGGGCGAGGACGGCGACCGCGGTGCCGGCCGGGTTGAGGTCCGAACCGCTGAACGACGCCTGCACCGTCGGCAGCCCCGAGCCGCCGACGGCCACGCTCGCCCAGGTGCGCCCGTGAGCGAGCAGCAGCACCAGTCCCCCGAGGGCGAGCAGCCCGAGTGCCACGGCATACCCGCGACGGTCCGGCTCGGCCGATGCGCTGTCGCTCAGCGGCCGGGCTGCTGCCGGGTCGTTCACGCGCCGGCCGCGCGCATGGTCGAGGCCATCGCGACAGCGCGCAGGACTGCGGCCGCCTTGTTGCCGCACTCGACGTGCTCGGTCTCGGGCACCGAGTCGGCGACGAGGCCGGCACCGGCCTGGACGTAGGCGATGCCGTTCTTGATGACGGCGGAGCGGATGGCGATCGCGGTGTCGAGGTCGCCGGCGAAGTCGAGGTAGCCCACCGCGCCGGCATAGACACCGCGGCGTACGGGCTCGAGCTCGTCGATGATCTCCATCGCGCGCGGTTTCGGAGCACCCGAGAGGGTGCCCGCCGGGAAAGTCGCGGCGAGCACGTCGTAGGCCGTCTTGCCGTCCGCGATCGTGCCGACGACGGTCGAGACGATGTGCATGATGTGGGAATAGCGCTCGACCGACATGAAGTCGAGGACCTCGACGCTGCCGGCCGCGCACACCCGACCGAGGTCGTTGCGCCCGAGGTCGACGAGCATGAGGTGCTCCGCGCGCTCCTTCTCATCATGCAGGAGCTCCTCCGCCAGGGCGTTGTCCTCCTCCGGTGTCGCGCCGCGCGGGCGCGACCCGGCGATGGGGTGCAGCAGCGCCCGACCGGCCTCGACCTTGACCAGCGCCTCGGGTGATGAGCCGACGACGTCGAAGTCGACCTTGTCCGAGAGCGATCCGTCAGCGGTGACGACCGGCACCCGCAGGAGATACATGTACGGGCTGGGGTTGGTCACCCGCAGCACCCGGTAGACGTCGAGCGACGAGGCAGTGCATGGCGACGAGAAGCGTTGCGAGAGAACGATCTGGAAGGCATCACCCGCGTGGATGTACTCCTTGGCGGTCTCGACTCCTGCCAGGTAGTCGGCTGCTGAGGTGCGGGCCGTCACCTCGACCTGCGCGGACGTGTCATACGTCGATGCTGAGGCCACCGTGTGGCTCGCCAGGTCGGCCTGCATCACGTCGAGGCGGCGCACGGCATCGGCCCAGGCGTCGTCGACGCGCTCGTCGGTCGCGTCGTAGTTGATGGCGTTGGCGATGAGCAGCACCGAGCCGTCGTGGTGGTCGAGCACCGCGAGGTCGGATGCGAGGAGCATCGCGATCTCGGGCACGCCGAGCTCGTCGGGGTTGGCGTCGGGCAGGCGCTCCCAGCGGCGCACGCTGTCGTAGGAGAGATAGCCGACCATGCCACCGGTGAGCGGTGGCAGCCCGGGCAGCCGCTCGGTGTGCAGCGCTGCGATCGTGTCGCGCAACGCCGAGAGCGGATCACCGTCGGTGGGAAGGCCGACGGGGGCGTTGCCCTGCCAGACCGCCTGGCCCTCGCGTTCGCTCAGCATCGCCGCGCTGCGCACCCCTACGAACGAATAGCGACTCCAGGAGCGGCCGTGCTCGGCCGACTCGAGGAGGAATGTCCCGGCCCGCTCACCGGCGAGCTTGCGGTAGAGGCCGATGGGCGTCTCACCGTCGGCAAGGAGCCGTCGTACGACGGGGATCACGCGGCGCTCGCGCGCCAGGGCCCGGAACGTCTCGAGGTCAGGTGTCGCCGAACCCGCGAAGGTCGCTGCGTAGGGAGTGGTGGTCGCGGTCATGAGGCGTCCTCGTCGAGCTGAGTCGTGGCGGGCTGAGTCGCATCCGTCCGGTCGGGGGCGGGACCGAGGTCGAGCAGGAGGTCGGAGTCCCAGCAGGTCCGGTCGCCGGTGTGGCACGCGGAACCGACCTGGTCGACGCCGAGCAGAACGGCGTCCCCGTCGCAGTCGAGACGCACCGTGCGTACGTGCTGGGCGTGACCCGAGGTCTCGCCCTTGACCCAGTAGGCCTGACGCGAGCGCGACCAGTAGGTGGCGCGGCCGCTCGTCAAGGTGCGACGCAGCGCCTCGAGGTCCATCCACGCGACCATGAGCACCTCACCGGTGTCCCACTGCTGCGCGATCGCCGCGACGAGGCCCGTGACCGGGTCTGGGCAGAGCCGTGCGCGCACGGCCTCCCACTGCGCGTCGTCGAAGTCCGTCTGCTGCACGTGGCCATTCTGCCGTGCCCTCGCCACCGGGATTTCGTCAGGAGCCGCTGCCACGCTCCTCGCCGACGCCGTGCCTCGGGGCGAGGTCAGGAGGAGAAGAGCCAGCGCCTCGAGTCGCGGGTGAGCAGGAGCGCCACGACACCGCCTGAGACCGCGAACGTGAGCATCGCCGAGGTGGTGCTCGTGGAGTGGTGGCTCAGTCCGTACAGCGCGGTGAGGACGTTGAGCGCGCTCACCGCGAGCAGGGCCCAGCCACCCCACCGCTTGCCCATGACGGTCGCGACGCTCGCGGCGAGATAGCCGAGGCTCAGCAGACCCACGACCACGACGACCGCGAGGACCGCGCCCGAGATGGCAACGACGAAGGCCGCGCTGTCGCTGCTCCCGCCGCCGAGCTGGTCGAGCTCGGACTTGATGGACTGGTACGTAGACCAGCCCACGAGGAAGAAGATGCCGAGGAGGAGTCCCTCGATGATGCCGATGATGCCGGCGGCCTTGGCGCTGCCGGGTGCCCCAGACGGACTGGTGGCGGCACGGGAGTGACCCTGCGACACCCCGGAGCGCGGGTCCCAGGTGGAGACCTTGCCGGGAGAGGCGACGGGTGTCGCACCCATGCCGGGTGCCGCGTACGGCCCGGTGGGCGCGCCGGTGGCGGCGAGCGGGGTGCCGAAGTGGTTGACCGCACCCGGGTTGTAGCCAGCGGCCGCGGGCACGGGGAACGGCGCGGGCGCGGACGACGGGGGTGCCTGAGGAGCCAGCGATGACGACACCGGCACGGTCAGCGGCACGTCGGACGGGACTGCGGGACCGCCGAAGCGGTTGACGGCGCCCACGGGACTGAAGCCGGGCGTCGCCAGGGGCGGCGGCACGGGTGCGGGGACAGCCAGGATGGGCGTCGCGGGCGCAGCGCCCTCGAGCGTGACGGGTGAGCCGAACCGGTTGACCTCGACGCTGTAGGCCGCGGCGTACGCCGGGTTGTCGGTGGCCGCCTGCACCACCGGCGCCGTCGCCTGTGCCTGGCTGTGGGCGGGTGCGAACGTCTGGTTGTCGAGCGCCACCGGGGAGCCGAACCGGTTGACGGACGCGCCGTAGGCCAGCGTCTCGGCCGGCAGCGTCTCGCCGTCGACCGTCGCCGGTGCCACCGGTGTCGCTGTCGAGGCTCCGCCGGTGGCGAAGAAGTCGTAGCCCGGATCGCCCATGGTGGCGTGCCCTCCTTGACGCGGGTGCCGCGACGGCACCCGCACTCTTCAAGCGTTCGGCACATCCGAGGCAGTTCTTGACCGATCGCGGCGCCCACGTCCGGGACGGGCGGGATGCGGGCTCGCGAAGGTTGCCTAGGCTGAGGGGGTGACCTCGTCCGCATCCGGCACCGCCGCCCCGTCCCAGCGCCTCGCCCGCACCGAGCGCGGGGCGTTGTGCGACCTCATGCTCGAGGTCGGTCCCGATGCCCCTACCTTGTGCACGGGGTGGACGACGCGCGATCTCGCTGCGCACCTGTTCGTGCGCGAGAACCGCCCCGACGCGGCCGCCGGCATCATGGTCGGCCCGCTCGCCGGGCACACCGCGAGGGTGCAGGCAAGAGCGGCCACGAGCGACTTCACCGCGCTGGTCGAGTCGGTGCGCCACGGGGCACCGCGCTGGTCGCCGCAGGCCCTCGGGGCCCTCGACAGCGCCACCAACACCATCGAGTACTTCGTCCACCACGAGGACGTGCGCCGCGCGCGCGACGCGTGGGAGCCACGGGTTCTCGACGATGCGGCCGCAGCCGACCTGTGGTCACGCTTCCGTTCCGCCGCCAGGTTCCTGATGCGGCGCAGCCCCGTAGGCGTCGTGGCCGTTCCGACCGACGGTCCGGACGCGGCCCGCGAGGTACGCCTCAGGAGCGGCGACCGCACGGTGACCCTCGTGGGTCCGGTCGGGGAGATCGTGCTGTCGGGCTACGGCCGCCTCACACGTGGCCTCGAACTGCGTGGCTCGGGCACCGACGTCGCGGCGTTCCTCAACTTCGCCCGATAGTCCACGGCAGCAGCCGGCGTGACACGTCGGCGACGCCAGTCACGCGGTTGCTCGAGCTGAGACCGAGCGGATGAATGGCGCCTCGCGTGCGCCTATCGCACGTCGGGGCACATTCATCTGGGGGGTTGGGCTGCGCTGGGGGGTTGGGCTGCGCTGGGGGGCTTGCGGATGTCGTGACCGGCGTGGGCGAGGGCTGCTTTGACGTCACCGATCGTGAGGTCGCCGAAGTGGAAGACGCTCGCGGCGAGCACTGCGTCGGCGCCGGCGTCGACGGCGGGCGCGAAGTGCTCGAGCCGACCGGCACCGCCGCTCGCAATCACCGGTAGTGAGACTGCGGCACGCACCGCGCGCAGCAGGGCGAGGTCGTAGCCGTCCAGGGTGCCGTCGGCATCCATCGAGTTGAGCAGGATCTCTCCCGCCCCCAGCTCGGCCGCCCGCACGACCCAGGCGACGGCGTCCATACCGGTCGAACGTCGACCACCGTGAGTCGTGACCTCCCAGCCCGAGTCGGTCGAGACTCCGGGGGGACAGCGGCGCGCGTCGACGGAGAGCACGATGCACTGGGCGCCGAACCGCTCGGCTGCTTCGCGCAGCAGGTCGGGACGCGCGATCGCGGCCGTGTTGACCCCGACCTTGTCGGCGCCGGCTCGCAGCAGCCGGTCGACGTCGTCGACCTCACGCACTCCCCCACCGACCGTGAGCGGGATGAAGACCTGCTCCGCCGTGCGTCGCACCACGTCATAGGTGGTCGCGCGGTCTCCGCTGCTCGCGGTGATGTCGAGGAACACCAGCTCGTCCGCGCCCTGCGCGTCGTAGGCACGCGCGAGCTCGACCGGGTCGCCGGCATCACGCAGGTCGACGAAGTTCACGCCCTTGACGACCCGCCCGGCATCGACATCGAGACACGGGATCACCCGGACGGCAACAGACATGGGACGAGGCTATCGGGGCCTCCGGCCTCTCGACCGCCGTGCGACGACCGGGTCTGCATGGTGCAGGATCAGCCCCACAACGAGCTGGCGCTCCGCCGCTCCCGGAGAGGTGCGATGACCGTGCTGGAGACGTTGCCGTTCGCGATCGCCATCGCTGCCTCGCCCTTCCCCGTCGTTCCAGCGATCCTGCTGCTGTTCACGGCACGGCCCCGTCCGACGTCGCTCGCCTTCCTGGCCGGTTGGCTGCTCGGCATCCTCTCGGCCACCACGGTGTTCGTGCTGCTGTCGGAGTTCGTCCAGTCCGGCCAGACCTCGCCGACCTGGATCTCGTGGGTCCGGATCGTGATCGGGGCGGCGCTCGTCGGCTATGGCCTCCAGCAGTGGTTCACGCGCCGGTCGGTGACCGAGCCCCCTGCGTGGATGCATTCGCTCGAGACTGCGACGCCAGCCTCGGCGTTCCGCGTGGCCCTGCTGCTATCGGGCGTCAACCCGAAGATCGTGCTCATCGCGGCCGCCGCGGGACTGGCGATCGGCAACGGCGATCTGCATGGGTGGACAGAGGTCGCGGCCGTCGTGGTGTTCACGGCTGTCTCCGCGGTCTCCGTCGCTGTCCCGGTCCTCGGATACGCGGTGCTGGGCGAGCGCGTGCTGCGACCGCTGGGGGTCGCGAGGGACTGGCTCACCACTCACACCAACGCGGTTATGGCGGTGGTGTTGGTGGCGCTCGGTGTTGCCTTGGCAACCAACGGGATCCAGGGGCTGTGACGTCGTGCACCGATCCCCGTGGCCCGCATCTCGAGGTGCCACTGCCGCAGCGCTCCCGTAGCGTGAAGTCATGGTCGCTGCGCCCAACGCCGAGGTCGAACGCCTCGCCTCAGGTTCCTACGTCTCACTCACGACGTTCAAGAAGGACGGCACCGGGGTGGCGACGGCCGTGTGGGTGAGCAACGACTCGAGTCGGCTCTTCGTGTGGACCGAGGCCGGGTCCGGCAAGGTCAAGCGGATCCGCAACGGCGCGCGGGTCCTGCTAGCGCCGTGCGACTCCCGCGGCGGGCTCCAAGGGACGCAGATCGAGGGCACGGCGCGCATCGTCGAGGACTCGGCTGACGTCGCCGTCATCAAGGAACTGCACAAGAAGAAGTACGGACTGCAGTTCCGGATGTTCGAGACGTTCGCCGCCGTCTTCCGCCGCAGCAGCGGCGGTCATGTCGGCATCGAGATCACTGTCCCCTAGGGCCTGTGCGGCTGGCGTCACACGAGAAGACGCGCAGCTCCCGCCCAGCGGATGAGTGCGCCCGACGCCACCAGCAGAGCGATCGCCGCAGCCGAGTTGAGCGGCAGCCCGGCATAGCTGATGACCTGCGTCGGGAATCCTGCCAGGCCGGTGGCCGACAGGACGAGCGTCGAGATGCCCACGCCGGCAGTGCCGGTCGCCGCTGCCCAGCTCGCGAGGCGTGCAGGCGGTGCACTGGCGTGAGGCGGGGAGTCCCACCACGGCAGCGACATGTGCTCGAAGGGCCACATGAGGCGTACGACGGCCCACACGCCTCCGGCGTAGACCGACCAGAAAACGAGACTCCCCCAGCCGTATCCCCAGCCGTCCGGCACCGGGAATCCCTGAGCGTCCACACCGATCGAACGATCGAGATGCAGCGCATGGCTCACCACCGTGACCGTGATGAGCACGGGGAGGTGCCAGAGGTAGAGCGTCATGGCCACGAGGTTGATCCCGATGACCGGACGCCAGACCGATGGCCGCTGCAGCAGTCGGGCCAGCGGTCCGCTGGCCACGGTGAGCAGGCTCGCGAGGACCACCGAGTGCACCGCCAGCACCACGCTCGGAGGCGCCATGTTGCTGACCGGCTCCCCAGGCATCCCGACCATCGACACCGGCCACGGGCCGAGGTAGATCAGGCTGGCGTTGAGCCCCAGCGCCGCGACGACGACCACCCACAGCAGCCAGCGCGGATAGCGCGCCGTGATGCCGTGTGCCCGCAGCGATCCGAGATACGCGGGGACGGTCCACACCAGGACGAAGTTGATCAGGCCGACGACCTCGGGGAAGCCCCAGAAGAAGCGCGCGGCATCGACGAGCCCGCACGCCGCTACGAGCGCGAGCACCACCGCCGCTCCGTGCACCGGATCGCGCGGACCGAACAGCGGCGTGAGCGCGGTGACCAGGAGGTAGGCGCCGAGGAACCACAGCAGCTGCGTCACCAGGATCATGAGCGGCTCGGCAACGCGCCGCGGTGCCAGGACCGTGACGAGCGTCGCGGCGACGCCCATGACGATGAGGTAGACCCACGCGGGCCGCAGCAGCCGCGAGGCACGTGCCCAGAGCCAGGTGGCATAACTGCCGCCGCGGGCGTCGTGCCGCTGCCACGACAGCGTGTTGGCGGCGCCTCCGGCGACGAAGAACAGCGGCATGACCTGGAAGAGCCAGGTGATGGCCTGGGTCCACGGGAAGGCCGCGAGCAGGTTGCCGAGTCGCGGCACGCCGTCGACCCACGCGACCACGGCCATGATGCTGTGACCGGCGACGACGACCACGAGGCTCACCGCCCGCGCCGCGTCGACGACCCGGTCCCGGTCCGGCGGGGTCTGCTCGACGGCACGTGCCGTCGGCACCGGCATGAACAGCCGTACGCCGCTCATCCCCGACCCTCCCTCGATCTGACGCGTCAGGCCTTGTAGGCGTCGACTTCGACCTCGACCAGCATGACCGGGCTGATGAAGCGCGAGATCTCGACCATGGTCGCCGCAGGTCGCACGTGATCGAAGAGCTCTGAGTGCGCCCTGGCCACGTCGGCCTCATAGGTCATGTCGGAGAGGTACATCCGGGTGCGCACGACGTCGTCGAGCGTGAGCCCGGCCTGCTCGAGCGCGCGGCGCACGACGCCGAAGGCCTCCATCGTCTGCGCGTAGGCATCGCCCTCGTGGCACACGACGCCGTCGATCGTCGAGGTCGATCCGGAGACGAGCACCCACGGTCCGGCGACCACGGCTCGCGAGTAGCCGACGACGTCCTCCCACGGGCCACCCGAGGAGATGCGTCGATCGGCGCTCACGGCATGACCCCGGGGATCTCGTCGCCACGACGGAACGGCGAGTCATAGGTCTCGACGCGCGGGGCGACGGCGGCGAGCGCTTCAGGAAGGGTGAAAGCGCCCGAGTAGAGAGCCTTTCCGACGATCGCACCTTCGACGCCCAACGGCACCAGCGCAGCGATCGCGTGGAGGTCGGCGAGCGAGGAGACCCCACCGGACGCGACCACCGGATTATCGGTCGCCTCGCACACCTGGCGCAGCAGGTCGAGGTTGGGTCCGCTGAGGGTCCCGTCCTTGACGACGTCGGTGACGACGTAGCGGGCACAGCCTTCGGAGTCGAGGCGGGCGAGGACGTCGAAGAGCTCACCGCCCTCCTGCGTCCAGCCGCGCGCGGCCAGAGTGGTGCCGCGTACGTCGAGGCCGACGGCCACCCGGTCGCCGTACTCCGCGATAGCAGCGGCGCACCACTCGGGGTTCTCCAGAGCGGCCGTGCCGATGTTGACTCGGGTGCAGCCGGTGGCGAGCGCTGCGCGCAGCGACTCGTCGTCACGGATCCCGCCGGACATCTCGACGGCGATGTCCATGCGCCCGACGATGTCGGCAAGGACGGCGGCGTTGGACCCACGCCCGAAGGCGGCATCGAGGTCGACGAGGTGGATCCACGCGGCACCCTGCTCCTGCCAGGCGAGCGCGGCCTCGAGCGGGTCTCCGTAGGACGTCTCGCTGCCGGCGGCACCCTGCACGAGTCGCACAGCCTGTCCTCCGGCGACATCGACGGCAGGCAGCAGCTCGAGCACAGGGACGGGGTAGATCTCCTCGGTCGTCATGCCTCGACCCTAGCGATCCCGAGCGCCCACGATCACCCCGATGGCTCGCTGTGCCAGGCCCGCCCGAGCTTGGCATCGACAGCCACGACCGGGTGGATCCCCAGAAGGAGGTCGACTGCAGTGCGCCGCGGCGGTGCAAGTGCCGGCAGCCACGACGCAGCGAGCAGAAGCACAGCCCATCCCGGCGACAGCAGCCACCCGGCAAGAACCCCGGTCGCGATGGGTATGAACACCCGCAGCACCGACAGCAGTCGATCCGGAGTCGCGCCGTCAGCGAGGCGCGCCTCGATCCCGGTGACCCCATCGCCCACCGTCCCGTGGCCGAACCGCGCGGCTCCCACGACGGCCGCCAGGCCGGTCAGGACGGCGATGGTTCCGATCGCTACCGGCCCTACCCAGTCGGGCGGAGCCGGTCGCTCCGGGAGCCCGTCGCGCACCGACTGCTGCGTCAGCGTCACGACCACGACGTGGAAGTCGTGACCCGTCACCCAGAGCAGCAGGACCGCGATCCCACCGACGACGATGGTCGTGACCAACCCGACACAGAAGAGCAGGAGCGCCATCGTGCACGTGGTCAGCGCGGAGCTGGCCAGCCGGTCACCCACGCCCGGCGGTCGATAGCTCGGGCTGGTGCTGTCCCCCATCACGTCGCCGACGCTAGCTGATCAGCGGCGGTCGAAGAGGAGGACCCGCACGACGGGGAGGACGAGCACCGTGATGCCG
>JANXWJ010000221.1 GCA_025351185.1 Candidatus Nanopelagicales bacterium
CCGGCCTGTCCGACGTCGGCCCAGCCGGCCTCGACACCGGCACGCTCGACACCGGCGGCCTGGACACCAGTGGACTCCAGCCAGACCGGCTCCAGGCAGACCGGCTCCCGGCAGACGGGCTCGACAACCGGCCCGTCGCAGCTGACCTCGACACGCCCGGGCGCGAGGCCACCCCGGAGCAGGACGCCGCGGTCGCCTCGCTGCTGGGACTGCTGCGCCGTGACGACATCGCGATGCCGGACGACGTCGTACGTCGCCTCGATGCCGTCCTCGCCGAGGAGCGGCGCCGTGCATCGGCCCGCGCGAGGACCGGTCTCGCCGCCGTCGCGTCCCTCGGCGACGACTCCGACGAGGTGAGTGCTCGCTCGTCCGCCTCCGAGGGCACCGCCTCCGAGGGCACCGCCTCCTCCGGTCTCGCGACCGTGCTCCCGATCGGCGGCGCCCCGAGCCGCCGATCGCGCGACCTGGGGTGGCTCACCTGGCTGGGTGGGGCGGCCGCAGCCGTGGTCGTGGTCGGCGGCGGTGTCGCCGTGTTCGGCCATGGAGTGCCCTCGAGCGTCACCACCGCCTCGTCCGGCGTGTCGGCCGAGGCCGCGACAGGTCGCTCTGCGGCTGCGACCGAGTCGACGGCCATCCGCGCCACCAACACCCGCTATTCCGCGACCACCCTCACCACGCAGGTCGGCGCGCTTCTCTCCACCGTGACCGAGAAGGACACCGCTGTCGCTGCCACGCCCGCTGGCGCTCCGGTCGCACCCCCGAGTGCTCAGTCGTCGCCGGCGAGCGCGCAGTCCCCCGCCCCCGCAGGCACCAGCGCCTCGGCCTTCGCCCCCGGTAGCCCGTCGACCGCGAGTACCCGCAGCGGGTTGTCCTCCGCGGACGTGCCCCAGTCGCTGCAGGCCGACTCGGTGACCGCGTGCATGACGCGGCTCGAGCTGCCCGGCGTCGTCCCGCTGGTGGTCGACCGTGGGACCTTCGACGGCAAGCCCGCCGACGTCATCGTCGTGGCCACCGAGGGCGACCCCACCAAGGTCGACGTCTATGTCCTCAAGCCCGGCTGCGCGACGTCCGAGCCGATCGTCTACGAGTTCGCGACCGTCCCGAGAGCCTGACGCGTCATACGACGACCCACGTCCCGTTGCGCCTACCCCCCGTTCGGCTGCGTCGTCAAGACCCGGACCGGGGCGCTGTCGAGGGTCGGGGTCGGGTTCGGGTTCGGGTTCGGCCAGCGTTTCTGTGCCGTAAGCCTGGCGCGGGTCGGCCAGGAATGCCGTTCCGCCTAGGATCGTTGACGCGTGTGCACCCGTACCACCGGTCTCCGCAGCTTCCTCGCCCCCCGCACGACCCCGTGCTCCACCGGGACACGCGTCCCGCCGTCGAAAGGCTCGCCGTGAGCGACGTCCGCAACGTGATCATCATCGGCTCGGGCCCGGCGGGCTACACCGCCGCGATCTACGCCGCCCGGGCTCAGCTCACGCCGCTGCTCTTCGAAGGCGCGGTCACGGCCGGCGGTGCGCTCATGAACACCACCGAGGTCGAGAACTTTCCTGGCTTCGAGGACGCGATCATGGGCCCGCAGCTCATGGAGAACATGCGCGCCCAAGCCGTCCGCTTCGGCGCCGAGATCATCACCGACGACATCACGTCGGTCGACCTCACCGGTCCGATCAAGTCGGTGACCGACGGCGAAGGCACCACCTATCGCGCCCACGCTGTGATCCTGGCGATGGGGTCGGGCTATCGCGAGCTCGGTGTCGAGGGCGAGAAGCGCCTCTCCGGGCACGGTGTCTCGTGGTGCGCGACGTGCGACGGCTTCTTCTTCCGCAACCAGCACATCGCGGTCGTGGGCGGTGGCGACTCAGCCCTCGAGGAGGCCACCTTCCTCACCCGCTTCGCCGAGACGGTCACCTTGGTGCACCGGCGCGACAGCCTGCGTGCCAGCAAGATCATGCAGGAGCGGGCGTTTGCCAACGAGAAGATGCGCTTCGCCTGGAACTCCGAGGTCGCCGAGATCGTGGGCGCCGACAAGGTCGAGAGCCTGGTGCTGCGCGACACCACGACCGGAGAGACCCGGTCGATCGAGGCCACCGGCCTGTTCGTGGCGATCGGCCACGACCCGCGCTCGGAGCTCGTACGCGGCCAGGTCGACCTCGACGGCGAGGGCTACGTCCTCGTCGACGGCCGCACCACCCACACCAACCTCTCCGGCGTCTTCGCCTGCGGCGACCTCGTCGACCACCACTACCGCCAGGCGATCACGGCGGCCGGCTCCGGCTGTGCCGCCGCCCTCGACGCCGAGAAGTTCCTCGCCAACCTCGAGGCCGCTGAGCTCACCCACAACGCTCTCCAGACCCTGGCCTGACCCCTTCCGTGCAGACGGCTGCATCGCCGTCCGCACTCCGGGGTCGGCGCGACGAGCACGGGATGCCTCACAGCCGGTGGGACCCGCCCGCGTGCACGCCAGGAATGCGGCCATCGTCGGTGTCTCGTCGTACGGTGGGCCCGGGGGACGGCACGTCGTCCCACCACTGCACGACCAGAGCTCAGCACGACCAGAACTCAGCACGACCAGAGCTCAGCACGACCAGCCCGGCCACAGCCCGGGCACCACGTACCGAGCACCACCCCTTCGAGGAAGGAGCGCCGCATGGGCGCCGCCAAGATCGTGACGGACGCGACGTTCACCGACGAGGTGCTGCTGTCCGAGAAGCCAGTGCTCGTCGACTTCTGGGCCGAGTGGTGCGGGCCGTGCAAGATGGTCAGCCCGATCCTCGAGGAGATCGCGGCGGCCAACGCCGACAAGATCACCGTCGCGAAGTTCAACGTCGATGAGAACCCGCAGACCGCGGCGAGCGAGCGGATCCTGTCGCTGCCGACGATGAACGTCTACCTGGGCGGCCGCCTGGTCAAGCAGATCGTGGGCGCCAAGCCCAAGGCTGCGCTCCTGGCTGACCTCGCCGAGTTCCTCTAACCTCCCCGGTGACCCCGCCCGCGATCCGTCGGGGGGACACGAGCCCGGCGGTCGCGGAGATCCGTGACCGGCTCGGCCGTCTTGGGCTGCTCCCTGCCGAGGGGCCCGGGTCCGACCCCCCTCACGCCGTCTTCGACGACGTCTTCGACCACGCTGTCGATGCCGCCGTCCGCTGCTTCCAGCAGGAGCGCGGGCTCACCGTCGACGGCGTGGTGGGCGTGCAGACCTTCCGCCGCCTCGAGGAGGCCCGCTGGTCACTCGGTGACCGCGTGCTCTCCTACAGCCCCGGCCACATCGTCAACGGCGACGACGTCCTCGCTCTTCAGCGACGCCTGTCCGGGCTCGGCTTCGACCTCGGCCGCGTAGACGGTGTCTTCGGAGTCGCGACCGACTCCGCGCTCCGCGAGTTCCAGCGGAGCGTCGGCGTCGACCCTGACGGCACGTACGGCCCCGAGACCTTCCGTGCCATGGGTCGCCTCGCCCGCACGATGAGCGGCGGCGGCACCGCGACCGTGCTGCGCGAGATGCACGCTCTCGAGTCCCTGTGCAGCGGCGTCGCCGACAAGGTCGTCGTCATCGACCCGGGGCACGGTGGTCACGACGGCGGCCTGAGTCACGGCGGCCTTTCCGAGGCGGCGATCGCGGGCGACCTCGCGACCCGTGTCGAAGGCCGTCTTGCCGCGATCGGAGTCCAGGTGCTCCTCACCCGATCACCCGACGGCGACACCTCGCCCGAGGAGTCCGAACGCGCCGCCTTCGCCAACGACACCGCCGCCGACCTCGTGCTCTCGCTGCACGCCGACTCAGTCGCGTCGCCGACACCGGCCGGTGTTGCGACGTTCTTCTTCGGCGACGCCGTGGCCGGCACCGGCTCCAGCCTCGGCCAGCGCTTCGCCGAGATGGTGCAGGAGGAGATCTGCGCACGCACCGATCTCACCGACTGCCGCACCCACGCCAAGACCTGGGACCTGCTGCGCATGACGCGCATGCCCGCCGTACGCATCGAGTGCGGCTACCTCTCCAGCCCGCGCGACTCCACCCGCCTGTCGGACCCGGCGTTCCGAGACGCTCTCGCCGAGGGCATCTCCGCCGCGGTGGTGCGCTTCTTCGCCCCCATCCACGACGACTCCTGAACCGCCCTGCAACCCGACGGTGGCACAGGGACACGCCTCGCTCCAGCCCGGGGCGGCGCGGCAGAAGGGTGGGCTCAGGTCAGCAGCAGAGGTTGACGCCTACCTCGCGAGCGTTCCGGAGCCGCAGCGGGCGGCGCTGCTGACGGTGCGCGCGATGATCGCCAAGCTTCTTCCCGACGCGGATCAAGGCATCGCCTATGGCGTCCCGTGCCTCAGGGTCGGCGGCAGGGGCGTGGCTGGGTTCGGCTACTTCACCAGCCACAACACCTACTTCCCGATGAGCGGATCCATCACGACCGAGCTCGCTGACGAGCTCGCCGACTACGTGTCGGCGAAGGGGTCCCTGCGCTTTGCCGTCGACGAGCAGTTGCCGCGGAGTCTCGTGGCGAAGCTGGTCGAGGCGTGGCGCCGCGAGATCGTACGGACCACGACCTAGTGCGTCGTCGACGGACCGACGAGTCGCGCCGCGCGGTCAGAGGTGACCGGCCCGCCGCAACGACGCGGACGTGTGGGCCAGGGTCGTGGGGAGCCCGAGCAGGTCCTCGGTGGTGCGCAGCAGGTTGAGGTGGGTGTACCTCCCGCGGATGACTGTGCCCGGTCGCACCGACGGTGCGACCACGATCAGCAGCACCCGGTTGACGCGGGTGTCGTCGTCCTCGTCCCACGTGATGAAGACGGCGGTCCGGCCCGCGGCGTAGGTGCGGCTCGAGGTGATCGTCGTCAGCCATCGGCCCAGCCACCGGTCGCCGGTCGAGACCGAGCAGTCGTGCGTGTCGTTGCACAGGTTGGGGACCATGAGCGTGAACGCCGGCAACGTGCCGGTGCGCAACGCGGTGGCGAGCAGGCCGGCGCTCGGCGTACCCATCGCAAGGTTGCTCGTCGTGCAGGTCTTCACCAGCGACGTGTAGTAGGTCGCCGGGTTGTGACGTACGGCGTAGCGCCCCGACGATGCGCGCGCGCAGGTCGTCGGCATCGACTCGGCGTAGGTGGCCCAGCGGCGGTGCGACGCAGCGACCAGCGAGAAGATCGAGGCGCCGCCGAGGTGGTGCTTCGATGGGTTGGTGTCGTCGGTGATGCCGTGCGTGGAGCCCGATGTCAGCGCGATGTAGTTGGGCAGTGATGGGTGCGTGACGGCGTGGTAGTCAGCGCTCGCACCGCAGCGCACGGCGATCGAGGTCGTTGCGGGTGCGGCGACGCCGCGCACCGATGCCGCGGCCTTGTTCTCCATCACGATCCAGATGACGTGGTCGTAGTGCGTCGGCGCGGCAGTGCCGAGGCACGGACGTCGTGAGCTCGGTGCCGCCACGGTCGCTGCAGCTGCGAGCACCCGCGGCACGCTGCTGACTCTCGCCGCCGTGACATCGCTCGCTGCGCTCTCGGCGGCGTGCGGTGTGCCGCAGGAGGTCAGACCGACGACGGCCATGCCCACCACGAGGGCTCGCACCCTGCTCAGACCGTGCACGCGAACCTCCGGATGCTTCACAGACCGATCGACGCCTGTCGGCGCAGGGTCGCTCTGCCATCCGGGCGACCGACCCCGCCACTGTACGTGGTGGAGGACGCCGCATCGGCCCGGACGCTCATGGGCTCTCAGGTCTCGGGGAACACGCCGGGGCACGCCGTGGTCTCTCCGAGAGACGACGGCTGAGTCGGGGATGTGCCTCCGGTTTGTCCACACGATGACTCGTACGGCGTGTCGTCCACAGGTCCTCGCATGGGCGCTGCGCGGGGATGGTCATTGTGCTAGGTAGCCTTCGAAAGCCGTTGTGGCTCAGATGATCTCGAGATAGGGACACTGTCGGAGGTGGTCTGTAGCGTTGCTGGCATGAGTTCGACGCAGCTGCCTCCGACCGCACCCGGTGCTGTCGTGACGGCGCTGTTCGCCGAGTTCCACGACATCGTCGATCGGCTTCGTTCGGCTGCGGCGGCGGGCACGATCGTTGCGGCCGTAGGCCCGGGGCTGGTTCCGTTGGCCGCGCAGCTCCTGCGCGATCTCGACCTGGCCGGAGCCGTCGCGGTGCACACGACCGGCGCGTTGCACAGGTCGTCCGAGCTGCGGTCCGAGGGCTTCGTCTCGACCCAGCACTGGCTCGTCAAGGCCCAGGGCATGTCGAAGCAGGACGCCACCGCAATGATGGCGCGCACACGCGACATGACCGGTGATTTCACCCGCACCTGGGATTCGTGGAACGACGGTGCGATCACCGGTTCGGCCGCCCGGGAGATCGCGATGGGACTCACCTCGGTCTATCGCGGTCAGCCCGCGGAGGTGCGCGCCGAGATGTCTCAGGCGGAATCCGTCCTCGTCGAGCTCGCGAAGACCGTCACCATCGCGACGCTGCGCAACGCGATCGAGCAGCTGCGTGCCGTCGTGGACGCCGAGGGCATGACGCAGTCGGCGATGGATGCCTATGACGACCAGTCCCTCAGCTTTGCCGCCGTCGGTTCGATGGCTGTCCTCAAGGGCTACCTCACCCACGAGGCCCACGCCCTGATCGCGACCGCGCTCGACCAGATCATCGACGAGTGGTTCCGTTCCGGCACCCTCACGCCACCGGACCAGCCGACCGATGACGAGACCCGCGACGGACGCACCCGCCGGCGCCGTGCACCCCACCTCGCCGCACTCGCCCTCGTCGAGCTCGCCCGGCGTCAGGTCGACAACGGGCTGCTCGGGTCGCGTCACGAGGTCCGGCCGCACATCACCCTCATGGTCGACGCCGACACCCTCGCGCGCGGTCTTCCCGGTGAGCTGCGCATCCCCGGCCAGTCCGAGCCGGTCCTGCTGCCTGCCGAGTCGGTGCGACGCATCCTCTGCGACTCCGAGATCACCGACGTCATCACCACCACGAAGCCGGTCACGCACCAGCCCACTACCGACCTGAGTGTCGTGGGTGTCTCCCATCCCCCACAGCGCCCACGTCCGCAGTGGGACTCCTCAGGCGACGATTCGCACGACGACGGTGTGACCGGTGGCACGGTGCCCGATCGAGAGGTGCACGACGACGGTGTCACCGGTGGTAGCGCGGAGCCTCGGCCCGGGCGGTCCGAGCTCCCGCCACTGCCCCCGATCATCGAGGCCGCGCTCGGTGACGGAGTCCGCACGGCTGACGACCTGAAGGTGTGGCTGCGCGACATGTCCCTCACCGTGCTCTACCTCGGCCGTCGACGTCGTACGGCCACGAGGTCGCAGCGCACGGCGCTGACCGTCCGGGACGGGCACTGCCAGTTCCCTGGCTGCACCGTCGACCCGAGCAGGTGCGAGGCCCACCACGTGCGCTACTGGGAGCTCGGTGGTCGCACCGATCTCAACAACCTGGTGCTGCTCTGTGCTGCCCACCACCATCTGGTGCACGAGGGGCGTTGGACGATCACGGCCGACCAACGGCTCGACGCCGGCACGCGCGGCTATTGGCTCTTCGCCCCTCCTCCGCGACGTCGGCCCTGACCAGCAGGGCGTCCGACGACACCCGGATCTCACCCCCGGGACCCGCTGGCACCGAAGCCCCGTTTCCGATGCCCGGCTTGGGCAACCCCGATTTTGGCTACCCGGATTCGAACACCCGCTCCGGATGCCCGATCTCGGTGGGCGTGACTCTGCGCCGCCGACCGCGCAGCACGTCGGCCTGCTCCGTCCGGTCGGACTTCGGTCAGTCAGCCACGGCCAGATAACCGACGCCCAGGCGTCCGCCGACCTCGACCAGCACGCGGTCCGCCACCGCGATGAGCTCTGGTTCCTGATCTCGCGGGGTCTGCGCGACGGGTTTCAAGAGCGGGCGAGGGCGACGAGTAGCAGCAGGGCCCAGCCGATGATGACAACGACACCGGTGCTCACCAGCACGTCGAGCACCACACCGAGCACTGCCCAGGTCGAGACCGGATGCCCCGAGCCCGTGCCTCGGGCAGCGGTCCGCCAGGCGAGCACCGTGAGCACCACCGTGGCGATCGCGATGAAGGGAGCCAGCACCGCGACGGGCCGGCTGAGCGTCGCTCACGTGGAGGGGTCTTCCCGGTGCAGCGTGCCGACCGCGCGACGGCGGCCGAGGATGCGGTCGAGAGCGGCCTCCACCATGTCCTCGCGCCACGCTGCCGTGGATCTCAGGTCGAGGCGCATGCGTGGAGTGCGCGGGTGTGGTCGCACCGTCGTGAAGCCCACCGCGAGCAGGAAGTCAGCCGGTACGAGGCAGTGTGCGGCGTCGTCGACGGGCGCCTCGGTGGTGGCGACCGCCTCGACCGCCCTGACGCCTCGACGTAGGAGGTCTGCGGCCATCCCCTGCACGAGCATCCGGGCCAGGCCACGGTCGGCGAACTCAGGCTCGACCCGCAGCGTGGCGAGCGCGACGGCGTCGGGCGCGACCGGTGCTGTCGCATAGGCGCCCAGGCCGGGGAGGTAAGCCGGCGGCGCATAGAGGGCGTAGCCCACGATGGCACCGTCGATGCGCACGACCAGCCCGCACGAACCCCAGTCGAGCAGGGTCGACGACAGCCACGACGCCTTCGCCTCCGCGCAGCCACCGTCGGCCTCGACGCGACCGCGGTGGACCGCGTCGAGCTCCCACCGCACGCACGAACGGCACAGCGAGGTCATCTCGTCGAGGGAGTCTCGGATCAGCGGAGAGAGCTTGCGGGAGACAGCCACAGCAGGCTCAGATCACGCGATGACGGGACGTGGGAGCTCAGTGCGATGAGGTCGCAGCAGCCCGCCGACGAAGCCGGCCACGAGCCCGATCGCCATCAAGGTCAGCACCCAACGGACAACCCGCATGACACCACCCACCCCTCATCCGGCATCGTAAGCCTTGGACATGTCAGTACGGCACCCTCGACAACGCGGTCGTGCGCGCCGTACGCAGCCTCGTGGGCTCGCCCTACGGCTCTTCGACAGAGCACGCGCGCCCACGACAGAGCAGTAGGGACGATGGAGCCGACTCAGCACGTGACCGCCGGGACGAGGCTCGACCCCTGGGTCGACGCCTATGCCGCACGCACGCGGGGCCTCACCGCGTCGCAGGTCCGAGCTCTCTTCGCCGTCGCGTCACGCCCCGAGGTGGTCTCGCTCGCCGGCGGGATGCCCTTCGTCTCCGCGCTCCCGCTCGACGCGATCGCCGACACGGTCGCCCGCCTGATCCGCGACCGCGGCGCGGTCGCGCTGCAGTACGGCTCCGGACAGGGTGATGCCACCCTGCGCGAGCAGATCCTCGAGGTCATGGCGCCCGTCGGTGTCCGCGCGCACCCGGACGACATCGTCGTCACGGCCGGCTCGCAGATGGCGCTCGACCTCGTCGTACGCGTCTTCTGCGACCCGGGCGACGTCGTCATCGTCGAGGCTCCGACCTATGTCACCGCGCTCGGTGTCTTCTCGGCCTATCAGTGCGAGGTCGTGCACGTGCCGATGGACGGCGAGGGGATGCGCGCCGATGCTCTGCGGGAGGCCATCGCGACGACCCGCGCCGCGGGCAAGCGGGTCAAGCTCGTCTACACCATCCCGTCGTTCCACAACCCCGCGGGCGTGACGCAAGGCCCGGCGCGACGGGCCGAGGTGCTCGAGGTCGTGAAGTCCGCCGGACTCCTCCTGCTCGAGGACGATCCGTACGGCCTCTTGGGATTCGACGGCACCGTGCCCCGAGCGATCCGGGCCGACGAGAGCGAGTCGGTCATCTATCTCGGCACCTTCTCCAAGACGATCGCCGCGGGTCTGCGGGTCGGGTGGGCGGTCGCACCGCACGGTGTGCGCGAGAAGCTGGTGCTCGCCAACGAGACCGCAACTCTGTGCCCGTCCAATCTCACGCAGCTGACCATCAGTGACTACCTCGCGACCCAGCCGTGGTTCGACCAGGTCAAGGTCTTCCGCGAGGTCTACCGCGAGCGTCGCGACGCACTTCTCGAGTCGCTCACCGCGCAGATGCCTGAGGGCACGACGTGGACGGTGCCCGCGGGCGGCTTCTACAGCTGGGTCACGCTGCCCCACGGTCTCGACGCCACAGCGATGCTTCCTCGCGCCGTCGCCGCCCTCGTCGCGTACGTCCCCGGCACCGGCTTCTTCGCCGACGGCCAGGGTCGCCAGTCGCTGCGGCTGTCCTACTGCTATCCCGAGCCCGACCGCATCCGCGAGGGTGTCCGCCGGCTCGCGGGCGTGATCGAGACCGAGCTCGAGGTCGCGGCCACCTTCGGCTCACCCACGGCGTCGCTCGACCGCGAGGGACCCTCCACCCCATCGCCGGACACCGCATGACTGGAGTGAAAGCGCGGGCCACCATCGTCATCCAGACACACGAGATCTGTTTCCGCACAGGGGGATACACCGAATGACCAGCACCTCGTCGAGCACGGTCGGTCGCGTCGTGATCTTGGCCGGAGGGCTCTCGCCCGAACGCGACGTGTCGCAGCGCTCCGGCCGTCGAGTCGCGGAGGCGCTCCGTCTGACGGGAGTCGACGTCGAGGTGCTCGACGTCGACAGCTTCCTCCTTGCCACCCTCGCATCCGATCCACCCGCGTGCGTGATCCCTCTTCTGCACGGTGCACCTGGTGAGG
>JANXWJ010000267.1 GCA_025351185.1 Candidatus Nanopelagicales bacterium
GCGCCGCGCGCCCGGCGCGCGTCCCACGCTCGAGATGGTCGCGGCGCTGGCGGGCGTCAGCCGAGGCACCGCGAGCCGGGTCCTCTCGGGTGCGACCAACGTCAGCCCGCACGCCGTGGCCGCCGTGACGGGTGCCGCCGCCGAGCTGCGCTATCGCCCCAACCTCTCAGCCCGCAGCCTGGTGACCGGACGTACCGGGCTCGTCGGGCTCCTGGTCAACGAGACCAACGAGCGGCTCTTCAGCGACCCGTTCTTCGCCGGAGTCGCGCGCGGCGCGCATGCGGCGCTGACCCAGGCCGGAGTCGCCCTCGTCCTGTCCCTGGCCTCCGACGCCACCGAGCGCGACCGGCTCCTCGAGCTGGCGACGACCCGCCTCGACGGGCTGCTGGTCATCCACGGTCACGGCGACTCCGCCCTCGTCGAGTCCCTCGTGTCGTCGGGGCTGCCCGCCGTCTTCGCCGGTCGCACGCGGACGACCACCCGCGAGGACCTGTGGTGGGTCGACTCGGAGAACGAGTCCGGGGCGATCGAGGCGGTCACCCACCTGCTCGAGCGGGGCCGTCGTCGGATCGCGACCATCACCGGCCCCCTCGACATGGTCGCGGGTGTCGACCGGCTCAGCGGCTGGCGCACCGCCCTGCAGTCCTACGGCGTCGAGCCCGACGAGTCACTGGTGGAGTACGGCACGTTCAGCACGGAGTCGGGCAACGAGTCGATGACCCGGATCCTCGAGAGAGCACCCGACGTCGACGCAGTCTTCGCGGCCAACGACCTCATGGCGGTCGGCGCGATGCGCGCCCTGCGCGACGCGGGGCGCGTCATCCCCGACGACGTCGCGGTGATCGGCTTCGACGACAGCGACACGGCGGCGAGTGCGGAGCCGCCGCTCACCTCGGTGGCGCAGGACGTCGAGCGCGCCGGCTATCTCATGGCCGAGCTGCTCCTCGAACGCGTCGGCGGCGCGGAGACACCGCGCCAGGAAGTGCTCCCGACACACCTCGTCGTACGCACCAGCTCCTGACCCCCGCCCTTGCCGGGAGATGTGTAGTCACGACCTGCCCTAGGCCGTCCTGGTTACACATCTCCGGTCGGATGCGTCAGACGGGCAGTCAGCCGATGATGCGCAGCTTCATCCTGCGCCAGAGGCCATCCGCGTTCTTCACCTTCTCCGCCAGCTGGCGCTGGTAGGCGAGGTCGGCGTCGGCCGCACCCGTGACGTTGCGCGCGGCGACGCCGGTCACGACCGCCTGCTCGACGCCGTGGTCGGCACCACCGAGGATCGTCCCGGCGGCCGCACCGACCCCCATGTTCGAGCACCTCTGGCACATCGGGCGCTCGGTCATCGACGTCGTCACGGCCGTCGCCGTGCCGCAGCTCTCGCACGTCGCAATGCTCATCGGTCCCCCGAAAGCCTGCGGCGGGTCAGTCCGCCGCCACCACCAGTGAAGCAGCCGACGATGCTCCCCGTCGATGTGTGATGACGACGGGCCATAGCCCGTCGTGGTGACACATCGACGGGGTGGTCAGAGCCAGCCGTTGTCGCGGGCGATGGCGGCGTAGGCGCGCGAGCTCGACTTGGGCGTACGCAGCTGGGTGTCGTAGTCGACACGCACGACACCGAAGCGTCGGGTGTAGCCCCACGCCCACTCGAAGTTGTCGAGCAGCGACCAGACGAAGTAGCCGCGCACGTCGACACCCTCGTCCGACGCGTCGAGGATCGCGCGCAGGTGGGCATCGACATAGGCCACCCGCTCCGGGTCGTCGACGACACCGTCGACGACCTCGTCGACATAGGCGGCACCGTTCTCGGTGATGAAGATCGGGGGCACGTCGTAGTCGCGCGCGACGCGCACCAGGGTCTTGCGCAGGCCGTCGGGGTCGACGTCCCAGCCCATGTGGGTCTGGGGCAGACCGCGGTCGGCGAGCTCGACGTCCTCGAGCCCGACCCACGGGGTCGGACGCCCGCCCTCGGGCACCGGCGCCGGCGTCGCGAGACCCCGTGCAGCGAAGGAGCTGTAGTAGTTGATGCCGAGGTGGTCAAGCTTGGTCGAGATGATCTCGAGGTCGCCGTCCTCGACGAACGCCATGTCGGTGACCGGTGCGAGGTCGGCCACGACGTCGGCGGGGTAGGCGCCGGTGAACAGCGGGTCGAGGTACCACCGGTTCTGCATCCCGTCGAGGCGTCGCGTGGCGTCGACGTCGGCGCGTGCGTCGGACGCGGGCACGACGTCGTAGAGGTTGATCGTGACGCCGACCTGCGCCGGGCGGCGCCCGCCGTGCAGCGCCTGCGCAGCCAGACCGTGGCCGAGCAGCAGGTGGTGCGAGGCCCGCACTGCGGCGACCGGGTCGGTCATGCCAGGGGCGTGCTCGCCGGAGGCGTGACCGAGGAACGCCGAGCACCACGGCTCGTTGAGGGTCGTCCAGTGCGTCACCCGGTCACCGAGCCGGTGCTGGGTGAGGGCGGCGTACTCCGCGAACCGGAACGCGGTGTCGCGGTTGCGCCACCCGCCGAGGTCCTCGAGCGCCTGCGGCAGGTCCCAGTGGTAGAGCGTGACGAAGGGCTCGATGCCGCGCTCGTGCAGGCCGTCGACGAGGCGGTCGTAGAACGCCAGGCCGGGCGCGTTGACCTCGCCGCGGCCCGTGGGCAGCACGCGCGGCCACGAGATCGAGAAGCGGTACGCCGTGAGCCCCAGATCCGCGAGCAGGTCGAGGTCGGACTCCCAGCGGTGGTAGTGGTCGCACGCGACCGTGCCGTCGGATCCGTCGAGGATCGCTCCCGGGCGCGCGCACAGGGTGTCCCAGATCGACGGGCCACGACCGTCCTCGCTCGTCGCACCCTCGATCTGGAAGGCAGCGGTGGCGGCGCCCCAGACGAAGCCCTCGGGGAACGACCGGCTGGTCGACCCGACGGTGGCGGAGCTGGTCTCGGGTAGCGCGGTCACGGTGCTCACCTTTCCTGGCGTTCGCATGCTGGGTCACGCTGGACGGACGGGCCGCGGGTCTCGCGCAGGCCGGGGAACACCCTGGCACGTCGGCGAGGCCCGGCGCGGAGGCGGGTCGAGGCTCCCTCGAACTCGACCCGCCCCGCACCCCGGCACGCGGGCGGCTCCCCCGACATGGCCCCCTGGCCCTGCCGGGCACCTGCGCGCCGTTGCGGACCCGGCCGCCCGGGGATGCCCTGGGGTGGGCGACCGCCCATCTGGGAGCGCTCCCACACTGTGCCGGGCCACCCCCGTACGTGTCAACGGGCGCGGGTCCGTCGGGTCGTCGCCAGACCCCCGACGCTGTCGGGCCCGCCGCTGACGGGACGGCCGGCTGGTCCGATCCCGGTGACGTGGGCGACGTGCGGGTCTAGCGTGGCCGACAGCCCTGAGCCCCCAGATCCGAGGAGCGCACCGTGTCGGAGTACAACGACTGGAACAAGCGGGTCATCGCGGAGTTTCGCGCCAACGGCGGCAAGGTCGGCGGCCAGTTCGAGGGTGCGCCGGTGGTGATCATGCATCACACCGGGCGCACGTCCGGGGCGTCGTATGAGAACCCGGTGATGTACCTCGCTGACGAGTCCGACCCCGCCACGATCTATGTGTTCGCCTCGAAAGCCGGCGCCCCGACCGACCCCGACTGGTATCGCAACATGACCGCGTCGGGCACCGCCACGGTCGAGGTCGGCACCGAGACCTACGACGTCGCGGTCCGTGAGCTCGAGGGCGAGGACCGCGACCGGGCCTATGCCGAGCAGGCCACCCGCTATCCCGGCTTCGCGGAGTACGAGGTGCAGACCCGCGGGATCCGGACGATCCCCGTGCTCGCCCTCTCCCGCACCTGATCGCCATCCAGCAGTCCGCAGCGACCGGCGACAAAGGGGCCGCGAGCCACGGCGGCCGCGTCGTACGGTGGCGCCCATGACGGTCGACGACGACGCACCCGCAGGCGACGCTCCATCAGCAGTCGACGCAGTCGCGGCGCGCGCGGCAGCGGCGAGCCGCGGGTGCACGTGCTGGCTGTCCGGGCACGGCAGCATCGAGCCGGCCGCGTGGCTGAGCGAGGCAGCGGCAGCCGTCGTCGAGGCCGACCTCGACAGGTACGGCGGCGGCGGCGAGGTCGAGGCGCTCGAGCGCGAGGTGGCCGCCCTGCTCGGCAAGGACGCGGCCGTCTTCATGCCGAGCGGGATCATGGCGCAG
>JANXWJ010000278.1 GCA_025351185.1 Candidatus Nanopelagicales bacterium
GGCCACAGGTCCGCCTCGTTGACCAGGACGTGCGCGCCGCCGTCGAGCACGAGGCGTGACGCCCACGGCTCGGGGACCCAGGCGCCGTCGAGTGCGCCCTGCTTGAACAGGTCGAGCGTCTGGGCGTTCTCCTGGGGTGCGATGGTCACGTCACCGGTGCCGGTGGTCGGAGCCGAGAGACCCTGCTGCTTGAGCCAGAAGCGCAGGGCCACGTCCTGCGTCCCGCCGAGCTGCGGCGTCGCGAGCGTCGTGCCCTTGAGTGACGCGGCCGACGTGTACTGCGGCTGCACGACGAGTTGCGCCCCCCCGCCCGAGGCGCCCGCGACGATGCGCACAGCCTCGCCGTTGCTCTTCGTGAACGCGTTGATGGCCGGGTTGGGACCGACGTACGCGGCATCGAGAGCACCGGCGAAGAGGGCTTCGACGGCAGCTGGACCGGCGTTGAAGATCTGCGTCTCGAGCTTGGTCGAGCCGAGGTCCTTGGCGTAGGTGCCGTCCTGCACACCGATGAGCGGCAGGGCGTGGGTGATGTTGGCGAAGTAGCCGAGACGCAACGTGGTGGCCTCGGCGGGGGCGCGGTTGCTGGCGGCCGGGCTCGTCGACGACGACGAGCCGCAGGCGGCGAGGGCCGTGACACTGAGCACGGTGACGGCGATCCCGGCCGCCGTACGTCGCAGACGTGATGCAGTGAGGCGGGATCGGGAGATGGTCATGATGTGTGTTCCTCTTCTGGTCGGACGGACATGGGGTCGTGCGCGGTGCCTGGACCGATCCGGTGGGATCAGCCCTCGAGACATCGCGCGACGACGGCCATGCCGGCCGCGAGTGTCGAGCCCTCCTGGTCGTCAACGAGCAGGAACGCGCCGGTGCGGCGCAGGTGTGAGTAGTCGTCGACCGCGATCGGCTCTGCGAGACGCAGCGAGAGCCGCCCGATGTCATTGAGCCGCAAGGGTTCGGTGTGCGGCGACGACTCCAGCGAGGTGAGGTCGAGGCGCAAGCTCACACCGACGACCCTGGCTCGCACAGTGCGCGTGCCGTGGCGCACGAGCACGTGGTCGCCCGTGCCGATCGCCCGGTCCGAGAGCACACACACGTCGCCCTCGAGGTCCTGGGTCGCGATCGTGGCCCCGTCCAGCGCCGCGATGAGGTCGCCCCGCGAGACGTCGACGTCGTCGCTCAGGCGCAGCGACACCGACTGCGGAGCGAACGCCTCAGCGAGCGGTCCGTCGAGCCCGTCGATCGACTCGACCGTCGTCGTGCGCCCCGAGGGGAGCACCACCACGTGGTCGCCCACGCGCACCACGCCGTGCTGCACGCGACCCGCGTAGCCGCGGTGATCGTGGTGCTGGTCGGTCTGCGGCCGGATGACGTACTGCACGGGGAAGCGCAGCGGCTCCAGCGCCGGGTCCTCGCCGACGGGCACCGCCTCGAGGTGCTCGAGCAGGGTCGGGCCGACGTACCACGGTGAACGCGGCGACCGGTCGACGACGTTGTCGCCGGCCAGCGCCGACAGCGGGATCGCGACGACGTCGTCAACGCCCAACGTGGCGACGAGCTCGGTGAACGTGTCGCGGATCGAGATGAACACCGTCTCGTCGAAGTCGACGAGGTCCATCTTGTTCACCGCGAGGGCGAGGTGGCGCACACCGAGGAGCGCCGCTGCCGCGGCGTGCCGCCGCGTCTGCTCGACGACGCCGTGCCGCGCATCGACGAGGACGAGCGCGAGCTCGGCCGTCGATGCCCCGGTCACCATGTTGCGGGTGTATTCCACGTGCCCCGGGGTGTCGGCGAGGATGAACGAGCGACGCGGCGTCGAGAAGTAGCGATAGGCGACGTCGATGGTGATGCCCTGCTCGCGCTCGGCGCGGAGGCCGTCGGTGAGCAGTGCGAGGTCGACCGTCTCGTGCCCCTTGGCGGTGCTCGCCCGCTCGACCGCGGCGAGGGTGTCGGCGAGGATCGACCTGGTGTCGTGCAGAAGTCGCCCGACGAGGGTGGACTTGCCGTCGTCGACGGAGCCCGCGGTGGCGAACCGCAGGAGCTCGTGCGTGGTCGACGTCGAGGCGTTCTCCATGATGGCGGTCATGTCTAGAAGTACCCCTCGCGCTTGCGGTCTTCCATGGCAGCCTCGGTGAGGCGGTCGTCGGCGCGGGTGGCCCCGCGCTCGGTGATGGTGCTCACGGCGACCTCGTCGATGACCTCGCGCACGGTCGACGCCGTGGAGTCGACGGCACCGGTGCACGACATGTCGCCGACGGTGCGATAGCGCACGACTCGGCGCTCGATCGTCTCGTGCTCCTTGGGGCCGCCCCACCCGCCCGGCGTCAGCCACATGCCGTCGCGCAGGAACACGTCGCGCTCGTGCGCGTAGTAGATCTCCGGCAGGTCGATGCCTTCGCGGTCGACGTACTCCCACACGTCGAGCTCGGTCCAGTTCGACAGCGGGAACACGCGCACATGCTCCCCGACGCGGTGCCGACCGTTGTAGAGGTCCCAGAGCTCGGGCCGCTGACGGCGCGGGTCCCACTGGCCGAACTCGTCGCGGAGGCTGAAGACCCGCTCCTTGGCTCGCGCCTTCTCCTCGTCGCGGCGCCCGCCGCCGAAGACCGCGGTGTGGCGCCCGCGCTCGATGGCGTCGAGCAGCGGCACCGTCTGCAGCGGGTTGCGCGTGCCGTCGGGCCGCTCCTTGAGCGTGCCGGCGTCGATGTGGTCCTGGACCAGGGCCACCATCAGCCGCACGCCGTAGTGCTCCACCGTGGAGTCGCGGTAGGCGAGCACCTCAGGGAAGTTGTGCCCGGTGTCGACGTGCAGCAGCGGGAACGGGATCGCAGCAGGGGCGAAGGCCTTCGCCGCGAGGTGCAGCATGACGACGGAGTCCTTACCACCGCTGAAGAGCAGCACCGGGCGCTCGAGCTCGCCGGCGACCTCTCGGATGATGTGCACGCCCTCGGCCTCGAGGGTGTCGAGCTGGCTGAGTCGACGCGTGCCCGTGGCGCTGGCGTGCTCTCGCGTCGTGGTCACGGTGCTGGTCCTCTCGATGGCGGTCGGGTGCTGCGTCCCGGGGATGTGCTCGTCGACGACGAGCTCAGTGGCGGTCATGTGTGCAGCCCGCACTCGGTCTTGCCCGAGCCGGCCCATCGGCCCGCCCTAGCGTCTTCGCCGGGCGCGACCGGTCGCGTGCAGGGCTCGCACCCGATGGAGGCGTAGCCGATCTGGCGCAGCGGGTTCATGAGCACGCCGTGCTTCTCGGCGTAGGCATCGACGTCGTCCTGGGTCCACGCGGCGAGCGGGTTGAGCTGCACCTTGTCGCGTCGGGTGTCCCAGCCGACCACGTCGATGTCGGAGCGGGTGGGTGCGTCCTCGCGACGCATGCCGGTCACCCAGGCGTCGTAGTCCGACAGGCCGCGCTCGAGCGGCTCGACCTTGCGGATCGCGCAGCACCGGTCGGGGTTGCGCGACCACAGATCGGCACCGTGCTGCTCGGTCTGCTCGGTCACCGTGATGAGGGGCAGGAGGGTGCGGACGTTGACGTTGTAGGTCGACGCCACCGCGTCGCGCGTGCCGATGGTCTCGGCGAAGTGGTAGCCGGTGTCGAGGAAGAGCACGTCGACACCGGCCGCAGCGGTCGAGGCGAGATGCACGAGCACCTCGTCACCCATGGAGCTCGCCACCACGAGGCGGTCGCGGAAGCTGTCGCGCGCCCAGCGCAGCGCGACGCACGCCTGCTCGACAACGTCGTCGCCGACGGCGGCCACGAGTGCCGCACCGTCGCTGGTCGCCTCGCGCAGCGTCTCGATCGAGAGCTCGGTCATGCGAGTGCCTCTTCGTCGGCACGGCGGGCCCAGTGCCCGAACGTCTCCTCGCCGTCGCGCTGCTGGGTGTAGCGACCGAGGACCCGCTCGACGTAGTCCGGGAGCTCGGCGGCACTCACCCTGAGGCCACGGGGCTTTCGGCCCAGGCCGGCCTCGGGACCGAGCTCACCGCCGAGGTGCACCTGGAAGCCCTCTGCCTGGTTGCCCGTCGTGTCGGTGACGAGCATCCCCTTGAGCCCGATGTCGGCGACCTGGATGCGCGCGCACGAGTTGGGGCAGCCGTTGACGTGGATCGACAGCGGGCGGTCGAAGGTCGGCAGCCGGTCTTCGAGCTCGGCCACCAGAGACGATGCCGTGGCCTTGGTCTCCACGATCGCGAGCTTGCAGAACTCGATCCCCGTGCACGCCATCGTGCCGCGGCGGAACTCGCTCGGTCGCACCTCGAGTCCGAGGTCGTGCAGCGCGGCCACGAGCGGCTCGACTGATGAGTCCTCGACATCGAGGATCACGAACTTCTGCTGCGCCGTCAGGCGCACCCGACCGGACCCGTGCTCGTCGGCCAGATCGCCGATGCGGTGCAGGATCGTGCCGCTCACGCGTCCGACGGTCGGTGCGGCACCGACGTACTTCCTGCCGTCAGCCTGGTCGTAGACGCCGACGTGGTCGCGACGCCCCGGGTATGCCGCGGCAGCCGGACCGTCGAGCAGAGGGCGCTTGAGGTAGTGCGTCTCCATGACTTCACGCACCTTGGCCACGCCCCAGTCGTTGACGAGGAACTTCAGGCGAGCGCGGGTCCGCAGCCGGCGATAGCCGTAGTCGCGGAAGACCGAGATCACGGCCTCCCACACGTCGGGCACCTCGTCGAGCGGCACCCAGACGCCGAGCCGCTGAGCGAGCATGGGGTTGGTGTAGAGGCCGCCGCCGACATAGACGTCGAAGCCGGGCCCGTGCTCCGGGTGCACGACGCCGATGAAGGAGACGTCGTTGATCTCGTGCGCCACGTCGTGGCGCGGTGACCCCGATACGGCCGACTTGAACTTGCGCGGGAGGTTGGAGAAGCGCGGGTCGCCGACGTAGCGGCGCACGATCTCGCGCACGGCGGTAGTGCCGTCGAGGATCTCGTCGGCGGCGACACCGGCGACGGGGGAGCCGAGGACGACGCGTGGGGTGTCGCCGCACGCCTCGTTGGTGCTCAGGCCGACGGCTTCGAGCTTCTCCCAGATCGCGGGGACGTCCTCGATGCGGATCCAGTGCAGCTGCACGTTCTGCCGGTCGGTGATGTCGGCGGTGTCGCGGGCGTAGGTCTGCGACACGTCGGCGATCGCGCGGAGCTGGTCAGGTGTGAGGATGCCGCCGTCGCTGCGCACCCGGAGCATGAAGAACTCGTCGTCGAGCTCGTGCGGCCCGAGTGCGGCGGTGCGGCCGCCGTCGATGCCTGGCCGGCGCTGGGTGTAGAGGCCCCACCACCGCATGCGGCCGCGGAGGTCGTTGGGGTCGATGGACGCAAAGCCGGTGCGCGAGTAGATGTTCTCGATGCGCGCGCGGACGTTGAGGCCGTCGTCATCCTTCTTGAGCCGCTCGTTGGGGTTGAGCGGCTCGGAATGGCCCAGGGCCCACTGCCCCTCGCCCTTGGGCGCACGGCTGCTGCGTCGGGCGGGCGTCGCGTTCTCAGGGACCGCGATGTCCTGGGACTGAGTCATGGGGTCGTCTCCGGGGGCAGGGACGGAGACGGCGTACGGGAGGCGACATCGAACTCACGGTGATGTCAGGCCCGGACGGCGTCGACCGTCCGGGTGTGTGCGCCGAGATGGGCGCAGGGGACGTCGATCAGCCGCAGGGGCGACACAACGCGCTGTTCACTCGCATGTGGTCGACGTGACGTCGAACCACGAGGCGGGTGTGCGCGGACATGTGCCCAGAGTGGGGGCCGTCTCAGCATCCGGCAAACGAGTACCACCATGCGAGACCCCAACGCGCCTCCGAGCCCTGTTGCAAGTCGTTGGCGATACACCGTCTCGCTGGCCCAGGGGGCGCACGGGTGTGACGCAGTGCTCCGGCGGGGAGGGTCCCGTCGCCTGGACGCGGGCGCTAGCGTCACCGCCATGACGACACCTGGGATCCCCGGCATCGATGCCGGCTCCGTCACCCCTGTCCCTCTCGACGGCGAGCAGGTCGTTGGCTCCGCGTCGACCGAGGTGCGTTCGCCCTATGACGGGACGCTCCTCGGCTCCATCCCCGCGCTGACCGCGGCCGATGTCGACCGTGCGGTCGCGGCGGCGAAGAAGGCACTGCACGAGAACCCACTGCCGCAGTGGAGGCGCGCCGAGATCCTCGACAAGGCAGCCGTGCTGCTGGCCGAGCGCCAGGAGGACTTCGCCCGCTGCATCGCGCTCGAGGCCGCCAAACCGATCCGTACGGCACGCGGCGAGGCACAGCGCGCCGTGAGCACCCTGCAGTTCAGTGCGGCCGTGGCTCGCTCGCTCGCCGGTGAGGTCGTGCCGCTCGAGGCGTCGTCGGCCGGGGAGGGCAAGCTCGGATTCATCCTGCGGGTGCCGATCGGTGTGATCGGCGCGATCTCGCCGTTCAACTTCCCGCTCAACCTCGTCGTGCACAAGCTCGGGCCGGCCATTGCCGCCGGTTGCCCCGTCGTGCTCAAGCCCGCGTCGCAGACACCGTTCTCGGCGATCCTGCTCGCGCGGGTGCTCTTCGAGGCTGGTCTGCCGACCGACTACCTCCACATCGTGACCGGTGGTGGCACGGTCGTCGGCAACGCGATCGTCGACCACGACGACGTCGCGCTCATAACCTTCACCGGCTCGCCCGAGGTCGGCTGGTCGATCCGCGCACGGGCACCTCGCAAGCGGGTGGGTCTCGAGCTCGGAAACAACGCGCCGCTGATCATCGAAGGTGACGGCGACTGGAGGTCGGCGGTCGCCAAGGTGAAGGTCGCCGGCTTCAGCCACGCGGGTCAGTCGTGCATCTCGACCCAACGGCTCTTCGTGCACTCCTCGATCGCTGACGACGTCATCCGCGAGCTCACTGCCGCGGTCGACTCGATCGTCGTCGGCGACCCGATGGACGAGGCGACCGACGTGTCGTCGCTCATCTCCACCGGCGAGCGCGACCGCGTTGCGGGCTGGATCACCGAGGCGGCGGCCCAGGGTGCTCGCGTCGCGTCCGGCGGAGTCATCGGTGACGACGGCGTGCTGCGCCCGACCCTCGTCGTCGACGCGACCCCGGAGATGAAGGTCTGCTCGCAGGAGGTCTTCGGCCCGGTCGTCGCGGTGACCCGCTACGACGATTTCGACGACGCGCTGCGGATGGCCAACGACACCCGCTACGGCCTGCAGGCTGGCGTTTTCACCTCCGACGTCACGAAGGCGCTCAAGGCGGCTCGTACGCTCGACTTCGGTGGCGTCCTCATCAACGAGGTGCCCACCTGGCGCGCCGACCAGCAGCCCTACGGCGGCCTGCGCGACTCCGGCAACACCCGCGAGGGCCCCGCCTGGTCGGTCCGAGAGATGACCGAAGAACGCCTCATCATCCTCACGGGCTGACCCCCAAGCGGCCCCCCGCGAGGGAAGTTCTTGACCTCTGCGGTCAACAAGTGCCCTTGAGTGGCGCTTGTTGACCGCAAGTCAGGATCCTGCTCGAGGTGTACGCGTGACGAAGGCCCGCTCCCGTGAGGGTGCGGGCCTCCGTCGTGCGGCGGGGGCTGGGTCAGACGGCGTACGGCGTGCCGAAGGTGTCGGTGAAGGCGATCTCGCCGAGCGGTTTGCGCTCACGCGGGGCCGACTCGCGCTCGGCGGCCCAGGCCGGGAGCGACTCGGGGTCGCCGAGGCGGCCGATCGCGAGCACGACGACCGTGCGGTACTGCGGCGGAACACCGAACGTCGCGCTGACCTGGTCGGCGTCGAAGCCGCCCATCTGGTGCACGAAGAGCCCGCGCGCCGTCGCCTCGACCGTGAGCTGGGAGACAGCGAGACCGAGCTCGTAGGGTGCGATCTCACGGACCGAGCCGTCCTCGTGCTCGACCTCGGTGATGGCCGCGACGAGCACGGGAGCGGCCGACGCCCACACCTGGTTGAACTCGGCGAGGGCGTCGAAGATCCCCTTGTGGGTCGCGTCGGCGCCGTCGGTCGTGGTCTGCCCGACCAGGAAGCGCCAGGGCTGGTAGTTGTTGGCGCTGGGCGCCCAGCGCGCGGCCTCGAGCAGTGCCGCCACGACATCGCTAGTGACAAGGGCCGCGTCGAACGCCCTGGGACTCCAGCGCTCGGCGAGGAGCGGGGTGAGACGGACGGAGGTTGAGGCGGTGCGCGAGGTCATCGAGGGCTCCTGAGTACGTGGTTGTTGATCGGTCAACAACTTTCGTTCGCAGGTATTCCCCGTGTCCTCTCGCTCACGACGGGAGTGCCGTCACCGAGGAGGCCGTATCCATCGTCTCGAGCTCCTGCCCGCGCGTCTCGCGAACCGCGCGCCGCACGAAGAGCAGCGACAGGACGGCAAGGAAGGCATAGATGTCGTAGGCGATGCCGAGCCTGTTCGCGGCGAGCGGGGGGAAGGAGGTCGAGACGAGGAAGTTGGCGACCTACTGTGCCGATGCGGAGACCGAGGGTGCGATCGCGCGGATCCGGTTGGGGAACATCTCCCCGTGCAGCACCCACACGACCGGTCCCCAGCTGAACCCGAAGAAGAAGACGAAGCCGTTGGCCGCGACGAGGGCGAGGGTCGCCGCCCAACCGGTGAGCGTCGGCTGCAGGATCGCGACGATGGTCGCACCGATGTCGATGCCGCCGCGGACCACCGAGATCTGGAGGGAGTCGCTCTCGATGAAGCCGTAGACGACTGCCGAGATGATCTCGACGAGGAACATCCACCGCCACGCTTCGATCCCGAGAAGTCATTCGCTGGAAACACTTCCAGCAGCAGTCGCGATGAGGTACGCCGACAGCAGGGCCAGGAAGATGCCGCTCACGATCGCGAGCTGCGGCAGGGAACCGGGCCGCCCCCGAAGGTGCGCAGGTGCCATCTCGGCGATGTACGTGGGTGCGATGACGCGGCGTCCGGTGCACGGCGCCGCAGGGCTGCCGGGTGCGGCTGAGCTGCGGGAGCCGGCTGACTTGGCGTCGATCATGGATCGGTGACGTGACGTTCGGCACCCAGTCGAACTGAATGGTCGGGAGCAGTCCGAGAAGAGGCGACCAATGGTCGTCCCCCGTTGCCTGTCCTGAGGTCATCGTGTCTTCTGCGCCGCTGTCCGTCCCGTCCTCGTCCTACTCGATCTCGTGCACCTGCGGTGCCACGTCGTACATCGGTGCCGCCGCGACCACCAAGTCGCGCGGTCATCGTCTGGTGCGGCTCGACCGTGCCGTCGTCGAGGGCCAGGTGACCTGTGCCGCTGGGCAGTGGTCGCGGCGGAGCGGGGTGCCGCGTGAAGTGCTCGGCGTGTCGCTGAGACGCGCGATGCTCGGTCCCGGCACTCTGAGCACGTCGAGCGGCAGCGCACGAGGCTGCGGGGAAGCGGTCGGCACAGGCCCTTGACTCGGGGTCTGCGCCTGCATGCTGCCCCAGGGAGTGCCCGTGCCCGTCGATCCCACGTCGTCCGCCGTCCTCAGCTCGTCGAGCCCTGAGCCTGGTGACCGCGACGCGCCTCCGACCTCGATGCGGCGACCGGAGCGAGCTCCTGGACGTGCCGCGGCCCAACGCCGTCGGCTGATGTCGCTGGCCGCCGGATCGGTTGCGGCCGGGGTCGTCTGCGGCCTCGTGCTGCCGTCGACCGCTGGTGCGGGTACGACGGCCACAGCGGGTTCCACCTCCACCATCGTTGCGTCGTCGTCGAGTGCGGGCGCCTCGACGACGACGGTGACGTCACCTGCACGGCGTGCCGCTGCCCCGACGTCGGCAACGTCGGCGCGGCGTACGACGACCGTTCGGCATACGACCCCGGTGGGTCCGACCGCGCCGACGATTGCGCGCGCCCGCACAGCCGTGCACTCCGCAGCAGTGAGCTCTCCTGCGGCACTCCCGCCAGCGCAACGCTCGTCCGCTCTGGGCTCGCTGACGGCGGCGACGAGAGCGCTGGGCGCGGCGCGATCGCCGTTCGGCATCGAGACGACTGCGCCGTCAGCAGTGCCAGCTCCGCAATCGCCGGTGTCGACCACTCTGGCGCGACCCGCGGTGGCGCTGGTGACGGACCCGAGACCGCCGCATGCGCGACCGGTTCGAGGCATCCCGGCCTCTCGCCCCTCCCGACCGTTGCCGGCGGACAGCGGATCGGGTCGGCGCATCGTCTACACCGAGCGCGGCGCCCACCTGTGGCTTGTGGGCGCCGACGGCCAGGTCCTGCGCGACTACCCCGTGACCGGGCGCATCGGTCGGCCCCGGCCGCAGATCTACCACGTCTATTCCAAGTCGCCCACCGCGTCCAACCCGGCGGAGAAGCTGCGCTTCGACCTGATGGTGCGCTTCGCCCACGGCATCACCGGGGCGCGGATCGGCTTTCACACGATCCCTCGGTCGTTCGCGGGAGTGCCCATCCAGGGCGAGAACCAGCTCGGCCGGGCGATCGGCGCCGGAGGCTGCGTGCGGCAGAAGCGGAGCGACGCGCAGTGGCTCTACTCCTGGGTCAAGGTCGGCGACACGGTCGTCGTTCTGCCCTGACGGCTACAGTTCGGCCAGGACTGCGCCCGATGGGTGCCGGACCGACGACGTCCTGAGCTCGCTAGGGGGCCCCATGACTGCCGCCCGTGCCATCTGGCGCAGGCCGTTGCGCGCGACCGGGTTGGCTGCGAGCGTGCTTGCGCTGAGTGTGACCGCGGTGCTGGCGCCCGCGTCTGCCGTCGCGCCTGCCGCGGCGCCGTCGCCGACCGGCCCGAGCGCACCGCCGCCCGGCCAGCACACGCCGCCGCCGACCCCCACGAGGCCGGTCTCCGTGACGGTCACCCCTTCCAGCGGCGCGCTGGTCGGAATCGCCTCACCCATCACCGCGCACTTCAGCTCACCCGTGAGCCGCAAGGCGGCGGCCGAGTCGCACATGCTCGTCTACGTCAACGGGAAGTTCTCCCGCGGTGCGTGGTACTGGAAGGACTCCTCGACCGCGGTCTTCCGGCAGTCGACCTTCTGGCCAGGGCACGCGCGAGTCGAGGTGCGGCTCGCCCTGCGCGGAGTGGTGCTGAGCAGCTCGGCGTCGGTCGACGTCGTGGGTGCCGCCACGACGACCCGCCCGTACTCGCTGCGCATCGGTCACGCCTTCGTGGCCAAGGTCAACGGCAAGACCGACCGCATGGTCGTCACGATCGATGGCAAGGTCGTGAAGACCTACGGCGTCTCGCTCGGCAAGGTGGGCTTCGAGACCCGCTCGGGCATCAAGGCTGTCATGGAGAAATATCCCCTGCGGCACATGTCGAGCATCCTCGCCGGGATCACCGACCCCAACGACCAGTACGACGTGCAGGCACCGTGGGCCACCCGCATCACGCCGACGGGGGAGTACGTCCACGGAGCCCCGTGGGCGGCGAGCCGCATTGGCAGGCGCAACGGGTCGCACGGCTGCACCAACCTGCTCACCGCACCGGCGAAGTGGTTCTACGACACCACGATCCCGGGTGATGCCGTCGTGACGACAGGCACACCGCGCGCCATGGAGTTCTGGAACGGCACCGGTGCGCCGTACAACATGCCGTGGGCACAGTGGCTCTCCCGCTCAGCACTCAAGGGCAGGGCCGCCTGACCCGCAGCCGCCGTCGAACACCCGACAGTGCACAGAAACACGGTGTCTTCCGAGCACCTTCGGCTGCTTCACGCAGATTCCGAGGGATCAGGTTGTGGGCTGGCGCTCGTTGTAGCCGCCGGCGTGATGTTGACCCGACAGTGACTGGATGGCGGCCATCACCTCGTCAGTCACATCGCGTCGCGCCCGACCGGCGGGCACGCCCTCGAGTCGGCCGCGGAAATCCAGGGGCTTGCCGAACTTCACGGTCACCCGCACCAGACGAGGTGCACGGCTGCCGACCGGCTGGAGCCTCTCTGTGCCGATGAGACCTACCGGAACCACCGGTGCACCTGAGGTCAGCGCGAGGTGGGCCACGCCGGTACGGCCGCGGTACAGACGACCGTCGCGCGACCGTGCGCCCTCGGGGTAGATGCCGAACGCGAGACCGCGACCGAGCACCTCGAGCGCGACGTCGAG
>JANXWJ010000280.1 GCA_025351185.1 Candidatus Nanopelagicales bacterium
GTGGACAACTTGGTGATCTTGGACGCAGCTTCACTCGTACAGGCCTCTGACCTGCGCGGGAGCCGTCCCCACCCTGGGGAGGGAAGAAATCCACCGGCGATGTCCGCCTGGTGGATGTGTGGCGGAACGCCGCGTGTGGCACGAACTGTGGCACGCCGGGGCTGCACATAACGAAACCCCCTGCGCTGCAAGGGGTTTCGGGGCTCCCGCGTCTGGATTCGAACCAGAAACCGCCCGATTAACAGTCGGGAGCTCTGCCGTTGAGCTACGCGGGATAGTGCTGCCGAGTCACCTGCGTGACGTGGCGGTAGGAGGATAGCAAGTGCGCGGGGTCGGTCGAAAATCGCGCCCGACACGCGGGTGAACCTGAGGTGTTCTCCTCAGGTCACGCCGGTCGCCACCGACAGATCAGCCTCACACCCCGAGAGAGATGCGCAGGCTCGCGAGGGCCTCATCAGCGCGGCGGCGGAGCTCGGGGTCACTCGGGTCGAGGCCACCGTCGAAGACCACCGACCATCGCAGCTCGGAGCTGCCGGGCTCTCGTCGGGCGACGAAACGCGCGCCGCGCTCCCCCACCAGCTCTACGTGGTGCTGCACGACGATGCTTGCGTTGACCCGCTCGCGCACCACCTCGGGCAGCGCGCCCGGCTCCTCGGCGATGGGGATCCGGCGAACGACCGCGCGTCCACCCGGCGAGTCCTGGGCAGTTACCTCGACCGCAGACTCCTCCCACGTCGCACGCAGCACGAGGTCCCACGGGATCCGGACCTCGACACCGTCGACCTCAGGGAGCAGCAGCGCCTTGTCGGTGGCCACGAGGGTCGAGGTGCCCGAAGGGCACCAGCCGAGTACTCGCTCGCCGGGCGCGCGGGCACGGACCTCGGCAGGCGGACGCAGCCTCACGATGACCGCCCCCGGACCGGATGCATGACCGACCTCATGACCGGCGTCATGACGACGGGCCGCCGGCTACCTGTTCGCGCAGGCCGCGGCGGTAGGTCTCGAGCGCGAGCACATCGGCGAACAGTGCTTGATAGGTGTCGGGGTCGGTTGACGGCTCGACGCGCTGGAGGCGCGCCTTGACGTCGGTGATGCGCCGCGAGGCGTCGATCTCCAGCAGGCGCGCGATGACCGACTGCGCATAGCGCTGGTCGACCTCGACGGTCGGCATCGGGTCGACGGCGAGCTCGTGCACGACAGCGCGTACGGCGTCGTCCGGGCAGGCGGCGAGCACGGCATCGAGCCACGCGCGGTCGACGAGCCCGGAGGCCGCGCCGCCGGCCGAGGTGATGGCCGCGTGCACGGCGGAGTAGGCAGGTGACCGGAAGGCATCGGTCTCCAGCGCGTCGACCCAGGAACCGCCGAGCTGCGGCGCCTGGAGGCAGACCTTGAGCGCCTCGCGCTCGACCGCTGCCACCTTGTCGCGCGGGTCGGGCCGGGGCAGGCGCGGGATCGCGCCCGCAACCTGTTCGACGGTGGGCGCCTCGGGATCCGCGCTGCGCCGCGCCGCCGGCGGCTGGGCGCGCCCGGCGGCCTGGACCGCGCGGCGTACCTCGTCGTCGGGGATGGCGAGCCAGCCGGACACCTTGCGGATGTACTCCGGGCGCAGCGCCTCGTCACGGATGCGTGCGATCACCGGGGCCGCGGCGCGCAGACCGGCGACGCGACCCTCGGCGTGGTCGAGGTCGTGACCCTTGAGCTCGGTGCGGATCGCGAACTCGAAGAGCGGCACCTTCGCTTTCACCAGCTCCTGCACGGCTTCCGGGCCCTTGGCGATGCGCAGGTCGCAGGGGTCCATGCCGTTGGGCTCGACCGCGACGAAGGTCTGCGCGGTGAACCGCTGGTCTTCACCGAATGCGCGCTGTGCTGCCTTCTGGCCGGCCGCGTCACCGTCGAAGGTGAAGACGACCTCGCCGGTGAAGACGCCGTCGTCCATGAGCAGGCGACGCAGCACGCTGATGTGATCGGTGCCGAACGACGTGCCACAGGTGGCGACCGCCGTCTCGACGCCGGACAGGTGCGCGGCCATGACGTCGGTGTAGCCCTCGACGATCACGGCCTGCTTGCGCTTGGCGATCTCCTTGCGCGCGAGGTCGATGCCGTAGAGGACCTGGCTCTTCTTGTAGAGCGGCGTCTCGGGAGTGTTGAGGTACTTCGGGCCGTCGTCATCGTCATAGAGCTTGCGGGCGCCGAAGCCGACGACGTCGCCGCTCGTGTCGCGGATCGGCCAGACGAGGCGCCCGCGGAAGCGGTCATAGATTCCGCGCTGCCCCCCTCGGGCGACGAGGCCACCCTCAACGAGCTGGTCGTCGGTGAAGCCCGTGCTGCGCAGGTGCAGGAGCAGGGAGTCCCAGCCCTTGGGGGCATAGCCGACGCCGAAGTGGGCGGCCGAGTCGGCGTCGAAGCCGCGCTCGGTGAGGAACCGGCGGCCGGTCTCCGCCTCCGGGGACGCGAGCTTCTCGACGTAGAACGCGGCGGCCGCCTTGTGCGCCTCGATGAGGCGGCTGCGGTTGCCGACCTGGCGACCCGGCGCAGCCGAGCCCTCGGCGTAGCGCAGCGTGACGCCGTAGCGCCCGGCAAGCTTCTCCACCGCCTCGGTGAAGGACAGGTGGTCGATCTTGCGCAGGAAGGCGATGACGTCGCCGCCCTCGCCGCACCCGAAGCAGTACCACGCGCCCTTGGCGGGGCTCACGTTGAACGACGGGCTGCGCTCGTCGTGGAACGGGCAGATGCCCTTGAGGCTGCCGCCGCCAGCCGACTTGAGCGTGACGTAGTCCCGGATCACCTCGTCGATGCGGGCCCTCTCACGTACGAGGACGACATCCTCGTCCCTGATCCGCCCGGCCACGCCAGTGATCCTACGGAGCCCGTCCAACCCGCGCCCGCGCCCTCCACCGTCGGCGCAATCCCGCCAGCCAGGCGGCTCGGGTGCGCTCCCGTCCCCTTCTCGAACGCTGCGACGTCGGCGCCGCGACCGGACGGGATCCCACCGGTTGCCGGGAGCGCTGCACCGGCCGTCACTTCACGCGCGGCTCCCGGCGTCGGTGTGGTGGGATCACCGGGTGACCTCTGTGATCCCCGCTCCCCCGGCCAGTGACCCTTCGGGGCTGTCGGCTGATGACCTCGCCCGGCTCCGGGCCGACACCCCGGGGTGCGTGCGTACGCACCACCTCAACAACGCGGGGTCGGCGCTGCCGCCCCAGGTCGTGGTCGACACGATGATCGAGCACCTGAGGCGTGAGGCGGAGATCGGGGGCTATGAGGCGCACGCCGAGGCGCAGGAGCGGCTCGACGCGACGTACGCCTCCGTCGGCCGCCTCGTCGGCGCGCCGGCCAGCAGCATCGCGCTGACCACCAGCGCGACCGACTCGTGGCTGCGCGGGTTCCTGTCGATCCCGCTCGTCGCCGGCGACCGGATCCTGGTCTCCCAGGCGGAGTACGCCAGCAACGTGCTCGCTCTGCTGGCAGCGACGCGACGCGTCGGCGCGACCCTCGAGGCGGTGCCGGACGACGCCTCCGGGGTGCTCGACGTCGAGGCGCTGCGATCGATGCTCGACGAGCGCGTGCAGGTCGTCGCCGTCACCCACGCGCCGAGTCAGAACGGTCTGCTCAACCCCGTTGCCGAGGTCGGCGCTACGGTCCGCGCGCTGGCACCGCAGGCGTGGTATGTCGTCGATGCCTGCCAGTCGGTCGGCCAGGTGCCCGTCGACGCGGTCGCGATCGGCGCCGACTTCCTCTCTGCCACCGGCCGCAAGTTCCTCCGCGGTCCGCGCGGCACCGGGTTCCTCTATGCCTCCGACCGGGCGCTCACCCTGGAACCAGCACTGATCGACCTCCATGCCGCGACTTGGACGAGCGAGTCGACCTATGACGTCGCCGAGGGCGGCACGCGCTTCGAGAACTGGGAGAAGTCCTACGCCGCGATGCTCGGGATGGGCGCCGCCGCCGACTACGCCCTCGACCTCGGGCTCGACGTGATCGCAGCGCGCATCGGCTGGCTCGCCGACCGGATCCGGCTGTTGCTCATGGAGATCCCGGGTGTTGTCGTACGCGACCGGGGCGGGCACCGCACCGGCATCGTGACGTTCTCCGTCGAGGGCCGCGAGGCGGCCGACGTCGTGCGCGCGATCAAGGACGCGGGCGTCAACGTGAGCTATTCGCCGAGGGAGTACGCCGTACGTGACTTCGACGCCCACGGCGTCACCGGCCTGGTCCGAGCCAGCCCCCACATCTACACCGACGACAACGACCTCACAGCCCTAGAAACCGCAGTCCGCACCGCCTGACCCCCAGGGACCCGAGTAACAGGTCCAATGGTCGCTGACCAGGCCTCCTGAGCGACCGTTGGACCTGTTACTCGCGACCTCGACCGGGGCAGCGCGGGCGGTCAGCGGCGGCAGTGGCGGGCGTGCCAGGCGACGGCGCTGCGGTCGGTGAGGCTGGCAACCTGGTCGACGACCACGCGCAGGCGTGCGGCATCGTCGGGTGCGTCGTCGTACGCCGTCCGCAGGACCGGGTCGAGCGCCTCGCGGCCTGCGAGGCGCAGGGCCGAGACGAGCTCCTGCACGAGGTCGCGCTGGTCGGAATAGACCGACTCGGCACCCGCCCGTTGCATCACCCAGCGGTTGGCGATGGCTTTGAGCACGGCGACCTCGAGCCGCTGCTCGCGGGGCACGACCAGATCCGCACCGTAGCGCGTGAGCCGCCCGTCGCCATAGGCCGACCGCGTCGCTGCCTCCGCGGCACCCGCGAAGCGCCCGATGAGCTGCGACGTGAGGTTCTTCAGCGCAGCGAGATCGCGCAGCGACCCGTCATAGGACGACGGCCAGAACGGCAACGACGTGAGGCGTACGACGGCGGCTCCGAGCTCGGCGCGCTCGGCATCATCGGCATAGCCCTGAGCCACGTCGAGCAGCCCTTCGGGGTCCTCGACGCCGCCGGCACCGGTGATCGCCCGGATGTCGAGATGCCCTGCGACGAGTGCATCCTCGACGTCGTGTACGGAGTAGGCGACGTCGTCGGACCAGTCCATGACCTGCGCCTCGAAGCAGGTGCGACCGTCGGGTGACTCAGCGCGGATCCAGGCGAACACATCGAGATCGTCGTCGTAGGCACCGAACTTGCGCCTGCCCTCGACCCGCGGCCACGGGTACTTCGATGCGGCGTCGAGGGATGCGCGCGTGAGGTTGAGGCCCACCGGGCCACCCGGTCGGGGACCGTCGGGCGGGCTGAACGTCTTGGCCTCGAGGCGGGTGAGGATGCGCAGCGACTGTGCGTTGCCCTCGAACCCGCCGACCGACGCGGCCACCTCGTCGAGAGCGTCCTCGCCGTTGTGCCCGAACGGCGGGTGCCCGAGGTCGTGCGCGAGGCACGCGGTCTCGACCAGATCCGGGTCGCCGCCGAGCGCGGCACCTAGCTCGCGCCCGACCTGAGCGCACTCGAGCGAGTGCGTGAGGCGAGTGCGCAGGAAGTCGCTCTCCCCCGCCACCATGACCTGCGTCTTCGCGGCAAGGCGGCGCAAGGCTGCGGAGTGCAGCACGCGGGCGCGGTCACGGGCGAACGCCGTGCGCCCGGGTCGCTTGGGCGACTCGGGGATCCACCGCGCCTCGTCGCGCGGCTCGTAGCCGTCGGAGAGCCGGTCGTCGTCGGTGTAGAGGTCCATCACCACTGACCCTAGCGACCCGTCGCGACCGGGGCCGCGACTCAGGCGCCGACGACCTGGTCGACGCGCCGGTGCTCCGCGAGCCAGAACCACAGCAGGCCAGCGGTCTCGCGCCCCACATAGTCGGCGGTGATGCTCGAGCCGGAGCCTGACGACGTGGGCGAACCGTGCGCGTCGATGCCCAGCGCCCGGGCGATCGCGAGGCTGCGCGCGAGGTGCGCCGGATCGGTCACGATCGTCGCGCTGGTCCATCCCTTGCTGGCCATCAGCTGGGCGACCGCTGTGAGGCTGCCCAGCGTGTCGCTGCCCGTCTGCACCGCCGTCACGGCAGCCCTCGGGGTGCCGGCCTGCACGAGCCAGTCCTTGCCGGCCTGGGCCTCCGTCGTGATGTCGCCGGGCTGGTTGCCCCCGACCGTGACGATCCGCGGCGCGACCTCGCCGTCGAACAACGACCTCGCATGTCCGAGACGGGCCTCGAGCACGGGGCTCGGTCGACCGTTGAACTGTGCCGCGCCGAGCACGACGACGGCATCGGTGGGAGTGCGGTCGTCGTGCCGCGCGGTGGCGACGACCATCCCCGCCAGCGCGAGGGGTGCGACCACGACGCCCAGCACGACGAGCACGAGGATCCACCGCACCACCCGGCGCGCGGGCGTGCGTCGAGGCACCGACCCGGCTGGGGTCTCGGTGTCGACGGCGGCGGTCACCGCACCAGTGTCCCCGATGGGCGCCTGTGGTCCCACCATTCCTCCACATCGTTCGCACACGGTTCGCACCCTGTCGCAGCCACGGTCCTCACATGCTCGGCACCCAACGTGGCAGTCACGAAGAACCCGAGGGTCACACCCCGGGCCAACCCCATCAAGGAGCCCACATGATCGACAACGAGACCGAGACAGCCACCGCCAAGTCCGCACGTCGCTGGGGCGCGGGCGCTGCCCTCGTCGCCGCCGGCCTCGCGGGCGGCGTCATCCTCGCCGGCACCATGACGGCGAGCGCCGCGACGAACACCCCGACCCCGGCGGACTCGTCGAGCAGCTCGTCGAGCACCGCCACCGGCGGGTCCTCGACCAGCGGCACCGCGAGGACCATCGACCCGTCGAAGTCGCAGCGGTCGGACGAGGAGCTGCTCACCGGCGACACCGCAGCCAAGGTCACCGCCGCCGCGCTCGCGACGTACCCGAACGCCATCATCGAGCGCGTCGAGACCGACTCTGACGGCGTCTACGAGGCGCACATCGTCACGACCGCCGGCGACCACGTCATCGTGCAGGTCGGCAAGGACTTCGCCGTGACCGGCACGCAGACCGGCGGCCCTGGTGCCGGTGGCGAGGGCGGTCCGGCCAACGGGGTCGACCCTGACCCCAACGACAACGACGGCCCCGGCACCACCAACCCCGGCGGCAGCCAGTCGAGCTCGACCGCTCCGAGCGCGTCCAGCACCTCCTGAGCGCCCGCGTCACTGAACGACCCGACCACTGACGCGTCCTCGAGACGCACACCGTCCGCACCCGACCAACCCCCCTCGGTCGGCCCGGACGACGAACGACGGGCGGGACCTCCTCGTGGAGGGCCCGCCCGTCGGTGTCTCGCTCGTGCTGCACGGCGGGAGCCGTACTCCGGTCAACGGGTGTCGGACACCGCCGACGCCAGCGCCGCGCGGCCGGCCTCGAGCCGGGCGACCGGCACGCGGAAGGGCGAGCAGGACACATAATCGAGACCCGCGCGGTGGAAGAAGTGCACCGACTCCGGATCGCCGCCGTGCTCGCCGCAGACGCCGATCTTGAGGTCGGGTCGGGTGGCGCGGCCCTCGTCGCACGCAATCTGCACCAGGCGCCCGACACCGTCGACGTCGAGGGACTCGAACGGCGACACCGTGAACACCCCCTTGTCGAGGTAGGCCGCGAAAAACTCGGCCTCGACGTCGTCGCGGCTGAAGCCCCACGTGGTCTGGGTGAGGTCGTTGGTGCCGAAGGAGAAGAACTCCGCGACCTCGGCGATACGGTGCGCGGTGAGTGCGGCCCGCGGCAGCTCGATCATGGTGCCGACCGGGATGTGCAGGTCGATACCCTCGCGCTCGGCGATCTCGTGCACGATGCCGTCGGTCTCGTCGGCGACGAGGTGCAGCTCCATCACGGAGCCGACGAGCGGCACCATGATCTCGACCTTCGGGTTGCCACCGTCCTTGATCCGCTGCACGGTCGCCTCGGCGATCGCGCGGACCTGCAGGGCGAACAGCCCGGGTACGACGAGCCCGAGGCGCACACCACGGAGCCCGAGCATCGGGTTGGACTCGTGCAGCCGCTCGACCGCGGCGAGCAGCGCGAGCTCCTTCGCGTCGGGGTTGCCCTCGGCGTGCGCCACCGCGACGCGCACCGACAGCTCGGTGAAGTTGGGGAGGAACTCGTGCAGCGGTGGGTCGAGGAGCCGGATCGTCACCGGGAGCCCGTCCATGGCCTCGAGCAGCTCGTAGAAGTCCTTGCGCTGCATGGGAAGCAGAGCGGCGAGGGCGAAGTCGCGGTCCTCGCCGGAGTCCGACAGGATCACGCGCTCGATCAGCACCCGACGGTCCCCGAGGAACATGTGCTCGGTACGCGTGAGCCCGATTCCCTCGGCACCGAGGTGGCGGGCGCGCGCTGCGTCCTCGGCGGTGTCGGCGTTGGCGCGAACCCGCAGGCGACGGGTGTCGTCGGCGTGCGCGAGCAGGCGGTCGACCGCCTTGACGAGCAGCGCGGTCTCCTCGTCGGCATCGACGGTCGCTTGCTCGACGCCGTGCTCGAGGTAGGTCACGACCGGCGACGGCTTCACCGGCATCGAGCCGAGGAAGACCTCACCTGTCGACCCGTCGATCGAGATCGTGTCGCCCTCGAGGATCGTGAGGTCCTTGACCCGCGCGAGCTTCGCGGCCACATCGACGTCGAGCTCCTCGGCGCCGCAGACACAGGTCTTGCCCATGCCACGTGCCACGACGGCCGCGTGGCTCGTCTTCCCGCCGCGCGACGTGAGGATGCCGGCGGCAGCGATCATGCCCTCGAGATCGTCGGGGTTGGTCTCCCTGCGCACGAGGATGACGTCGTCTCCGCGGGCGGACCACGCGACCGCAGTCGCTGAGTCGAAGACCACGCGTCCCACCGCTGCTCCCGGGCTCGCCGCCATCGCCCTCGTGACGAGATTGCGTGGAGCGGAGGAGTCGAACTGCGGGAACATCAGCTGGGCGAGCTGCGCACCGGTGACCCGGTCGAGCGCCTCGTCCTCGGTGATGAGGTGCTCGTCGACGAGCTGGGTGGCGATCCGGAACGCCGCCGCGGCAGTGCGCTTTCCCACGCGGGTCTGCAGCATCCACAGCTTGCCGCGCTCGATGGTGAACTCGATGTCGCACAGGTCGCGATAGTGCGTCTCGAGCCGCCGCATCGCCGCCATCAGCTCGGTGTGCGCGGCGCGGTCGATGTCGCACAGGTCGTCGAGGCTCAAGGTGTTGCGAATCCCTGCGACGACGTCCTCGCCCTGCGCGTTGACGAGGTAGTCGCCGTACGCCCCGGGAGCTCCGGTCGACGGGTCGCGCGTGAAGGCCACGCCCGTGCCGCTGGTGTCTCCGAGGTTGCCGAACACCATCGTGCAGATGTTCACCGCGGTCCCGAGATCGTGCGGGATCCGCTCGCGACGGCGGTAGATCCGCGCCCGGTCGGTGTTCCACGAGTCGAACACCGAGCGGATCGCGAGATCGAGCTGCTCGCGCGGATGCTGCGGGAAGTCACGCCCCGACTCCTCCGAGACGATGTCCTTGAACCGCTGCACCAGTGCCATCAGATCCGTGACGTCGAGATCGACGTCGCTCGTCACGCCCTTGCGTGCCTTCGCCTTGTCGAGCGCGTCGGAGAACTGCTCACCCTCGATGCCGAGCACCGTCTTGCCGAACATCTGGATCAGCCGGCGATAGGAGTCCCAGGCAAACCGATCGCTGCCGCTCGCCTCGGCCAGCCCCACGACACTCGCGTCGTTCAGCCCGATGTTGAGCACCGTCTCCATCATCCCGGGCATCGAGAACTTCGCCCCGGACCGAACGCTCACCAGCAGCGGATCATGACGATCGCCCAGCCGCCGGTCGACAGCATCCTCGAGGTGGCGCAACGAACGCGTCACCTGCACCCTCAGGTCGGCCGGCTCCTTGCCGTTGGCCAGATAGGTGCGGCAGGCCTCGGTCGTGATCGTGAATCCGGGGGGCACCGGGAGCCCTAGGCGCGTCATCTCCGCGAGGTTGGCGCCCTTGCCACCGAGGAGATCCTTCATGTCCTTGGAACCCTCGGAGAAGTCGTACACGAACTGGTTGCTGGGCATCTGGTTCCTCCGGGTAGCGCTGGCCCCATGAGCAGGTGAGAAGCGCCGTGGGTCGACACCTCGGTCCCGACGCTAGTGATGCAACCGCTTGCGTTTCCTGGCCGTGCAGCCGATCTCGACGTGATGAGCGCGACATCGCCCGGCGTGCCGTCCTGCGGACCCTCGCTTGCGGAGGCGGGGCGGACACACCCACGATCAGCGCATGACTGACTCCCTCGGCCTGGCCGATGCCCGCCTCATCGTCGATGCGGTTCTCGGTGCGGCCGAGGTTGGCGACCTCACCATCACCGTGTGCGTGGTGGATGCGCATGCTCAGGAGCTTGCCTGCGCCCGGATGGACGGCGCGCCCTGGTTCACGGCCGGAGTCGCGCGCACCAAGGCGCGCACGGCCGCTGCCATGGGCAGCGACACGGCCGACCTCGAGGTGCTGCGGTCGAGCTACCCCGATCTCCTGCCCCTCATCGACGAGCAGCTGTCGTTCACGCTCACCGTTCTCGAAGGTGGCGTGGTGGTGCGGGTCGGCGACCAGATGGTCGGTGGAGTCGGCGTGAGTGGAGCCCTCCCCGCCCAGGACGTCGCGTGCGCACGCACCGGTGTCGCCGCCTGGCTCGCCACCCGCTGACCTCATCGACACGACGGTGGCAGCGGGTCAGGCGTTCGCCGCTCGCTGACGTGCCTCGGCGAGGACCTGGCGCAGAACCTCTTCGGGCTGCGCGCCCTGCACCGCGACGGCTGCGGCAGAGAGCCCGACCACCGGATCGATGTCAGCGCCGGCGTCGGCGATGAAGGTCGGCACCGCCCTGATCCCGAGCTCTCGACCGAGCGCGAAAGCCGCGTCGAGGTCGGTCATCGGAGCGTCGAGCCGAGCGCGTACGTCGTCAGCGCTCTCTCCCGTCACCCCGGCGGTGACCTCGACGAGCGTGACCGCGTCAGTGACGTCGAGCCCCCGCTCGAAGTAGGCCGAGTAGAGCGCCAGCTCGACGGCGTGCTGGCGCGGGTCGCCGTCGTAGGACACGAGCAGGTGGTGCACGAGCCGGGTGTTGGGAGCCTTCGTGACGGCCGGGAAGTCGTAAGCGATGCCGGCCTCGGCGCCCAGCGCAGCGAGCCGCGCATGCCCGTCGGCGACGGCCTCGGCGCTGCCCATGAGCGCCTCGAGGTAGCCGGCCATCGGCACCCCCTCCGCGGGGAGGTCCGGATTGAGCATGAACGGTCGGTGCCGCACGACGACGTCCTCGCTGCTCGCAGCGAGTGCCGCATCAAGGCGCCGAACTCCGAGATAGCACCACGGACAGGCGATGTCGGCCCACAGATCGATGCGGATCGGACCTGCAGCGGTGGCATTCACGACGGCGTCGGTCATGGCGGCTCCTGATGAATGGGCGACGTCGTCGCACGGTGCCGCTACGCAGCGGGCAGCTTCTTGCGCCAACCGCTGCGGTCCGCGGTGCATTCCCGCCCGCGCCCTGCGCCGGTGCGGTGATCAGCCGCCGGAGACGGAGAGCTCGGCGGCGCTGATGTCGTCGAGGAAGCCCTCGAGGTCGTCGGGGTCGTCGAGCCAGCGGTCCGGCAGCGCCACGCGCTTGCCCGGCTGGGTGCGCCCGCGAGGACCCTCGGAGACCTCACCCGGCCACGGCTGGTCGAGGTCCATCTGTGCGATGAACGCGTCGATCTCCTCGAGGCTGCTCGCGAGCGCCAGACCCTGGCGGATCTCGCGTCGAACGACGAAACCCTTGAGATACCAAGCGATGTGCTTGCGGAAGTCACGCGGCCCGGTGTCCGGTCCGAGCACCTCGGACAGCAGCGCGGCATGGCGCCGCATGGTCTCGGTGACTGCGCGCAGATCGGGGTCGGCCGGGATCTCGAGGCCGGAGAACGCAGCTGCCAGCTGGCCGAACAGCCATGGGCGACCGAGGCAGCCGCGTCCGACGACGACGCCGGCCGCGCCCGTCTCCGCGACCATGCGCTGCGCGTCGCGATAGGTCCAGATGTCGCCGTTGCCCAGGACGGGTACGCCGTAGGGCTCGAGCTCCTCGACGAGCCGGGCGATCGAGGACCAGTCGGCCTGGCCGCCGTAGAGCTGGCTGGCCGTACGCCCGTGCAGGGCGACCCAGGCCGCGCCCTCCTCCGCGGCGGCGCGACCGGCCTCGAGGTAGGTCAGGTGGTCGTCGTCGACGCCGGTGCGCATCTTGACCGTGACCGGCACCGGATCGCGACCGACCGCGCGCGCGGTCTCGTCGGACGTGCGCACCGCCTCGCGCACGATCGCTCGGAAGAGCCCGCGCTTCCAGGGCAGCGCGCTGCCGCCGCCCTTGCGGGTCACCTTCGCGACGGGACACCCGAAGTTCAGGTCGATGTGATCGGCCCGGTCCTCGGCGACGAGGAGGCGTACGGCGTTGGCAACCGTCGTGGGGTCCACGCCGTACAGCTGAACGCTGCGCGGCGACTCGTCGGGATCGGTTGCGATCATCTTCATCGTCTCGTCGTTGCGCTCGACGAGTGCCCGCGACGTGATCATCTCGGTGACATAGATCCCGGTGGCACCACCGGACACCGAGCCGTCGGCGCCGACGACGCAGGTGGCCGCCCGCGCTTCGTCGCGCGCCAGCCGACGGAACGCCCGGTTGGTGATCCCCGCCATCGGCGCCAGCACCACAGGCACACCCCCGCGCCCCAACAGCTCAACCCCCGGCGACATCACACCCCCATCCTCCCCCACCCACCCCGATGCCCAGCGCCACCCGCGCCTGCACCACGAGCGCACCCCCAAACCCGCCCGCTCGCGCACCTGCCCGCCCCGGACCCAGGCGATGCGACGAGCGGCGGTCAGCAGCCGGGGAGGCGGGTGGCGAGCCAGG
>JANXWJ010000033.1 GCA_025351185.1 Candidatus Nanopelagicales bacterium
CGATGTGGCGCCCGATGGACAGGTGGGGAGCACGCGGTCGTAGCACTGCTCCGACACCGGTGACGGTCCCCCGCTCCCGACCACCAGGTCCCCCGGTTTCAAGATCGGACCCGTCCTGGACCCGCAGCACCTGTGCCCAACCGTGCCCAACCGGGTAATCTACCCGACGCGACCCCAACCCCGGAACAGGCGAAACCCCCACGGGCACACAGGCAAGCCCGAGTAGTGAGTGGGGCGGGTGGGGCTCGAACCCACGACCTGACGGATTATGAGTCCGCTGCTCTGACCAGCTGAGCTACCGCCCCTGCGACTGTCAGCGTATCGAGCCGAACATCGACGTGATTCACGGTGCCCCGCGATCACCTCTCGTCAGCGAGCAACGCGCGCGCAGGCGCTCCTAGCCTCGACGTGTGGACCCACGGGGATTGCGGCGTACCTCCAACGCGGCGTTGCGTCACGATGCGGAGGCGCAGATGCTGGCCCGCGCTGCGGTCACCTCGCGGGCACTCATGCTCGTCGGCACGCCCGCTGCCGTGACTCTCGTGCTTCTGGTCAACGAGCCGTCGCTCTCCCGACGCGCCTCCTACGTCGTCGGGGTCCTGCTGGCCGACGCCTTCGCGATCGGATCGATGACCGCCCTGCTGCGGCGGCCTACCGGCCGTTCTTCTTCGTGCTCGTGCTCGTGCTGATCGTGCCGCTGAGGGTCGCCATCGCCGCCGGCTGGCTCCTGCCGGAAGTTCCGAAGGGGTTGGCGGTGCTGGGAGTGGTCTTCGTCGGGATGCTCTACGTCTCGTTCGTCGCCGTCAGCCAGCTGATCACCGACTCCGTCGGTGCGCGGATCGCAGAGGAGGCTCTCTCGGCACAGACGTCGGGGGCCAACGCCCGTCTCGTGCACCGGGCCACCCACGACGACCTCACCGGGCTCGCCAACCGTGCGCTGTTCCACGACACCCTCGAGCACCAGCTCGCACGCGCGCACATCGGCCGCACTGCGGTGCTCTACCTCGACATCGACCGCTTCAAGGTGGTCAATGAATCCCTCGGTCATATCCAGGGCGACCAGCTCCTGCACGACGTCGCGGAACGGCTGCGGCAGAGCGTGCGCAGCGAAGACCTGCTCGCCCGGCTCGGTGGTGACGAGTTCACCGTGGTGGCTCCAGGGCTCGATCCGGGCGGTGCGCAACGACTCGGCGAACGCATCCGCACGCCGCTCGACGCACCGTTCACGATCGGTGGTCTCCGCGTGGTCACGACCATCAGCGTCGGGATAGCCCTGAGCCGTACGAGCACCTCAGCCCTCGACCTCATGCACTGTGCCGATGCCGCGCTCTACGAGGCGAAGGGCGCTCGCCGCAACCGCGTGGTGCTCGTTGACGACTCGATGCGCTCATCGCTGTCGAACCGCCTGAAGCGGGAGAACGCGCTACGCCGGGCGCTCGACAACCACGAGTTCGAAGCGTGGTGCCAACCCTTGCTCGACCCGAACACACGCGAGATCGTCGCCGTCGAAGCACTCGCCCGCTGGTGACACCCGACGAGCGGGATCCCCTCTCCCGCAGCGTTTCAGCCCCTCATGACCGAGTGCGGCCCCACGCACGAGCTCGACCTCATCATCGCGCATCAGGCCCGCGCACTGCGTCGGGAGCTGTCGGGCACCGCTGCGCAGCGTTTCCGCATCTTCGTCGATGTGAGCGCCGGGCAGCAGTCGCTCGCGGAGGTGATTGAGAGACAACACATCGATGCTGGCCATTCGTCGCTCTCACTGATCCGTCAGCTCCCGCTCGACGGGCTGAAGATCGACGGCTCGTTCGTGCAAGGGATGAACAGCGATCCGGCGGACGCGGCCTCGTGGCATCGGTCGCGGCGCTCGGCCAGCGGCTCGGGCTGTCGATCACGGCCGAGGGCGTCGAGACCGAGCACGAGCTCAGCGCCGTCACAGAGGAAGGCGTCGACCTCGCCCAGGGCTTCCTGTTCTCACCTGCCGTCGAGGCAGCCACAGTGACTCAGTGGCTGCGTGGAGGGCCGCCCTGGATCGACTCGGCACCGATACGCGTCGTCAGCGCTCAGGGCTGACGCACGTCTGTCCCGGTGGCACCGACGACGGCCGACGCCTCCGGCATCGCCAGCCTCGGTCGTGCCAGTGCGAGGACTGACGGGTCCTGAGGCAGAGTGTCCATGTGAGTGACACCGAGGACTCGGCCGCAGACGCTGCGGCGGCAGCGCCAGCACCTGCGGGCGGCGGTATCGGCGGCGTGATCAACACGGTGCGGGACTGGGCCGACGACTTCCAGCGACGACACACGATCGTGGGATTCCCTTACGCCGTCATCAAGAAGTACGGCGACGACGAAGGTGGCCGGCACGCAGCACTGCTCACCTACTACGGCTTCCTCAGCATCTTCCCCGTGCTGCTGCTCGTGGTCTTCGTGATCAGTACCGCACTGCGCGACAACGAGTCGCTGCGCCAGCAGGTGGTCGATGCCATCGTTCCCGACCAGTTCCAGGACACCGTCGATGCTGCGCTGCTGGCGCTGCCGACCGGGGGGCTCCCGCTCGTCATCGGCGTCGTGGCCGCACTGTTCACCGGGCTCGGAATCGTGTTCTCCACGTATCAGACGCTCAACCACGTCGCCGCCGTGCCGCACCGCTCACGGCTCGAGTTCTTCCCGCGCTATCTGCGCATCATCGCGATGTTGCTCCTGCTCATCCTCGGTGCCGCCGGCATCGGTGTGCTGACCGTCCTGTCGGGCTCGATCGTCGAGATCCAGAACGTCTCCTTCCTCGCTGCCTACACGGGCACCGTGACCATCATGTTCCTGCTGATGTGGGCGGCCACCGCGCTGCTGCTGCCCCATCGCGCCCGATTCAGGATCGTCTGGCCGGCCGCTCTCCTCGGGTCGATGGCGGTCGCCGGACTTCTGACGTTCGGGGCCTCGCTGCTGCCTCAGTTCGTCGCCCGATCCGGCCCGGTCTACGGCAGCTTTGCCACCATCGCCGGCTTCTTCGCACTCCTCTACCTCGTCAGCCAGGTCGTCGTCTACGCCGCCGAGGTCGCGATCGTGCGGCACCGACGGCTGTGGCCGCGCGCCCTCGACATGCTCAACCCGACCGAGGCCGACCGTCGCGCTCTGCAGTACCTCGCCCGCGAGCAGGAGCGCATCCGTATCGAGCGGATCCACGTGACGTTCGACGCCGACCCCTCGTGAGCCGTGGGGCAGCGACCGACCTAGGGTGATCTGGTGCTCAACGTCGACGCCCACGAGGCCCGCAGCTGGTTCGGATTCGGTGTGGCCGGCAACTTCGGCGGCCACCTGGAGCAGGCGGGCGAGGCGGGCGACTTCGTGAGCGTGGGCGGTGACGACACCAAGCCCAAGGGCATCTTCCCGTTCTATGTGCCCGGCGGCTCGACGTTCCTGGCGGAGTTCCCGCTGTCGTCCGATGCCATCACGCTGCCGGTGTCCGACGTCGCGCTCAACCTCCAGATCGAGCCCGAGGCTGCGATGGTCTGCACCGTCGCCTACGCCACCGACGGCACCTCGCTCACGCAGACCGCGATCGGTGCCTTCAACGACTGCTCCATCCGGCGCGAGGGCGCGAAGAAGATCAGCGAGAAGAAGAATTGGGGACCCGACTCCAAGGGCCTCGCTGCAGCGCTGTTCCCCGTGACCGACCTGCGGGCCGGCGGTGCGACCGCAACCCTGCGCATCGCCAGCTTCCTGCGCCGCGGCGACGACACCCACGCCTACGGCCAGGACAGCCCCGTCACCGGCTACTCCTACTTCGGCGACGAGCTCCTCGACTGGATCGTGGAGCGCCTCACCCACCAGACCGGGTCTGCGGAGACACCGCTGGAGAATGTCGGCCTCCTCCTACGCGAAGCCGGCGCCCCCACGACCGTCGTCATCGGCATCGGCGCGACCCGCTACACCGACTTCGGCGAGAGCAACTTCCTCGTCGACGGCGACGACTCCATCGTCATCGTCTACGACGGGACTCAGAGCACACCCGAGCAGGTCGCCGACGCCGTACGCGAGCACCGCGAGGCAGACCTCCCGGCCGCCTCGGTGCTCGTCCAGGGCGTATGCACCGCCTGACCGGCCCACGACAGCACGAAGGCCGCCCCTCTCTGACGGGCCGCCTTCGTCGTGTTGCTCCCGCGTCTGGATTCGAACCAGAGTTTCTGTACATTCCTGTCCTGCAGGGTTACGCCAAATCGTCCTATTCTATAAGTATTTTCAGGATCAGTACCGAACACTGGTTATCACCCGTGTTACCGTCTGTGCACTGCATAGTGCACTGAAACCCGACTCTGGTTGATACCCACATTCTGAGGTCGGTCATATGGCTAAGGGACAGAAACGGGCGGCTCGTCGTCCCGGTGGCGGCTCGGTACGACTCCTCTCCTCGGGCAAGTGGCAGGCACGTCGCCCTCACCCGACCGACGTCCTGGGAGTGCCGACAACGGGTCAGATTCGCCCCCGCATGGTCGCTCGGTCTTTCGACGCGAAGGTGGACGCCGAAGGTTGGCTATGGATGACCACGGCCGACGCCTTCCTTGTGGCGGTCGAGACGCATTCCCCGACCAGCGCGGACCGGACCAGCGCGGACCCGACGCTCGAGGTCTACGCGAACGCCTGGCTGGATGGCCGTGAGATCAAGCCGCGCACCCATGCCCACTACCGACGTCTCCTCGACCAGCAGATCCTCCCGGCCCTCGGCGCACGGAACCTGTCCACGATCACTCCAACGGTCGTGCGCGCCTGGTACGCCGAGCAGGACCGAGACAAGCCGACGCT
>JANXWJ010000078.1 GCA_025351185.1 Candidatus Nanopelagicales bacterium
GGGGGGGTAAAAACACCACACCACATAGAACACGGCGGTTCTGCGGGGGTGACGGGTGTCTCAGACTGTGGACCCGTGCGTGCGAGGGTCATTCGGGTTCCTAGGCTGGAGGTTCACTCCTGACGCCGTACCAGTGAGGGCCCACCGTGAGCGAGACGCTGCAGATCGTCATCCCCGCCGAGCTCCTGCCTGCCGACGGTCGCTTCGGCGCCGGGCCGAGCAAGGTCCGGCCCGAGCAGGTGGCCGCGCTCGCAGCCATCGCTCCTTCCTTCCTGGGTACGTCGCACCGCCAGCAGACGGTGAAGTCCCAGGTCGGGCGCCTGCGCACGGGCCTCGCCGACCTCTTCTCGCTCCCCGAGGGCTACGAGGTCGTGCTCGGCAACGGCGGGTCCACGGCGTTCTGGGAGGTCGCGGCCTTCGGGCTCGTACGCGACCGCGCGCAGTTCCTCACCTTCGGCGAGTTCGGCTCGAAGTTCGCCTCGTCGGTGAAGGACGCGCCGTTCCTCGGCGAGCCCACCGTGAAGAAGTCCGAGCCCGGAACCGCGCCGTCGTTCGAGGCGGAGGACGGCGTCGACGTCTACGCCACCCCGCACAACGAGACCTCGACCGGTGTCGCCATCACGCCGAAGCGGGTCATCCGTGCCGACGACGACGCGCTCATGCTCTTCGACGCGACCTCCGCCGCAGGCGGTCTCGCGGTCGACCAGACCGAGTCCGACGTCTACTACTTCGCACCGCAGAAGTGCTTCGCCTCCGACGGAGGTCTCTGGCTCGCACTCATGTCGCCGAAGGCGATCGCGCGCACCGCGGAGATCAAGGCGAGCGGACGCTATATCCCCGCCTTCCTCGACCTGCAGACCGCAGTCGACAACAGCCGCCTCGACCAGACCTACAACACCCCGGCGCTCGCGACGATCCTGCTCATGGCCGAGCAGGTCGACTGGTTCAACGCCAACGGCGGCCTCGACTGGGCCGTCGCGCGCACCAAGGAGTCGAGCGACGCGCTCTACGGCTGGGTCGAGGCCTCGACCTACGCCACTCCCTACGTCATCGACCCCGCCCTGCGCTCGCAGGTCATCGGCACGATCGACATCGACGACTCGATCGACGCGACCGCCGTCGCGAAGGTGCTGCGCGCCAACGGGATCGTCGACACCGAGCCCTACCGCAAGCTCGGCCGCAACCAGCTGCGCGTCGCGATGTTCCCTTCGGTCGACCCCGACGACGTACGTCGTCTTACCCGCAGCATCGACCACGTGGTGTCGGCGCTGTCGTGAGCCTGTACGCCCGCGCGACCCCGTGACCGACAAGGCGACGCGCCCGCTGTCGCAGCCGTCGGTCGTGCGCGACCGTGCGACGTGGCTCGCCTACATCCACATCGGGCTCTTCGGCTATTTCCTCTACGCCTTCGGTCCGAGCATCGCGCTCCTTCGAGACGAGCACGGCTACTCACGCACCGTCTCGTCGTTGCACGGCACCGCGCTGGCGGTCGGGTCCGTCGTCGTCGGATTCGTGGCGGTCCACGCCGTACGCCGCGTCGGCCGCGGGCCCTTCCTGCGTATGGGATCGGCCACCCTGGCCATCGGTCTCATCGTCTACACCGGCTTCGACCCGATCTGGGCGACCCTGGTCGGCGCTCTCATAGCGGGCGGGGGCGGCACGGCGATCATGGTGGGCGTCAACGCATTCCTGCCCGACCATCACGGACCTGCGGCGCAGCGCGCGATGAGCGAGGCCCACGGCCTCGGCGCGACGATGGGGCTGCTCGGTCCGCTGGCAGTCGGTCTCGGAGTGGCGATCGGCTGGGGCTGGCGCCCCGGGATCCTCGTCACCGTCGTCGGCCTGGTCGTGCTCGAGATCGCGCGCGGGAACCACCTCGTGGAGTTCGACGCGGTGCACGGCCACCCCGACGACGAGCCTGGCCACGCGCCACGCGGTCCGCTGTCGTCACGGTTCTGGCTCTCGTTGGTGGTGTTCGGCGTATGTGCCGGCACGGAGTTCTGCTTGACGCTGTGGGGCAGCGACCTGCTCCGCGACCGCGCCGGTCTGGGAGGCGCGGCAGCCGCTGCCGCTCTGGTGACCATCGTCGGGGGCATGGCGTTCGGCCGCGTCGGCGGTGCGCCGCTTGTTTCGCGCATCGACCCCGACGTCGTCCTCGTCGCCTCGATGGGGCTCACGATCGTCGGCTTCGCCCTCGCCTGGCTGTCGATGTCAGCCGTGCCGATGCTCGTCGGCTTCTCGATCACCGGCATCGGCCTCGGGCTGCAGTCGCCGCTGTCGATCGGTCGCGCGGTCATCGCCGCCGAGGGTCAGGCCGACCGTGGGGCGGGCCTCACGTCGGTCGCCGCCGGTGTCGCGAGCGGCTTCGCCCCTTTCGCCCTCGCCGCCGTCGCGGACCACGTCGGCGTGCACACGGCCTTCCTGATCGTCCCGTTGCTCATGCTGATCGGCATCGCCCTCGTACGCCTCGCCCCGGTCCCCTTGCCCGCGGGAGCAGATCCCACGTCGTAGGAGGCGTCCGACCGGTCAGCGGCACGGGCCGTCGACGGGCGGGAGCACGGTCGCTCCAGCGTCGACGAACTGCTCGTCGGTGAAGTGCCGGACTCCCGACGATCCGATGCTCCCCTGCACGCAGAAAGCTCCCGTCGAGGAGTCCCACCGTGCGGAGTAGCCCGCGGGGATGTCGACCGTGCCGACGTAGGTGTCCGTCGTCAGCCTCGTCGGGCCCGAGACGGGTGACGTCGTGTCGAGCACGGACCGCGACAGCGCGATGCTCACCCAGCCGCCGATCGCCGTGAGGACTCGGTCGAGCTGGTCGCCGTCGGAGCCGTACGTCGTCGGCCGGATGCGCTCGTACCCCGCGAAGACCGTGCGACCGACCTCGGTCACCAGCTCGGGAGGGATGGATCGGTAGACGGCCTCTACGTCGAGCCTCGGACGAGACGGGTCGGTCGTGGTCTGGGCGAAGACAAGCCCCCACGCCAGCAGGTTCTGGGTGTTCCCGCTCGGTGCAGCTGCCATCGTCGCTGGGGCTGTCGGGGGGTCGCAGGCCGACACTCCGCTCGGCCAGGCGACGACCGGGAGGATCAGCCCGGCCGACGCTGCGGACAGACCGCTGGAGCCCTGGATCGCCGACGGCGATGCGAGGATCCAGGACCGCTGGGTTCCCTGGGGACCCTCCTCGTCCGCGGTGGCGCTGATGCAGTTGAAGGGTGGAAGGTTCCAGGTCACGTGCACACCGACGACTCCCGCGTCCGGATCGGTCCCCCGGATCCCGTTGATGGCACCAGTCCACGCCGTCACGAAGGTGGCGTACTTCATCATCGCGTCGACCTGCCCAGGCGAGGTCCCCACCGGGATGGTGTTGTGCCGGAGGCGATCCGGGAGCAGGCGCACGACCGGTACGGCGACCAGGGCGAGCACCGCGGCAGCCACGGTGGCGACGACCAGCTGCCTGCGCCGGTGGCGCACGGCCAGCTCGACGAGGGCCATACGGTTCGGCGCCGGAGGAGGTGCTGATGTCGTGCGGTGCAGCGACTCACGCAGATCCTGCTCGGTGTAGGACATGTCAGCTCACCTCGTGTCGGGGTCGGTCGGCGGTGAGGCCGTCGTCGACGCGCAGGGCGGCGAGGGCCTTGCTGGTCTGGGACTTCACGGTCCCGACCGTCACTCCGAGGATCGCGGCGCACTCGACCTCGGACAGGTCGTCGAAGTAGCGCAGCACGACGACCGTGCGCTGCCGTCGTGGCAGCCGGCGCAGTGCCGCCTGGATCTCGTCCTCGTCGACGACCCGGCTCGTCGCATCGTCGACCGCCGTCTCGGGCAGCACGTCGGTCGGGCGCTCTCGCACCCAGAAGCGTCGGGTCCAGGCGAGATAGGTGTTGACCATGACCTTGTGCACATAGGGCTCGGGGTTGCCCGAGATCCTCGACCACTTCCGCCACGACGTGGTGAGGGCGGTCTGCAGCAGGTCCTCGGCACTCGCCCAGTCACCGGTGAGCAGTCTGGCTGTACGCAGGAGCGCGGGCGAACGTGTCGCCACGAACTCCGCGAACTCCGGTCGATCGGCCATCAGCGTGCCCCTCACACTGTCGACCGCGACGCGGCCCCTCGACATGTGTAGTGGCTGGACCCCCGGAAAGGTTGCCTTCAGCCGCTCGGCTCAGCAGGTGGCGCGTGCCCGGGCGGCGTCGAGCTCCGCCGTGATGCGGGCCTCGAGAACGGGGTGAAGGCCCCACTCGTCGATGAGGGCGTCGTAGTCGGCGAGGTCACTCGGCACTGGTGGAGCACCGGTGCGCACCGCGCGCAGCAGCAGGTTGCGCGGGGTGTGCTCGTCGCTCACGAACTGCACCGTGTCGACGCGATAGCCCACGGCGCGCAGCAGCGACGCCCGGAACGCATCGGTCAGCACGTCGACGAACCGCTCGCGCAGCAGGCCGTGGCGGGTGAGCAGGGAGTACGGCGACGGAGCCGGCCGGTCGTGGTCGGCGAGCTGGGCCTGGAGGTCGTGGTGGCAGCACGGCGCAGCGAGCACGACCGGGGCCTCCCAGTGCACGGCACGCGCGAGGGCGTCGTCGGTCGCGGTGTCGCACGCGTGCAGCGCGATCACGACCTGCGGTCGCGGCTCGGTCGCGGCGTCGGCGATGGTTGCAGCCTCGAAGGTGAGCTCGTCGCCCCAGCCGAGCTCGGCGGCCCGCGCCGCGTTGCGGTCGCGCGAGGACTCGCGCACGTCGATCCCGTGCACTCGCACCGGCAGACCACGCACGCGCGCGAGCCAGACGTAGGCACCGATCGTGAGGTAGGCGTTGCCGCAGCCCAGATCGACCAGACGCCAAGGGTTCTCGGGTGTCGGATCGGGGAGCACACCGGCTGTGCGGGCGTCATCGACAGCTTTGTCGAGCAGCTTCACGAACTCCTCGACCTGGATGTACTTGTCCCGCCGGCTCGGCTTGATACGCCCCTCGTGGTCAGCGACGCCGACCGCAGTGAGGAACGCCCGGACGTCGGGGTGTGCGACATCGAAGAACCGGTGCTTGGCCCGGTCATGACCCGGGGTCGCGACCTCGACGGGCGCGTCTCGCCGCGACCGGTGCACCTGCGCGTCACCCTTCTTGGTGATGCGCACCTGCACGACCTCGCTCGTCGTCTCGACGTGCCAGTTGCCGAAGCCCTGGTCGAGCAGAGCGTCGACAGCAGCAGGCGCAGCAGCGTCGTCGTGGTTGGTGGTGTGGGCCTGGGCGTCGTCATAGGCCGTCACCTGAAGACGTACGCCGCCCTTGATGCCGACCGGTCGCAGCTCGACCCGGCGCCACTGCAGCGGCACGCCACGGCGTCGACCCGCCCCCACGGCTCGCACCAGAGAGCCGGTGTCGAGCAGTGCAGCACGCACCTCGGCGCGGACGGAGTCCCACGACTCAGGCACGCGGCACCGACACGATCACGTGGCGAGCATGACGAGTCGCTCGCGCAGGAGCTCGAGCGCGGCGTTGTCGCCACCCGTGGCGATGCCGTGCTCACCAGGTCGTCCCCACAGGTGCAGCAGCAGGCCGGACGGCTCGCCCGCGACCAGCGCGACCGCGGACTCGCTGCCCCCACCGACGACCTCGACCCGCGTGGGATGCAGCGTCACGGTCCACGAGTGGTCGGCGGTGGAGACCAGCACCGACTGGCCGGTGGCGGCCGGCTGAGGGACCTCGTCCCACGGCCAGGTGAGCCACCCGAGCAGCTCGTCGACGCCGTCGACCGCGAGGTCGTCCTCGATCGCGTCAGCACCGTCGGGGCCGTCGGCGGCCGACTGCTCGTCCCATCGGTGCACCGCGGTCTCGTGCGCCATGCGGCGCTGCCAGAAGCCAACGGTCTGCTCGGAGGGCCACCAGGCATACGTCGCGGCCGCCGCGTCGCGCGCGGTGAGCCGCTGGCGGAGAGCGGAGTACTCCTCGCGCAGGACGTCGCGCGGATCCGCGCCTTCGGCGATGACCCCCCAGGAGTCGAAGCCCTGCTGCTCGGGCTGCGCGTCGGTGTCGAGCGCGACGATCTTGTGGCGGTAGACGCCGACGACGTGCGACAGCAGGTCGCGCACGGTCCAGTCGGGACAGCCGGGGACCGGGGCAGTGAGGTCAGCCGAAGCGTCGATCAGCGCCGCGACGTCGGCGTCGAGGTGCTCGAGATAGGCCTCGGTCGTCAGCCGGGTGCCGTCGATGCTGGGATGCGGGGTCATGCCCTGATCCTGCCACCCGTGACCGACACTCCCTTCTCGCGCGGGACTTCACCCCACGGCCGACCTAGGGTGGGGACGTGATGCAGCGTTCGCACGACCGTGGCTCCATGCCCGCGGGGGCGATCGTGCTCGTGTCCTTGGCCATCGCCGCAGTCGTCGGCCTCATCGCCGGCGCCGTCTGGGGCCAGACCGGGTCCCGCGGCTCGACCTCGTCGTCGCCGACCACAGGCACGACCACCCCGGACTCGTCGGCGAGCACCTCACCGACCTCTGGCGCGCCTGCGGCGACGACCCCGCCGTCCACGCCCACGAGCGCCGCACCGACAGGCGCCTCACCCACCGGGGTCGCACCCGCCGCACCGGCGACGACCACGACGTCGGCCGACAGCTGGCGCCTCGGCTCGTGGCGGATCACCAACACCGGCTCCCTCGGCGTCGACACGACGGCACGCAACACGGCGACGGGCACACGCAGCGCCACCCTCGTGCTCTACGTCTACGTCAACGGCGCGCTCATCGCGACCACCACCACGGTGGTGACCGACGTACCCGCCGGGGCGACCGTGCCCGTGCACTTCGCCGGCACCGACCCCTGGCAGGCCGGCACCAAGATCCTGCTGCTGCAGACCGCGTAGGACCGGGTGCCCGCAGAGTTCGCTGACCTCGCAGGGTTCGATGACCTCACAGGGTGTGACGATCTCGCAGGGTGCGACGGTCTCGGCCGGCGCGGCCGACCGACGCGGACGAGACTGGTGGCGTGACCGCTCTCGCGAAGGCTGCCGACGCGCTGTTCCGCGACCGCGAGACCGGCCGGATCGTCATCGCGCAGTTCCCCAACCTCGCGTTCCTCGTGTGGCTCGGGGCCACCGTCGTCGGGCTCGTCACCTCGGGCACCGCGAGCTCGGTCCTCACCTGGGTCGGCACCGGCGCGCTCGCGTTCTGGGCGGCCGACGAGCTCCTGCGCGGGGTCAACCCGTTCCGCCGCATCCTCGGAGCGGTGGTCCTCGTCTGGACCGTCGTGGGCCTCGTCCACACCTGAACCGAAGTGGCTGCCGACGACGCGGCCATCCGCGACGACAGCACATGTCTCGCCGCGCGGCGACAGCACATGTCTTGCCGTACGACGTCAGCGTTCGTCGGGGAGTACGTCGAGGCCGAGCGCCGTCGCGAGCTGGATCGACTGGCTCACATCGATGACCGCCTTCGCCAGGGTGACCGCAGAGGGGTCCAGCGTGGAGAGGTCGGACCCGCGCAGGTCAGCGCCGGTGAAGTTGGTGAGCTGCATCCAGGCACCGGTCAGGTCGGTGTCGCGCAGGGTGGCGTTCTCGAGGCGGGCCTTGGTCAGGTCGGTCTCGCGCATGCGTACGCCGGTGATGGACACCCGGCGCAGATCTGCGCCGGAGAGGTCGACGAACGACCAGTCACCGCCCTCGACCGTGAGCTGCGACCAGGTGCAGGTGTCGAACCGCGAGCCGAGCAGCTTGCAGCCGACGAACCTCGCATCGAAGAACGAGCAGCGGACGAACGTGCAGTTGAGGAATGCCGCGTTGGTGTGCACCGACGCGTTGAAGCGCACCCCGCGAAAGACGCAGCCGGTGAACGTGGATCCCTGGTCGACCAGCTCGGTCATGTCGACGTCGATGAAGGACACGCTGTCGAAGGTCTCGCTCTCGAGAGTCCGGCCGTCCCAGTCCTCGCCGCGGATCTCCGACTCGGTGGGCGGAAGCGCGCGACGCGGCTCAGCCACGGCCGAGCCAGGCCGCCACGACGACCATCACGACGCAGAGCCCGAGCACCCCGAGGGTGACCATGCGCCGCGTCCGAGGATCCACGTCGACAGCGTACGGCGACCCGCAGCGGAGGTAGCCTCGACCCGTGACCGAGCCCAGCACCCCCGACACCGGCGACCCGTCGTCCGCCGGAGCAGCAGCGGCCCCCAGCACCCCGTCGTCGGTGAGCGCCGTAGCGGCGGCAGAGACGCTCGCGCCGCTCGATGTCGACGGTGTCGGCGCAGTGGCGGTGGGCACGATCCTCTGGACCGTCGCGCTCGTACTCTGCCTCGTCCTGCGCGGCCCGCTCACCGACGCCGGACGTGGGTGGTGGACCTGGGTCTGCCTCACCGGCGCACTGCTCGGAGCTGCGGGCTACACCTTCGTACGCCGCCGTCGCACCGCCTACGCTGAACATCCGCGTGATCTTGGTCGTGTGGCTGTTTAACACGCCCGGAAACAACCACACGACCAAGATCACGAGAGGCTAGCCAGGCTGGGAGTGGCCGGGCTGGGAGTTAGCCGAGGATGTTGTCGGGCTCGATGTCGTCGATGTCGTCGAGCTCGGACTCGACGCGAGCCGCGTCCACGTCGGTGTCGGCGGGTGTGTCGAAGTCGTCGTTGTCGTCGTCGTCCTCGAGGTCGCCCGCGAGCTCGATCTCGCCCTCGTCGATGTCGTCGAGCGACTCGACCTCCGTCACCGGGAAGAGCGCCTCGTCGTCGTCGCGCGACTCGGCGATGAGATCGTCGACGTCGACACCGTCGAGGTCATCCGCGTTGCTCACCGCGACGACGTCGCCGAGCCGGGCGTCAGCGGCAGCGGCTCCGGCTTCGTCGTCGCCGCGGAGGTCGAGCAGGTCGTTGTCGTACTCATCGATGACGATGTCGGTCACCGGCACCCCGGTGCCCTCGATCTCGCGGACGCTCGAGTGCGCGCCGCAGCCGTAGCCCAGCGCGATCACCCGGCCGTCAGCGCCGAAGGAGTTGGCACAGATGCCGAACGCCTGGCCGACCAGGCCGCCGATCGGAAGCAGGAAGCCGCACGTGCGGCAGTTGCCGGGGGCCGCCTTGGCCATGGGGGCTTCCGGGCCGAAGTCACCGTCGTACCAGCGCTCGGTCGCGAGGTCGCGGCCGTAGGGCGACAGGACCGTCTCGCGGCCGAGGCCGAGCTCCCACTGCTCGGGCCGCAGAGGGGCGAGCACGCTCTCCGTGGCATCGACAGCCTCGAGCGCGTCGGAACCGGTGTAGCCGGGCTCAAGACGCTCGTCGCCGGGCAAGGTCGGGTAGAGGTCACCGGGAGCGAGGTCGCCGGGGCGCACCCGCTCGTTCCACGGCAGCCAGGCCGGCGCCAGCAGCGACTCGGCACCCGGGAGCAGGACGACCTCCGCGACGGTGACCTCGGAGCCGGGCTCCGGCGTACGCGCCACCGTGACCGCCCAGCGCCAGCCGTGATAGCCGGGCGCGAGCGCGGTGAAGTAGTGGGTCAGCAGCAGGTCACCCTCGGGTGCCACCTCGACGTGGTCACCGACGTGCGCGGCGGGCGCGACCTCGAGCACCGCTGCGCGGGCGAGGTCGAGCGCCGAGGCGAGCGCGGCGTCGGGCGATGCGGGGGTGGGGGTCACCCCCCCATCCTCGCCCACCAGTGGCACCCAGCGCCACGCGCCCCCGCACCACCCAGCCCGCCGACGGCCTCCCGCGCCGTCGGGCACCCGCTCGGCGTAGCCCGCGGTCCGGATGATCAAGATGGCGGGTCGGCGTGTCGATCGCGAGCAGGACAGCCGGACGAGGCTTCAGGGGAGTCACATGGACATGCGAGCGCTCTGGCAGGGGACCGACCGCGACGACCCCCACGGGGTGGTCGGCGCTGTGCGAAGCCTGCTGCGACGTCCGCTCGTGGTGTGGGCGATCGCCGTGACGGCCTTCGCGGCCCTGCACACGGCCATCACTGTCGGCGCCGCCTGGTTGCGCTATCTCGACGCCCAGGCAGCGTGGCCGCAGACGCAGGCTGCAGTCGCCCGGTTCGACTCGCACGCAGCCGGGCTCACCGGCGCGGACGCGTCGTGGGTCGGTGCCTGGCAGGACCTGGGAGCTCCCGGCCTCGACCTCGACGGGTGGGCGGCCACGCAGCAGGTGCTCGCTGCGACTGCAGGCTTCGCAGTCGTCCTCGGCGCAGCCCTCGTCCTCGCTGTGCACAGCCGTCGCGCGCTCGGCTACGTCGGCGCTCTCGTGCCGGCGATCTCGGTCGCCGCGATGGGAGGCGTGCTGGGGAGGGTCTCGCCGATGATCCCTGTCTACGGAGCCACCGATGTCAGACAGCTCGACCTTGAGCACTACCCCGCCGCGCTCCGCGCCGACCGAATCGCGCTCGACCGCACCTTCGCCTGGGCCGACACGCCCGTGTGGTGGAACGGCGTCGTCGCCCTGCTCGTCGGCGCGATCGCTGTGGTCGCCGTACGTCGCGTGCTGCGGGTCGCGACCACGGTCGCCGTTCCCGCCGGCCGACCGTCGCCCGTGCGTGTCGCCCTCGGTATCGGACTGCTCGCCGCCGCCGTGCCGTTCGTCGTCGCGGACAAGTCCTACGTCGCGCCCAACCTCGCACTCGTCACGGGCCTCACCGCCTTCGTCCTCGCTGCGGCTGCGGCCTGCAGCGGGGTCTTCGTGGCCCTCGTGCTCGCGCTCGGCGTCGTCGCGACGCAGGCGCAGCTGGCCGCGGCGTTCGATCGGGCCAGCGGAGCCACCGGTGGCTGGGGGGTGGGCACCGGCGGCGCTCAGCACACCGCGACAATCGGCACGGCGGTCGTTCTCGTGCTCACCCCGCTCGTCGCGTGGGCCGTCGCCGAGACCTGGTCGCTCGTGACCCGGCACGCCGCGGCACCCGGCGGAGGCGACCGGTCAGCCGGTGTGCTCGCCGTGCCCGGACCCAGCAGCTGACTCGCGCCCGCCACAGCACGACGCGCTCGCCCCGGAGCGATCCAGGACGAGCGCGTGGAGCCGTGCGAGGGATACGTCAGGCGTCGAGATCCTCGGCGACCTTGCGCAGCATCGCCGCGATGTTGCGTGAGGACTTGTCGTCGGGATAGCGACCGCGACGTAGCGAGTTGGACACGCCGTCGAGCAGCTTGATGAGGTCCTCGAGGAGGACGGCCATGTCGTCAGCAGGCTTGCGCGTCGCCTTCGTGACGCTCACCGGCGCATCGAGCAGCCGCACCGACAGCGCCTGCGGCCCGCGCTTGCCGTCAGCGACGCCGAACTCCAGGCGGGTGCCGGGCTTGACCGACTCGACTCCCGCCGGGAGCGCCGAGGCGTGCAGGAATACCTCGTCGCCCTCCTCGGTCGCCAGGAAGCCGAAGCCCTTCTCACTGTCGTACCACTTCACTTTGCCGGTAGGCACTGCACTCACGCGTCCTTCGTCGTCGTACGCCGGACCACATCCGGGCGTGGCACCAGGCTAACCGTCGAGGCTCTGCGGCCCAACCGGGATGCGAAGCGGCGGACTCACCGCACCCGGCTCCGCACTCGGAGGCTGCCCTCAGTCGCGCGCGTGCCAGGCGGCGAGCAGCTCCGACTCGCGCAGGGCGGGCAGGCCAGGGCCATCGCCCTCGGGCGGCACCAGCGCGAGTTGCTGGGAGAGCTCGAGGACACTGGCCTGCACCGAGCGAGAGGGGAGCCCCGCCGCCCGGGAGCGCGTCGGACTCGCCGCGTTGGCCCCGATCCACGGATCGCCCCCGCCCCACAAGGGGATCGTCGAGTCGCTCTCTCCCTGGTCGAGCAGCCACCGCTCGTCGACCCATGTCAGGCTCGTGCCGGCCGGCGCCACCACTGCGGCGATGTCCGCGAGCAGGTCACCGAAGCTGTACGGCGGCTCCGGCGTGACCGCGTGGAAGGTGCCCCCGATGCCGTCCTCGACGAGGCGCACGCAGAACTCCCCGAGGTCTCGGGCGTCGACGACCTGGATCGGGTCGTCGGGGTTGCCGGGCGCCAGCACCTCGCCGCCCGCGGCGATCCGCTGCACCCAGGAGGTGAACCGTCGGGTGTAGTCCCACGGACCGATGACGTAGGTCGGCCGCACCACCGTCGCCTGCTCGGCGAACAGCTCACGAGCCAGCAGCTCGATCGACACCTTGAGCGGGCCATAGGTGTCGTTGGTGACCTCGGCGACGTCGGCGGCCGCGGGTGGCACAGTCGGTGACGTCTCGTCGAAGCCCGGGCCGGCGGGCTCTGCGTAGACCGACGTCGAGGAGATGACGAGGTAGCGGCCGCCGCGGCCGCCGAGTGCGTCGTGGATCGACTGCACCTGACCGGGGAGGTAGGCGGAGACGTCGATGGTCGCGTCCCACCCACGTGCGCCCAGCACGGCAAGATCACCGTCGCGGTCGACGAGGAGATGCTCGGCGTCGGGCAGCAGGTCGGTCGCGGTGCGATGCAGCAGCGTGAGCTCGTGACCGTGTCGCAGCGCCGCCTCGGCGATGTGCCGGCCGACGAACCTGGTGCCGCCGACGAGAAGGATCTTCACGCGCCTGCCTCCTGAATAGATCGCTTGTCACTCATGGCTTTTCGCGTCTGGTCAGCTGTCTGGACCCGCGACCCTACCCAGGAATCCCACCAGGGGAGGAAGCCGATCAGGTCGTCGAGCACGGGGTCCGCGCCGGCCGCGACGAGGTCGGCGCGACTGGTCGGGCCGGTCGCGACCGCGACTGCGACGGCACCCGCACCGAGTGCGCCGACGACATCTCCGACATGGTCACCGATGTAGACGAGCGCGCCGCGTTCGCGCAGCGCGTCGGCCTTGGTCTCCGCGAATCGTTCGCCCACGACCTCGTCGACGAATGACTCGAGACCGACCGTGTCGAGCACCGCCTGCACGTGCGAGTCCTTCTTCGCACTGATGACGACGACCCGGAACCCGTCGCGAGTGACGGCTTCGAGCGCCTCACGCGCACCGGGGAGGAGCGACTGCATCGCGAGACCGTGGCTGAGGTAGTGGGCACGGTAGAGCTCGAGCGCGTCGGCGTAGGCCACCCCGGGGATCAGGTCGGGGAAGACCTGGTCGAGCGGGAGTCCGACTGTGGCGCGCACCGCAGCGTCGTCTGTCTCGACGCCGTAGACCGCGCAGGTGTGCGCGACGCACGCGACGATGGCGTCCGCGGAGTCGACAAGCGTCATGTCGAGGTCGAACCCGATCACCGTCACTACTCGACCCTAAGGCCGGTGCATCGACCGTGCCGGGGCACCGGTTCGCCCTCAGCACCCCACTCGCGTAAATTCGTGCGGATGGCCACCCCGAGCAAGCCCTCGTCGACGTCCTCGCGACGCTCGGCCAGCGAGCCGCGCCCGAGGTCGCTGGCCGAGGACCTCCGGGTCCGTGACGACGAGGCGCTGGCCGAGCTGCTGCGTCTGCGACCCGATCTCGTGCACCCGGTGCCCGCGGACCTCGGCGCCCTCGCGACCAGGGCGACCACCGGGCCGTCCACCTCGCGCGTGCTCGACCGGCTCGACGCCTTCACCATCGCCGTCGTGACCGCGCTCGGCGCACTGCCCGACCCCGCGTCGTACTCCGACCTGCGCGCCGGCCTGCCCGGAGTCAAGGACGCGGCACTGCGCCCGGTGATCGAGCGGCTCCGCGCACTCGCGCTGCTCTGGGGCGATGACGCGGAGCTGCATCTCATCCGTCCGGTGCGGGAGGCGCTCGGCCCGTATCCCGCTGGTCTCGGCCCGGCGATGGCCGAGTCGCGCCGCGGTGTCGCCGTGTACGCCGCCGACCCTGCCGAGGTCGAGCGGGTGCTCTCGACCGCGCCCGACGGTGCGCGCGACGCCCTCATGCGCCTCGTCTGGGGACCGCCCGTGGGTCGGGTCGAGGGCGCCGACCGAGTGGTCGACGTGCCGCGCACACCCGTCGAGTGGCTGCTCGTCCACCATCTCCTCGAGCCCACCGCCACCGACACGGTCGTCGTGCCGCGCGAGGTCGCTCTCGCGATCAGGGGCGGCGCGCTCGTGCGCGATCTCGAGCCGGTGCCGCCAGCTGTCGAGCACACGGACCGTTCGCCCGACATGGTCGACCGCACGGCAGGTCAGCAGGCGTTCGCCTTCGTACGCCTCGTCGAGGATCTGCTGCAGGCCTGGTCGACCTTGTCGCCCGGTGTGCTGCGCAGCGGCGGCCTGTCGGTGCGCGACCTCGCGCGCACGGCTGCGTCACTCGACCTCGACGAAGAGGGCGCCGCCCTGGTCATCGAGACTGCCTACGCCGCTGGACTCCTCGGTGCTGACGGTGAGGTCGACGAGACCTGGTGCCCCACACCGGCTTTTGACTCCTGGCGAGTACGCCCGACGAGCGAGCGCTGGGCGCTGCTCGCCCAGACCTGGCTGCTCATGACGCGCACCCCGGTGCTGGTGTCCGGACGCGACGACGCAGGGTCGCGTGTCAACGCACTCGTTCGAGACACCGACCGTTCGCTCACACCCGAGGCGCGACGTGCGGTGCTCGAGGAGCTCGTGGCGCTGGCGCCCGGCCAGTCGCCGGGCCACTCGTCGCTGCTCGCTCGGCTGAGGTGGCGACGGCCACGGCGCACGTCACCCCTCTGGAACACGGTCGTCGAAGTGACCCCCGAGGAAGCCGAGCGCATCGGAGTCACTGGCCTGGGCGCACTGTCGTCGCACGGGCGCGCGCTGCTCTCGTCGACGACCGCCGAAGAGACCTCGGCAGAAGCACGGGCCGCCACCCGGATGCCCGGACGCACACCGGTGGCCCAGGAGATCGTGCACGCGCTCGAGCCCTTGCTGCCCAAGCCGCTCGACCACGTGCTCCTCCAGGCCGACCTGACAGCTGTCGCGCCCGGGCCGCTCGAGGGTGAGCTCAGCCGCGAGATGTCCCTGCTCGCTGACATCGAGTCGACAGGTGGCGCGACGGTCTACCGGTTCAGCGACTCGTCGCTGCGCCGCGCTCTCGATGCCGGGCGCAGCGCGACCGACGTGCTCGCCCTGCTCACGTCGCGCTCACGCACTCCCGTTCCGCAGCCGCTGGAATACCTCGTCCTCGACGTCGCGCGCCGCCACGGCGCGGTGCGGGTGGGCGTGGCCACGTCCTATCTGCGCTGCGACGACCCCACGACTGTGTCGGCGATCCTCGCCGACAAGCGCTTCGCCACCCTGCGGTTGGTCCGCCTCGCCGACACGGTCGTCGCGGCGTCGTCGCCGGTCGACGTCGTCCTCGAGCGGCTGCGCGACGCTGGCTATTCGCCGAGCGCAGAGAACAGCGACGGTGCCGTCGTCATCCGCCGCCCGGACGAGCGCCGCACACCGCCTCGTCCGCGGCCACCGAGGATCTCCGGCGAGCCACCGCCGCCCAGCGACGCGATGGTGGCCGCGGCCGTGCGCGCGTTGCGTGCGGGAGAGACCGCAGCGGCGCATCGACCTCCGGCCATGCCGGAGGGCAACGGCAGCGGTCGCCTGCCCCGGTCGTCCACGGGCGAGACGATCGGAGCGCTGCGCACTGCGCTCGAGGGTCAGAAGCCGGTCTGGATCGGCTATGCCGACTCCACGGGTACGACGACGGAACGCGTCGTGGAGCCGCTGCGGCTCGACGGCGGATTCCTCACGGCCTACGACCTCCGCACCGCTGAGGTGCGGACGTTCACGGTCGCGAGGATCACCGGCGTCGCCGCTGTGGCCGATCCGGGACGCTGACCCGGGTCGCGACGCGGGTCAGCGCGCGGCGAACCGGCTGACGAGGGCGGTCTGGGCCCACGCCTTCGCACGGTCGAGCTCACCGTCGAGCAGGTGGTTGCCCTTGTCTACGAGGAAGCTCTCGGGCTTGGCGACGACGGAGTAGCCGTGCTTGGCGAGCCGTGCCGCGATGCCCTTCGACGCGTGGCCGGTGAGCAGCAGCGGGCCTTCGGTCCGGGTGTCGAACGCGACCGCGGGGGTCCCGTGACCCTGCACGTCGGGCAGCACCTCGAACCAGTCACGCAGACCGATGCCTGCGGCCTCCGGGTCGATGACCAGGACACCGCCAGAGTTCCCTGCCGTGTCGACCGCGCCCTTGCGGGTGGTGGTCGACGTCATGCCGTGCACATGGGTGGGGCCGCCGACGACGAGGAAGTCTGCGTCGACCACCTGCGCCGGAGTTACCTTCCCGACGTGGACCACCTCGACCTCACCGTGGGGCCGCAGACCGGACGCCAGTGCGTCGGCGATCGCGTGAGTATTGCCGTACATCGACTCGAAGACGATCAGAGCGCGCATCACGCACCTCCTTGGTGCACCTTCGACACTACGCCTGGTGGGACCCCGGTCGACAGGTGATCCTGCACTCACCCAGCTCCCGGCAGCACCGGTCGTCCTCGCGAGGGCCGCCGTGCACGCTCAGCTGTGATGGGCGCAGCAGGGGGTCGGAAAGGGAGTCTCGAAAGGCACGACAGAGCCGCCGACTGCTGCCTGAACATGAAGCACGAGATCACCGCCCACCCATCGGGGACGCAGGAAGTCCCGTGTCATCAGGGCGATCCCAGGGCCGGCAGGCTCACCCGTCACCAGCTCGACCCGGTCGATGTCCGACCACATCGTGGCGTCGGCAACCGACACGGTCCCGAGCAGCACGTGATCGCCGGGAAAGACCACGACACGACCGCTGGTGCGCGTTGCATGCGCATGCGTGGCTTGGCTCAACCCGCCCGCCAGCTCCGGCGGACCGTCGAAACCATCGCCGCCCAGCACGGCTGACACGTCGTATGCGTCGCCGACCTGACGGAGAGCGGCCTCGACCTCCTGCGCCGACAGATCGTCGGCCGAGACCGAGAGCACCTGATGCGGCTCAGCTCCGGACTGCACGACGTGCGAGGCGACCACGACGTCGAGGGCACCGAGGTCGTGGAGCGCACGGACCACTGCGTGAGCCACGCCGTCGATGTCACGGAGCGATCCGCTGAGCACGTCCAGGCCGGCGACCGGCGCGAGCGAGATGCGCACGCCGGTCCTCGAGCCCGTGGTCTGCTGGGTCATCGACGCGGCAACGCCCACATCGGGTTCGTGTAGAACCAGAGGTCCTGCCACGGGTCGGCACCACCGACGATGTCGATCGCCGGCCCGGCAGCGTCCACGGCTGAGCCGTTGAGACCGACAGCGAGCCGCTTCCCGTCAGAGCCTCGCAGCCGGACGTAGAACCCGTCATCGAGCGCACCCAGGTCGTAGGACAGGTCGATGACACCGTCCCGGCCGGTGACGTCGAACGTGGAGACGACCGAGGTGTCGACCGTGCCGAACGAGTCCCGGTCGCTGACCGGACCGGTGACCTTGCCGCGGATCACGTCGACCTTGGCCAGCTCCGGCAGCACCTGCGACCAGTTGGGGAGCTGCGCGGTGACGATCCGGATCACGAGTCGCACCGGGGTCCCCCGGCGGGCGGTGAGCACTCCACCGAGCGGCACTTCGTTCTCCCCAGCGCGGAGCCGGACATCCAGCGAACCGATCAACCGGCCGTGGTCGACCCACACGCGCCCGGCCCGCAGTCCCTTCATCACGGCGCCGTAGGTGAAGTCCTCCGCACCGACATGGGTGCGGCTGTAGTAGCCCGGCCAGAAGTCACCGTTGGTGAGGACCGGTGCCGTGGTGTGCTCCGGGTCGTTGTAGAAGCCGTTCGTCGCGAAGTTGCTGCCGGCACCACGTGCCGACGTGTCGCTCCAGACCTGATGGCTGTCGGAGTTGGCCGTGATCCACCAGGGCTTGCCCTCGGCCAGCATGCTGTCCCAGAGACCGCCGACCGTCGACGTCATCCAGTCGAAGCCGCCATAGGTGCGATAGCTCGCGAGCGGATAGCCGGCGAAGCTCGCCGACGACGGGCTGTTGTCGTAGAAGCCACGACCTGACCCGGGTCCGTTGGGCGTCGCGATCCCCGCCGCCTGGTGGCCGGGCGCGCCCTCGAAGCCGACTGCGATGGTCGGCTCCGCGTCACGCCAGCCGCGGATCTCGTGCGGTGAGTCGATGCCCTTGCGCGCGGGGTGGTTGGCAAACATGAGGGCGTCCTTGACGTCGCGGTTCGCCACCGCGAGCGACAGGAACTGCAGACCGCTGATCGCGACCGCCTCGTTGGCCGCGCTGCTCGCCGTGGTGCCGGTGACGACGCCGTCGTAGTTGTTCTCGAACGCCTTGAGGACCGCGACCTCGTTCTTTCCGGGGTGCACGAACACCGTGCCGTGCTCAGCCGAGGGGATGTTCCACTCGAGCCCCTGGAAGACCAGCGTGCCTGGGACAGCAGAACGCGCGTCGACGATGTCGGGGTTGACCTTCTCGACGCCGATCTTCGAGTGCTGCACCGACCCGTGGTCGGTGACGACCATCCAGTCGAGCCCGAAGGCGTTCGCATGCTGCACATGGTCGATCACGCGGTACTGACCGTCGGGCGAGTACTGCGTGTGGATGTGATGGTCGCCCGAGAGCCACTGGTAGCCCCCGACGCGGTCGCGACCCGAGCTCGACGGCTCGGCCGCGGCAGCAGCGCCGGAGAAGATTCTCAGGCCCGCGGCACCGGCTCCGAGGAGACCTGCGGCACGCAGGAAGTTGCGACGACCGAGCTCGAGCGAGGACAAGGCCCCGTCCTCCACCTGGAGGTCAAGAACCGGGTCGAGCGGGTCTCCCGCATCGTGGGTGTCGTCGTGCTCGTGGGTGTGGGCGTCATGGCTGTGACCGTGAGACATCGCTGGGATCCTCCGGGATGGGATGCGGCGCAGAGCGTCGAC
>JANXWJ010000080.1 GCA_025351185.1 Candidatus Nanopelagicales bacterium
GGGTGGGCGGGACGGCCCCACCGTCCCGCTTCCCTCGGACCCGATCCCACCGACCTCACGGAGGCACGCATGCCCACTCGCGACGCAACGACCCAGTGGCAGGGCGACCTGCAGACCGGCACCGGACTCGTCACTCTCGACTCCAGCAACGCCGGCCCGTTCCCCGTCACGTTCCCCAGCCGCGCCGGTGAGCCGGACGGCCACACCAGCCCCGAGGAGCTCGTCGCAGCCGCGCACTCGGCGTGCTACGCCATGTCGCTGTCGAACATCCTGTCCAAGGCCGGCACCCCGCCGACATCGCTCTCGGTGAGCGCAGGGGTCGAGCTCGGCCGCGACGACATCGGCCTCGCGATCACCTCGATCAAGCTCACCGTCGACGGCACCGTCCCCGGGATCACCGCCGACGCCTTCGCGGCGCTCGCCGCCGAGGCCAAGGCCGGCTGCCCGATCAGCAAGGCCCTCGCCGGAGTCGCCTCGATCACGGTGACCGCCACCCTGCTCTGACCCGGTCCTCGAGACCGCCGCCTGAATCCTGGGTTTGGAGCGCTGAAACTAGGGCTCCGGGATGTAGCTCGAGGATGCTGGGTCTGGGGGGTGGGCTCGCTTGCGCTCCCGGGAATGGCAGGCGATAGTTGAGACTTGAACTACCTGATCCGAGCGATCACGGCGCACCACACCGGCGCCGTACCCGCAGCGACTTCCCTGGAGGACCCCATGCCCGCGGTCACCGTCGACGACATCACCGTGCTGCCGCGCGTCAAGCGCCCCGACCCGGGCCTTGTCGCCGCGCGTGCGGTCCGCAGCATCACGACCGCGCCCACCGGTCTCGAGGGCGAAGGCTTCCCGGTCCGCCGCGCGTTCGCCGGCGTCGACTCGGCCGTGCTCGACCCGTTCATCATGATGGATCAGATGGGCGAGGTGGAGTACGCCGCCGGCGAGCCCAAGGGCACCCCGTGGCACCCGCACCGAGGCTTCGAGACCGTCACCTACATCATCGATGGCGCCTTCATCCACCAGGACTCCCACGGTGGCGGCGGCACGATCAGCGACGGTGACACCCAGTGGATGACCGCCGGGTCGGGCCTGCTGCACATCGAGACCCCGCCGGAGTCGCTCGTCATCAGCGGCGGGCTGTTCCACGGCCTGCAGCTGTGGGTCAACCTGCCCCGCGACGCGAAGATGAACGACCCGCGCTACCAGGACCTGCGTGCCTCGCAGGTCCAGCTGCTCTCCTCCGACGACGGCGGCGCGCTGCTGCGCGTCATCGCCGGTGACCTCGGTGGCCACACCGGTCCGGGCACGACGTACACCCCGATGACGATGGTGCACGCGACCCTCAGCCCCGGCGCCTCGATGACGCTGCCGTGGCGACGCGACTTCAACGCGTTGGTCTACGTCATGGCCGGACGCGGCTCGGTCGGCGAGGACAAGCGCCCGATCCGCAAGGGCCAGCTCGCGGTGCTCGGCGAGGGCGGCAGCGTGACCGTCGCCGCCGACTCCGGCCAGGACGCTCACGAGCCCGACCTCGAGGTCGTCCTGCTCGGCGGCCAGCCGATCCGCGAGCCCGTGGCGTGGATGGGGCCGTTCGTGATGAACACCCAGCGCGAGCTCATGACGGCGTTCGAGGACTTCCAGGCCGGCCGTCTCGGCACCGTCCCCGCCGACGGCATCCAGCCCTTCCGCGTCTGACCGCACGACTCTGCCGTACCCGTCGCGCATCCGCCGACGGGTACGGCAGAGTCGTCTCCTGTGACTGCTGACCCGTCCTACGCCGTCCTGCACTCGTCCGTCTCGACGCTCGTCGTCTCGCACGACGAGGCGGTGCCGCGCATCGTGCACTGGGGGTCGCGACTGCCCGACGGTGTCGACGCGTCGTCGTTCGCCGCGCTCACCGAGCTCCCGACGCCGCACGGCTCCCTCGACTCGTGGCCGCCGGTCTCGCTGCTGCCGGAGCGGTCGCGCGGCTGGTCGTCGTACGGCGGGGTCGCGGCCCATCGCGCGGGCGGGGTTGACTGGGCGCCGCGCTTCACCCGCACGTCGAGCGGCCTCGAGGGCACGACCTTCACCTGGACGGGCACCGACGCCGTCGCCGGGGTGTCGGTGTCGCTGCGGCTCACCCTCGACGAGGTCGGGGTCATCGCGATCCACGCGTCGCTCACCAACGACGGCAGCACCTCGCTGTTCGTCGAGTCGCTCGCGCCGGTCGTCGCGCTGCCGGCCCGTGCGGCCGAGGCCCTCACCCTCACCGGTCGCTGGTCGAAGGAGATGCAGCCGCAGCGGCACGCGCTCGGCGCGGGCGCGCTCGTCGTCGAGAACCGTCGCGGGCGCACGTCGCACCAGTCGTCGCCCACGCTGATGGTCGGCACGCCCGGGTTCGGCGAGCAGGACGGCGAGGTGTGGGCCGCGCACCTCGCGTGGAGCGGCAGCCACCACCTCCGCGTCGAGGCGCTCGAGGACGGCAGCCGGTTCCTGACGCTCGCCGAGCTGCTCCTGCCCGGCGAGGTACGCCTCGAGCCCGGCGAGACCTACGACGCACCGCTGGTGGCAACGGCGTACTCCGCGCACGGGCTCGGCGGCATCAGCGACGCGTTCCACGCGCACGTGCGCGAGCGCGCGGTCCATCCGCGGTCGCCCCGCAAGGTCATCCTCAACACGTGGGAGGCCGTCTACATGCGGCACGACGTCGCGGAGCTGCAGCGCCTCGCCGACGTCGCGGCGTCGGTCGGCGTCGAGCGGTTCGTGCTCGACGACGGCTGGTTCCGCGGCCGCGACGATGACCACACCTCGCTCGGTGACTGGTACGTCGACGAGCGGAAGTACCCGCACGGCCTCAGCGAGCTCGTCGACCACGTCACCGGGCTCGGCCTCGAGTTCGGCCTGTGGGTCGAGCCCGAGATGGTCAACCCCGACAGCGACCTCTATCGCGCGCACCCCGGCTGGGCGCTCGGCATCGAGGGTCAGGAGCCCGTGCTCGGGCGCCACCAGCTCGTGCTCGACCTCGCGCGTCCGGAGGTCTCGGCGTACCTCCTCGAGCGGCTCGACTCGCTGCTCACCGAGCACGCCATCGGATATCTCAAGTGGGACATGAACCGCGACCTCGTCGCGGCGGGCGGAGCGGCCGGTGGCCCGAGCATGCACGCGCAAACCGTTGCGCTGTATGCACTTCTCGCCGAGCTGCGCCGACGTCACCCGGGTGTGGAGATTGAGTCGTGCGCATCCGGTGGCGCACGCGTCGACCTCGGCATCGCGATGCACACCGACCGCTTCTGGACGTCGGACTGCAACGACGCGCTCGAGCGCCAGAGCATCCAGCGCACCTTCTCCTACCTGCTGCCGCCCGAGCTCATGGGCGCGCACGTCGGGCCGCCGTGGTCGCACACCACGGCGCGTACCCACACCCTGCCGTTCCGCGGCGCGACGGCGCTCTTCGGTCACCTCGGCTTCGAGTGGGACCTCGCCTCGGCCACCGACGAGGACCGCGCCGGAGTCGCCGGAGTCATCGAGACGCACAAGCGGTTCCGGCCACTGCTCCACCACGGACGCACCGTGCGCGTGGAGCACCCGGACCCCTCGGCCTACGCCCACGGCGTCGTCGCCCACGACGGTGGCGAGGCGCTCTTCTGCTATGCCCAGCTCACCAGCTCCGACCAGGCCGTGCCGCTCCCGGTGCGCCTCGTCGGGCTCCACCCGGCGCGGCGCTATCGCGTCGAGCGCGTGGTGCTCCCTGGTGCGCAGTGGGACCCCGGACGCAGCCACCCCGCGTGGTACGACGTCGGTCTCGAGGCCGACGGCGCCCTGCTCGCGCAGGTCGGGATCCCCCTCGGTGTCCACGTCCCGGAGATGGCCACCCTCATCCACGCCACCGCCCTCACCTGACCGGTAGGCACCCGTCGATGTGTAACCAGGACGGGCTCTAGGTCGTCCTGGTTACA
>JANXWJ010000104.1 GCA_025351185.1 Candidatus Nanopelagicales bacterium
GTAGCGAGAATCCAAGGCGTGACCTGCTCGGGTATCGCGCTCGCGTCGCCGGGGGGAGGGGCAGTATTCACGTGCACTGCCCCACGCGGTGGCGAGAGGCAGATACCAGACACGGCAGGTACGAACGAGATCCACCGCGCGACCTCGCGGCCGTGACCCCCGGCGCCGCGGTGCCAAGACGCGCAGACTGAGACACCACCACGACGTCGTAGTGTCAGCGTTCGGTCCGCGTCGTGGTGGTGGTGTCTCGTAGGGACCGCGGGCGTGGGACTGTGATGGTGAATGAGGCGCCCCTTCCGGGTCCGGAGCTGGTTGCGGTCAGCGTGCCGTTCTGTGCCTCGATCAGAGTTCTCGCGATCGTGAGTCCGATGCCGTGCCCCGACCCACGCCCTGGGGGAGTCGGGTGCCCACGGAAGAAGCGTTGGAACAACCGTTCCGCGTCCTCGGGATCAAAACCACGGCCAGTGTCGGAGACAGTGATCTGAACGTCGTTGGGATTCGCGACGCACGACACGGTGACGGAATCACCGTCCACGCAACTGGTCAAGGAGTTGTCCAGGAGTTGTTCGAGGACCTCGGTGATGCGGTCCGGGTCGACGATCGCGGTGGCTGGGGCGACGTGGGGGGTCTCGAGTGTGACGCCTCGGCTGACGTATTGGGCGTGGGCCTGTGAGACGGCCTGGTGCACGATGTCCGGGATGTCGGCGCGTCGAGTGGATAGCCGAAACGCGTGTTCATCGGCTCGGGAGACCGCGTTGAGGTCGTTGATGAGCCGGTCGAGGCGCCGTGCTTGGTCGGTGAGCGTCCGGAGGGTTTCCTGGTCGGCGGGGAGGATGCCGTCGGCGATCGCCTCGACGGTAGCGTCGATGGAGGTCAGCGGGGTGCGCAGCTCGTGCGCCAGGTCGGCCATGAGTTGTTGGCGGGCGTGTTCACTGGCCTCCAACCGCTGCGCGAGGGTGTTCACCGAGGAGGTGAGGGTCGCAAGTTCGGGACCCATCCGGGAGGAGGTGGCGCGTGCGCTGTAGTCACCGGCGGCGAGTCGTCCGGCTGCTTTGGCAGCTTCGGAGATGGGCCGGGTGATGCGGCGTGCGACGAGGATGGACATCGTCGCCGCTACCAGTGTCGCTGCTCCGACGCCGGCCGCGATCGAGACCAGGGTCGCGGTGGCGAACGCCTGGTGGACGCGGGCGGCGAGTTCCGTGTTCTGGTCGACACCAGCTGCAGTGAGAGCCCGGTAGAACAGCGCCGGTGCGGCGAGCAGAGCCACGAGCAGGAGGGTGCCGGCTCCAGCTAGGACGACGAGGCCCATGACCCCGAATACGCGGACCCGCAGGTTTGGGCCGTCGCCGGTCGACACCGATCGGTGTTTCCGGTTCATCCGGTGCCCATTCTGAACCCGACGCCGCGAACGGTCAGGACGTACTTCGGGTCCGACGACGCGTCGCCGAGTTTCGCGCGGATGTGGGAGACGTGGACGTCGACGAGTCGGGCGTCTGCGATCCAGCCTGACCCCCAGACCTCGTCGATGAGACGTTCACGGGAGTAGACGTGCCGGGGTTGAGCGGACAGGACATCGAGGATGTCGAACTCCGTGCGGGTGAACTCCAGGCAGACTCCATCAAGGGTGACTTCCCGACTATCCGGGTCGATCCTCAGGTCCCCGAACTCGCGCGTTGACCCAGCGGGGATCGAGACGCGTGGGCGGCGCATCATGGCCTGGATTCGGGCGACCAGTTCGCGGTTGCTGAAAGGTTTGGTCATGTAGTCGTCCGCCCCCACCGAAAGTCCGATGAGGGTGTCGACCTCCTCGGCTCGAGCGGTGAGCATCACGACGTAGGCATCGCTGAACGTGCGCAGCTGGCGGCAGACCTCGATACCGTCGATGCCGGGGAGCATCAGGTCCAGGACGACGACATCGGGCAGGTCACGTTCGATGATGTCGATCGCGATCAGCCCGTTGTCGACTTCGCTGACATCGAACCCTTCCTTGGTGAGATAGGCGACGATGACACGGCGGATGGGGGCCTCGTCCTCGACGACGAGTGCCCTCACCCTCGCCCCAGATCGGGGTGCTGCCGCGTCCGTCATGCTCAGCCGCCCGAAGGTGCTGGCGGGGTGGGCGTCGGGTAGGTGACGCTGCGCGTGATGACCTGCCCGGTGTCGTCGTTCACCATGATCCGAGCCACGGTCTGATTCTCCCGGGTTGCGGTGAACAGGTAACCCATCGGCATGGTCACGCCGGAGTCGAGGGTCGCACCGACGGCGTTCTTGGTCACCCAGTCCTGGGCGATCGTCCGCGCCTGCTGCAGGCTCACGACAGCGGTTCCGGAGTCGGAGCCCCCCATCATGCCGCCGCCCCATCCCGGGCCATCCATCATCCCGCCCCAGCCCGTGTCGCCGGCGTCGGCTTGGGAAGCCGCAGCCCATCTAGGGCCCTGAGACGTGGCGTAGACGGCCGCGGCACCGACCGATCCGACGAGGGTCACAACCGCGATGACAAGTGCGATGAGGTAGCCACGGCGGTTGGTGCTCATGATGGCTTCCGCATCTCGGTCAGGGCCGCGCGCCGGCCCCGGTAGGTCTGCTCATCGATCTCGCCCATGGCGAACATCCGGTCGAGGACCTGCTCCGGGGTCTCCACTGCGGCGGCCTGAGTCGCTGCCGGCAACTCGGCATGCCGGGTTGACCCGGGAAGCAACTTCACCACCAGGAAGACGACCAGTGCGATCAACGCGACCCAGAACATCACCATGAACACCCAGATCAGCGAGCCTCCGCCGCCCATTCCGTTCCCATACCAGTCCATCATCGCCGTGCTCCTCACCTTCGCGGGACCTACTGTCCCGGCTTCACCAACCACGATGCTCGGCGAGTTGCACAGAACTGCGTGGCGAAGTGTGAAGGTTCCATGTGGTTCGCGACCGCACGACGGACGGAATCGAGGCCGTTGCGTGGACGAGGCTGCCGAGATCAGCAGTTGCTGGCAGTCGTCACCACGTAGCCGCCGTTGGGTAGTCGCGTCATCTCCACAGCCGCCGCGCCGCTGGTGTAAAGCCTCCCGTCGACGCTGGCCCACCCTCGAGGCGGGAGGGCGAAGGAGGCAGTTCCGGACTGGAGGAAGACGTGGATCGCCAGCAGCGGGGTGCTCTGGCCGGTGACCCCTGGGGCAACCTCAATCGCGACGATGGCACACGTGCCTGACGGTTCTGCGCCACCCGATGAGGAAACGGGTTGATCGATCGGGGTCGAGGCCTTGGTCGGACTCGCCAGTTGTTGGCCGCAGGCGGTCAAGAGGATGGCACAGCCGGACACGGCAAGGGCCGCGCCCGGAGACCGAGTCACAGGTCTAGGACGCTCCGGGCGGCTCCCCGGTTCCCGTGGGGCTTCGTCCCATCGCTCGGGGGGGCGACGGGGTGAGAGCGGTCGGCAGTGTCACGACGGCGTGCCCGTGCCTCCGGTGCACTCGCCTCCGGGCTCGGGAGCTTTGGGGCTGTTCGCGTAGGCGTCGAGAAAGGCGGTCAGCCGAGAGTCATCAGCGTCAGTGAGTTTCACTTGTGCACCCCAAGCGCTGACTACGACTGGTGCGTCCAGGTTGGAGTATTCACTCGTCACGACGTAGCGGCGGCCGGCGAGTTCGGACTTCAACCGTGCCTTCTGATCGGCGGCCAGGTCAGCTCGGTAGGTGACCCAGGCGGCGCCATGCTCCATCGAGTGGACCGCATTCTCGTTGGCGATCGTCGATGCGTACCAGCCGCAGTTCTGCCATACGGCGGAGTGCTTCCCCCCGACAGCGGGGCTCTGGGGGTAGGCCACGGCACCGGTCACGTGGTCCCGGGCCAGATCGCTGTAGGACTGGAGACCCTCGATTGCGGGGCCGGGTCCCGTGGCGGTGGATTGGCCGCGCAGGCCGAGCCAGGTCAGACCGCCTACGACGGCGACGATCGCGACCGCCACCCCGCCGAAGCTCAGGTTGCGCTTGCGACGGTCCCGCCGCTGCTGCTCGGCGCGCATCTCGGCTGCGCGCTCACGTCCACGGTTCTTCGTCGACGACATGGCGAGGTCCTCCCTGATCCATGTTGTTCCTGTCCACGCTGACGGAAGTCAGCGTGGCGATGCACCTTGGGGTTCGCTGCGCCGAATAGGACGGGCAGCGGTCTGAGTTGTGGCAGCTATTGGTTCCGCCCCGCTGTAGGAGTGCAGACCGGTGAGCATGGTGCCGGGGACGGTATTGGTGGCGGGCATCGGCTATTTCTCCCGCTCACGGCTCTGAGTCGACGCGACGGGCAGAGACTGCAGGTGGGAGACGAGTTCGTCGAGCTCCTCAGCGATGGTGGTGTGCTCGGAGCGGGTCAGTCCGGCCGCCTCGACGAGGGTCTGCCCGTGATCGGAACTGGTCACGCGGACCCAGATTCGTCGGCGGCGAACCATCAGGGACAACGTCAGCCCCACGATGGCGGTGATGGCCGCGATCAGGGCGAACTCCTTGCCTGGATCGTGGGCAACCGAGAACGACGCCCAGCGGGAGTAGCCGTCGAGGGTGACGGTGCCGCGGCTGCTGGGAAGGGACCAGGACTGCCCGGGCCGCAGCTCCTTGATTCCTTGTCGACTCATGTTCGTCGTGTCGAGCTTGTACACCGACTGGGCTCTGCCGTTGTCCAGACCGAGGTCACCGGACCAGGCGGAGAGGAACACAGCAGGATTGTCCGGTGCGGGGAAGGTGGAGAACGGTCCCCGGATGGGATCGACGGCGGCGGTGGGCAGGAAGAAGCCTTGCAACCCGAGCTGCGGAATGGTGTCGGGGATCTTGATGACACCGGTGGACGTGAAGTTGCCGTCCTGCGGCAGGAAGGTGACGGAGTCGTGGAACACCACGGTGCCTTTGTTGTCCTTGACAGTGATGTTCGGGGCGTACCCGTAGCCGACGAGGAAGACCTTGACCCCCTCGACTTGCAATGGTTCGTTGACCTCGATGCGCTGGGATTGCGATGGTGCGCCCGGTGAGACGGTCAACGAGACACCAGCGGTGAACTGTCGTGGTGCGCCGCTCTGCTGCCCGCCGCGCTGATAGTCGACGCTGAACTTGTCCAGGGTGAAGGAGAACGGGGGCAACGACGATTCTGCGAAGCCCTTGCCGGGTGTGAAGGAGTCGAACTGCGTCCGGGTGTCCGCGAACGAGGTCCCTTCCCGCACGATGACGTATCCGCGGAACCCAGCGAAGGAACCAATCCCGATCGCGGCGACGAGCCCCAGCAAGGCGATGTGGAAGACGAGGTTGCCGGTCTCTCTGGTGTAACCCTTCTCTGCGGCCACTGACCCTGTCGTGCCGTCGAAGGCCACCGCGTCCACCCGCCACCGTCCGCGGTGAAGGCGACCGGCGGCGAGGTCGAGAACCTGTTGCGGACCGTAGCGGGTCTCGACGGCACGGTGCTCGGGCAGGCGGGCCAGGTTACGGGGCGCACCCGGTGGCCGGGCGCGCATCGCGCGCGCGTGCTGCAGCGAACGGGGTAGCACGCAACCCGCAAGGGAGATGAACAGCAGCAGGTAGATCGCCGCGAACCAAGGGGTCGCGAAGACGTCGAAGAGGCCGAGGCGGTCAAACAGCCTGCCTTTGGCGGGGTCGTTGGCCAGGTAGTCGTTGACCCTGATCGGGTTGGAACCACGTTGCGGCAGGATCGAACCTGGCACCGAAGCGATCGCGAGCAGGAAGAGCAGTAGCAGCGCGGTCCGCATGCTGGTCAGCGTGCGCCAAGCCCACCTGCCCCAACCCCATGCACTCAGGTGAGAGGGGCCCGTCTCGACCGGTCCGGTGGGCGCGGTCGACATTCGTTGCGTACTGGGGTCGAGTGCCGGCGGAATCACAGAAGCACTCCGTACCCGGCGACCCACGACCGCATCCCGATCGTGAGCTCGTCCCACAGCCCGGTGACCAGCAGCACACCGATGACGAGCAGGAGCGCACCCCCCAACCGCATAACTGTCAGGCTGTGCCGGCGAACCCACCCGATAGCACCGAGGGCTCGCCTGAAAAGCAGCCCAACCAGGACGAACGGGAGCCCGAGGCCGAGGCAGTACACCGCCGAGAGCGCGGCGCCACGGGCAGCCGAGGCTTGGGTGAATGCGAGGGTCTGCACGACGGCGAGCGTGGGGCCGATGCAAGGGGTCCATCCGAGGCCGAACAGAACCCCGAGCAGCGGGGCACTCCACAAGCCAATGGTCGGCATGCGCTGCAGTCGCCATTCCCGCTGCATGCCTGGCAGAACCCCGAGGAATGCGAGCCCCAAACCGATGACCACGACTCCCAGTGCCCGCGAGATCGGCGCCTGGTACGCGATCAAGGCTCCGCCGAGCGCACCGAAGAGCGCCCCGTAGGCGACGAAGACGACGGTGAACCCGGCGACGAACAGAACCGAACCTGCCAGGACCCGGCTGCGCCGCCGCGGAGCACCGGGGTAGACGAGCGTGGCGACGCCGGTGTGCACCCCTGATTTCCCGGCGACCGTCTCGCCGGACCGGGATGACGAATCGCTGCGGGTTGCCCTCGGATCGTCCGCCAACTCAGCGCCGGACAGACCAGTGACGTAGGAGAGGTAGCCGGGGACCAGAGGTAGGACGCAGGGCGAAAGAAACGACACCGCTCCGGCCGCGAACGCGATGGGGGCGGCTAGGAGAAGTGACCCGGACGTCAGTGATTCCATCACCGCCATGTCAACCGACCCGATACGCGGTCGTGGCCTGAATCCGACCGCTGGCCGCGGCGTGGGATGTACACAACGGATCGGTCAGCAATGTCGCCACGGTCCCTGACCATGGTTCTGATGGTGGTCAACTTGGGGGCTCGGCGGCGACTTGTTCGATCAACGCTGAGAGACTGGCGCTGGTTACGGGCCCGATGATGCGTCCGGCCATCCGTCCTCGGCGGTCCAGGACCAGGGTGGACGGAATCGCTGAGGGTGGCAGCGACGTGCTCAGTGCGAGGAGCAGCTGTCCGCTGCGGTCGCTGAGGCTGGGGTAGGGAATGGCGAAGGTCTTGGCGAAGGCCTCCCCGTTGATGTCGGAATCGCGTGTGTCGATACCAACGAAGGTGATTCCCGCTCGGGCGTACTTCGTGGAGAGGGCGGCCAGGATCGGAGCTTCGCCACGGCAGGGTCCGCACCACGACGCCCACACGTTCACGACGAGAACCTGGTTGGCGTGTGCGCTGTTCGTCCATGCTCCACCGTTGAGGGTGTTCCCCGAGAGGGTGATGGGTTGGCTTCGCTGGCCCGGTGTCAGGTAGGTCACTCCCACAGTCGTGGCGTCGGATGCCGTGGTGCCCACCCGGGACCCCGCACCGGTGACCACGCTCGAGCACCCCGTGACACCGAGTACCCCTGCCAGGGCTAGCGCGGCACCGCGTCGACGGCGAAGCCCGATCGAGGATGCACGCCTGCGTGCGCGCCCCTTCGCCGTGCTCATGACTCGGCGGCAATCCAGATCAAGCGCGTCGGTGTGGTGACCAGAACCTCGCTCGCACTGATCCCGAGGATGGACTCGATCTGCTCGCCCGGCTTGACCGTCGCCACGGTGTCCCACCGGTCCCCGAGCCAGCGCATGATCGCTCCGCTGCGGGTGGAGCCCCACACGGTCTTGTCCGGTGCGAGAGCACCCATGACCAGTGCCGGTGCGTCCTGGACGGGGATCAGCGTGCGGCCGTTGTCGTTGCTGCGCTGCAGACCTTCCGGCGTGGTGACCCACAACGCACTGGTGTCGAGGGTCAAGGTTCCCACGGCGGTGCGCGCTCCTGCAGCCCAGGTGATGCCGCCGTCAACTGACGTCAGCAAGGAATCACCCGAGGCTCCGATGACGGTGGAGCCGCGCACGGTGAGGGCATGGAAGTCGGTGACGTCACGCCGCGACACATCGACCCAGGTCGCCCCATCGTCGGTGGACCGGATGAGGCCCAGCGAGGTGGGCGTGGATGTGGGTCCGGCGGGGTGACCCGAGGCCCACAAGGTTCCGTTCGCGTCGGCCGCGAGCCCCATGAGGTCGTCGCGGGCGTCGCCGACCAGGGTCGCCGAGCCGGTCCGCGTGAGCTCGACAAGGCCAGTGTGTGTTGCTGCGAGGGTCTGTCCCGTGCGCGGGTTGCGCACCAGGGTGTGGATATGGCCGATGCTGTTCGGCACGGGCGTGGTCGAGGCTGACCATCCGGGGGACGCCTGAATGTCGGCCCCCGTGGGGTCGGCGCGTCGCCCGTTCCACAGGGACAGGCCGCCGAGGGCCAGCGCGAGCACCACCACGCCGATCAGCGCGCGTCGCCCGAAACGACGACTGAGCGATCGGGAGTCGGCGGGATTGAGCGCGGGGGGTGCCTCGCTCTGGGTGGTGCTGGGCCGGATTAGGTCGGGCACGCTTGTCCTTCTGTTGAGGATCGCGTCGCACGCGAGGACGTGATGGCAGCGCGGCGACGCCCGGAACGGCCGGCGAAGTGCAGCTCGCTTGGCGAGCGAACCGAATGCGCCGGAAGTCAGCCCTGCCGGAGCAAGACCGGTACATCGTCGCGCGAGGAGTTAGTCGAACCTCGGAGGAACGATGAAGATTCGATGAAGCCCGGTTCACGCTTCATCGAGTCCGACGGGGCGTCCGTTCGCGAGCCCGTGACTGCCACCTTCTTCACCGAAACTTCGTCGATATCGAGGGGGGATGGGGGTGGTTCGTCGGGGACGATGCAGTCATCCGCGAACGGTGAGTGAGGAGTGGTCGCGATGATGAACTGGTACGGGAGCAGTTGGGGTGGCACGAGCGGATGGTGGCCCGGACTCATGATGCTCGGGTGGGTGCCGATAGTCGCCGCCGCTGTTTGGGCCATCGCGCGGCTTACACGCACGGGGCATCGCAGCTTGACTGCGCCGGAGTCGCCGCGCGTGGTGCTGGACCGTCGATTCATGGCCGGTGAGATCGACGCCGAGCGCTACGCGGAGGCGCGGCGCACACTCGAAGGGCACCCCAACCAGACGGCGCAGCTGTAGCAGGGAAGCGCCTGTCGCCACGACACGGGTGCTGGCCTTGATGAAGATTCCCTGAAGGTCGCCGAGTCCGTTCCGTGATCATTCCCGCACCGTGTACGGTCACGTCCAGTTCATCAGATGGTCTCTCCGTTCCATAGGGGAGGCCTTCCGCCGAGTCGTGACGGTCCCCGACCGTCACGAGCCGGGGACCCACGTCCCCGGGGCGAATCGAGACGCGTTCCATCGCGCGACTCGTAGGGCAGTCCTGAGCCCGAGCCCGTCAGCTAACCCGGTAGGCGGTAGAGGGAAGGAAACGTGGTGCTCGCTCGACTCTCCCGACCGATCCTCGTGACAGTCGTCCTCGTCATGGTCGCAGCAACACTGACGGGGACGAACAGCGTCTCAGCGCAACCACGCAAAACGCTGGCACAGGTGCAGGCCGAGTTGCGGGCTCTGGAAACACAGGCCGAAACTGCGTCGGAGAACTTCAACGCCGCGCAAGTCGAACTCGCGGCCGCGACTGTCAAGGTCAAAGACGCCCGGGCTCGCGTCGCCCTGGCCCGGACGCAGCTGGCCGTGATGTTGGAGTCCACTGACCACATGGCGGCCCACGCCTACATGTCCGGTGGAGGTGGGATCGAGGCGTCGGTGGGCCTTCTGCTCTCCGACAATCCCACCGACTTCCTGGACCAGGCCATCGCGGTCCAGCAGGTGTCGCGCAGCCAGAACGTGACGCTACGCAAGGCTCAGGTCGCCCAGCTGCGGCTGGCCCAGGCCGAGGCCCAGCTCGCACAGCAGCAGTCAGCCGCCGCCACCACCGCCGCGCAGATGACGCGCCACCGCGACGAGATCAACCAGGCGCTTGCCGCGACCGCTGCGGTCCTTGCCCAGCTGCAGGCAGCGGACCGTAAGCGGCTCGAGATCCTCGCGGCGCAGGAACGGGCCGCCTCGGCCGCGGCGGCGGCCGAGGCCCGCCGTGCGCAAGACGCCGCAGCGCGCGCATTGCGAAAGGTCCACGTCCCAGCGAATTCTGGCTCGTCGGGCATCTCTGGTTCGTCGGGAACCACGGGCTCCAGCGGCTCGGGTTCCAGCGGTTCGGGTTCCAGCGGTTCGGGATCCGGTAACGGATCGACGACCAGCAGGGGACTCGCGGCTGTTCGATATGCCCTGGCCCAGGTCGGCGAAGCGTACAGCTACAACGCTCAGCCGCCGACCTCGTGGGATTGTTCAAAGCTCACCACGGCCGCATGGGCGGCTGCAGGCGTGTCGCTGACCCCGGTGTCCTACGCGCAGGCCAACCAGGTTCGACGGGTCTCGACCGATCAACTGCGGCCCGGCGACCTCCTCTTCTACTTCAACGGTGCACATCACGTCGCGATGTACATCGGAGGTGGGAAGATCGTGGAGGCGGCAAGCCCCGAGCACGGCGTGTGGGTCACTGATGCCTGGAACAGTTGGAGCCGGGCCCACTTCAGCTTTGCGGGTCGGCCTGCTAGCTAGCGCACCGGCCGGCTCCATCGTGGCGTTCCCTGGCGTGCTGCCAGCTGGTCACCAAACGATTGCTGTTTGCCGGTAGCTTTGAGCGTTCCTCGTGACTGGAGATCCTGTGTACCCGTGCCGATATCGCTCTCTTGGCACGAGGACTCGATCGAGTTTCGAGACGAAGCACCACTGCGTCATCGTGACGGGATCCAGCACGTCCCGCTGCGCACGGCCTCTGGGTGAGGACTATGGGGCGACCGGGCATCGCAAGGCACTCAAGCCGACCAGCTCCCGCGACGCCGGGAGGAATGGTATGAGACTGAACACCATCGAACGCGTCGCTATGAACAACCCGCTTCGCGCCGCCCACCAGCAGCACCGCGAAGCCGCATGGTTCCGGCGCCTCGCGGGCGGTGACCTCGCCGGCCAGTCCGTGATCGAAGTCGGCTGCGGTCGAGGCGTCGGCGTGGAGGTCCTCCTGGATCGACTCCACGCGCGCCACGTCACGGCGTTCGATCTCGATCCCGCCATGATCGACAAGGCGGAGCGCCGACTCCGTCACCGCCCAGCCGCAACTCACACCGTGGCGGTCGGCGACTCGTGTGCGATCGTGCAGCCGACCGCGGGCGTCGACGCCGTCGTCGAGTTCGGTGTTATCCACCACGTGCCCGACAGGAGAGCCGCAGTGGCCGAGATCGCGCGCGTGCTCCGCCCCGATGGGCTGCTGCTCTTCGAAGACGTACCGCGCCACACCTTGGATACCTGGCTGTTCCGCACCTGCACCGTTCACCCGCGTCAGGACAGGTTTGAGGCTGATGAGTTCGCCGACGAGCTGGCCCGACACGGACTCCGACCTATCGGTGCACCGGAGATCCGATTCGCGGGCCACGCGTTTGTCGGCGCTGCTCGCCGAGTGCGATAGCTTGGCGCCGCGGCACACCCGCTCGGTGGAACAACAGTCGCGAGCGGCTGCACATGATCATGTTGTCGAAGGAGCAGACCCGCGGCGTGGCCGCTGCCAATGCTGAGTCAGCCAGCGCCCACCAGTAGTGCTCGAGACTGCTCTCCCACCTCCAGGCCATCAGTACCGCGCGTGACCGGTGACTGTCTCAGGCCGACGAACCCCGTAGCAGACCCGAACTCCTACATGTGGAGGGACGTGTGGTCCGGCTCGACGCTGGCGCCCGCGGTCATCGATCGTGCTGGCTTCCGCGGGACGTACCGGGGGACTCGTCTCGCGTAGTCAGCCCATTCGGCTGCGAAGGAGGTGGCGACCTCCCGCTCCTCGGAGCGTGCGAGGCGGGCATAGACAACAGCGAGGACAGGGAACATGAACAGCGTGGGGATGGTCGGCCACTGCAGGAGCCACCCGGCCATGACCAACAAGAATCCGAGGTATTGCGGGTGGCGCAACCACGCGTAGGGCCCGGTGGTGGCCAACCGGCCGTTCTGGGCGGCAGAGTGCAGTTGCCTCCAGGCGACTGCGATGAGCCAGAACCCGCCGCCGATGACTGCGTAGCTGGCGAGGTGGAAGGGAGACATGTGTGGGTCGCCGGTCCAGCCGATGACGTCGTTCCAGAGGTGTCCCCCAGAGTGGGTGGCCTGCAGCGCCGGGAAGCGCGAGCCTAACCAGCCGGACAGGAGGTAGATGGTCAGCGGTGCGCCGTACATCTCGGTGAACAGGGCCACCATGAACGCGGAGAACCCGCCGAGGGCTCGCCAGTCGCGTGTGCTCTTGGGGTGGAAGAAGCTGAAGGCGAAGATGATCATCACGGCGCTGTCGAGCACCACGAGTGGCCATAGGCCGTAGTCCTGGTTCATCTCATCGCCTCGGACGCGTTGTCCGTTCTCTCAGCGCTCTGCGGGAAGCGCTCTTCACCATCCACTGGCTCCTTAGTCGCGGCGCCGCTCGTGGGCGTCGAGGATGCGGTCTTCGGGAGTTGTGGCGTGGACGCAATCGGGGGTGGGGCGAACCGACGGAGTCGGTTCGCGTTGGCGACGACGGACAGCGAGCTGGCGGCCATGGCCGCGGCGGCAATGACCGGCGAGAGCCTCAACCCGAACGCCGGGTAGAGCAGTCCGGCGGCGATGGGGATCCCGATGCCGTTGTAGATGAGGGCGAAGAACAGGTTCTGTCGGATGTTGCGCATGGTGGCCCGGCTCAGCGAGATCGCCGTGACGACACCGTGGAGGGCACCGGACATCAGCGTGATGTCGGCGGCCTCGATGGCAACGTCGGTACCGGTCCCGATGGCCAGACCGACGTCTGCGGCGGCCAGGGCGGGTGCGTCGTTGATGCCGTCGCCGACCATGCCAACGCGCTTGCCCTCGGCCTGGAGTCGTTGCACTTCGGCTGCCTTGTGCTCGGGGAGCACCTCGGCCAGGACGTGGGTGATTCCTGCCTGGCGTGCGATGGCGGCGGCCGTGCGGGGGTTGTCGCCGGTGAGCATGTGGACGTCGAGTCCCATGTCCTGCAGCGCAGCGACGGCGGCCGCGGCGTCCGGCTTGATCGTGTCGGCGACCGCCACCACCCCTGCGGGTTGACCGTCGACGGCGATCAGCATGGCGGTCTTGCCGTCGTCTGCGAGCCGATCAACGGTGTCGTCCAGGGGCGTGACGTCGACGTCGTGTGCGCGGAGCAGCCGTCGGGTTCCGACCAGGATGTCGTGTCCGTTGACGCGACCGCGGACGCCCATGCCCGTGACGGAGTCGAAGTCGACGACGTCGAGGGTGGTGAGGTTGCGAGATTCGGCCGCGGCGACGATGGCGGTGGCCAGCGGGTGCTCGGACCTAGCCTCGATCGATGCCGCGTACTGCAGGAGTTCCTCGACAGTTGAGTCAGACAGGGTGACGATGTCGGTCAGGATCGGCGTACCTGCGGTCAGGGTCCCGGTCTTGTCGAGCACGATCGTGTCCAGGGTGTGCGCGGTTTCCAGGGCCGCCGCCGAGCGGATCAGAATGCCGGCCTGGGCGCCCTTACCGGTGCCGACCATGATCGACAGAGGTGTGGCGAGCCCGAGGGCGCAGGGGCACGCGATGATCAGTACCGCAACGGCGGTGACGAGTGCCTGGGTCAGCGCCGGTGTGGGGCCGGCGACGAACCAGATGGCGAAGGTAGCCAGGGCGATCAGGATGACGACCGGGACGAACACCCCGGAGGCGCGGTCGGCCAAGCGTTGGATCGGTGCACGGGATGCCTGGGCCTGCTGGACCATGCGCACGATCTGGGACAGCACGGTGTCCCGGCCGACCCTGGTGGCGCGCATCGTGAAGGCACCGGTCTGATTGACCGTGGCACCGACCACGAGGTCACCTGGGCTCTTGGTGACGGGCATGGACTCGCCGGTGACCATGGATTCGTCGACGCTGGATGACCCGGTGAGCAGGTCGCCGTCGACCGGGATACGTTCGCCGGGACGCACGAGGATCTCGTCTCCCAGCACGACCTGATCGACGGGGATCTCGACCTCGGCGCCACCGCGCATCACCCGAGCGGTTCGCGGCTGCAGGCCGATCAGGGCGCGGATGGCCTCGCCGGTGCCGGCTTTGGCCTTGGCCTCGAGCAGCCGCCCGAGAAGGATCAGGGTGAGGATCACGCCGACGGCCTCGTAGTAGACGTCGCGAACGTCGGCAGGGAACATGCCGGGGGCGACGGTGACGAGCAGGCTATAGCTGAAGGCGGCGGTGGTGCCCAGGGTGATCAGGGTGTTCATGTCAGCCGCACGGTGGCGTAGCGCGAGCCAGCCGGTGCGGTGGATGGGTGCGGCCGCGTAGAACATCACCGGGCTGATCAGCGCGAGCTGCAGCCATCGGTTGAGGAGAAGCTCGGGGACCCAGTCCGCTCCGAACAGCTCATGGGCCATCACCGCGAACAGCACCGGCAGGGTCAGTAGCGCGCTCAGGGCGACCCTCAGGTTGAGTTCGTGGACCTCGGCGCGGCGGGCGGCAGCCTCGCGCTCCTCTTCCGCTGCTGGATCGGGGATTGCGGGCGTGGCAGTTGAGGTGGGAGTCGCCGCCGTCCGGGTCGGGTCTGTTCCGGCGCCGGGCGTGACGTTGAGCGACCCGTGAATCATGTTCATGGCGCAGGAGAAGTGGAACTCGCCGACCTCGTCGGGCTGGATCTCGACGACGGTCCGGGCGTTCGCGGGAAGCGATCGGGTGATGCCCAGTTCGGGGAACACCACCCGGCTGGTGCAGTCCCCCGTCTCCTGGCGGTCGAAGGTGATCTGCAGCGGTACGCCCGCAACGGCCTCTATCCGGTCGGGCGTGTAGCCACCACGCACCACGACGGTCACCTGCTGGGTGTGGCCTTCACCATCACGCTGGGCATGTTCGGCAGGTCGCCGGTGGCCGAAGAAGAACCACAGCAGCCCAGCGGAGAGCAGCACAGTTGTGATGATCACGATCAGGTCGGGGGTAGTCATCTCACTCATCTCATCGGGTTCGTACGTAGCGGGTGACCGCGGTGACCATTTCGTCGACGGTCGTGTCGATATCGCCGGACTCCAGGCTTTCGCGGACGCAGGCGTGGATGTGGTTGGACAGCAGCAGCAGGGCTGCCGCGTCGACGGCCGCCGTAACGGCCGACAGCTCGTCGAGCACGTCGATGCAGTACCGGCCGTCCTCGACCATCCCCGTCACGCCGACCAGCTGCCCAGTCGCCTTGTGCAGGCGCAGTACGACGCCTGCGTCGTCGTGCGCGGCGGCGGCCCGGTCGCGCCGAGGTACCGCGTCGACGATGGTCATCGCGGGTCGGTCCCGTGTCGGTCGCGCTCGGCGCGCAACTGAGATACCTCGCGCTCCAGCTCCGCTAGCCGGTCATCGCGAGCGTCCCAGCGGGTCGACGGATCTTTGGGCGCCTGACCCATGGAGTGTCCGGTGTGGGCGTCGTTGCCTCCGTGCATTCCTCGCATCATGAAGAGCATCATCAGCGGGCAAGCCAGCAGCAGGAGGAGGAACAGGTAGTTCGACATTTCGAGCACCTCGGATCGTTCGGGTGCGGCCGTTCTGATCGGCCGGCACTAACGACGCTACGCGCGAAATACCCTGAGGGGGTATTCCCGAACAAGCTTTGACCGAACCTTCATGAGACCGACATGTGCTCTGTGCTATGGGAAATCGAGGGTCGGTCCAACGGAGTCGATGCCGGTTGCCCGCAGTGTCTGGGCCATTAGGGCCAAACGAAGGTTCGGGGAGCACGAGTTGTTCATGTCGATGGAGGAAGGGACGGCCGGTTGAGTGGACGTGGACTGAGTTCGAGATGCCCCCTGCCGAGGCCGGCTGACCGTGCACTGTGCTGAGTCGCACGGCGGCGATCGAGACCTGTCGGGACGAGCGATCGCAGGGGCGACGTTCACGCCACCGCTTCGGGGATCCCTCCCTGTCCGATCGCTCATCACGCAGGAAGGCGGGCCGAGGACCAAGAGATCGATGTCGGCAACGGCTCGACGTTGGGGAAGACGGGTACGCTTCAGGAAGACGCGAGCCTCCCTCGTCACGCCCGCGTCTGGGGTAGGTCGGGGCGCTCCGAGTCGGGCAAGGTCACAGTCGCCCGCTCGACGCGTCGTTACGTCGACACCACCATGGTGTCCTGGAATAGGAATGAGGATGCATGAGCAGCCGCAGCATCACGATCGAGATAGCCGGGATGCACTGCGCGTCCTGCGCGATCCTTGTGGACGACTGCATGGAGGATCTCGACGGCGTCGTGAGCTCGCAGACCGACGTGACGTCCGGGCGCTGTGTGACGGTCGTCGAGGATACGGTCAGCGACGCGGACGTTCTGGCGGCCGTGATCGAGGCCGGCTACACGGGGACCATCGTGCAGGTAGCGGTCGCGTCATGATCGCCGTCCTGCTCGGTGCGGTCCTGGTGGGTTTCCTTGCCGTGCTGATCTTCGGTCTGGTCACCGGGCGGATCGACTGGCGTCAGCAGGGTTGCTGCGACGCCGACCCGACGAAGGACGCCCGCATGAACGTCGCGGAGGACCGGGTCGCGTAGCGCCGCATCACCGCACAGGCACGCACGCAAGCCAAGGAGACGAGAACCGATGAGCATCGAGGCAGTTGGCCGCACCGTGGACCTCCAGGTCGGCGGCATGACCTGCGCGTCGTGCGCGGCCCGCATCGAGCGCAAGCTCAACAAGATGCCCGGCGTCGTCGCCGAGGTGAACTACGCCACCGAGATCGCCCGCGTCGTCCTGCCCGAGGGGACCTCGGTCGAGGACGCCGTCGCCACGGTCGAGGCCACCGGCTACACCGCGACGCTGCCCGAACCGCCCGAGGCTGAGGCCGTCGACGAGGACGGCGAGGCGGTCGCGCCGGCCAACCCCGAGCTCGCGTCTCTGCGCCGGCGCCTCATCATCTCGACCGTCCTCACGATCCCTGTGGTATTGATGGCGATGGTCCCGGCGTTCCAGTTCGCCAACTGGCAGTGGGCATCCCTGACCCTGGCCTCCCCCGTGATCGTCTGGGGTGCCTACCCGTTCCACAAGGCTGCCTGGACGAACCTCAAGCACGGTGCCGCCACCATGGACACCCTGATCAGCCTCGGCGTCGGTGCCGCCTACGTGTGGTCGCTGTACGCGTTGTTCTTCGCCGACGCCGGAATGCCCGGCGCCACCATGGGTTTCGAGCTTTTCCCCTCACAGGCCGACGCCGGGGCGCACATCTACCTCGAGGTCGCCTCCGCGGTCACCGTGTTCATCCTCGCCGGCCGCTACCTCGAGGCCCGCGCCAAGACCCAGTCCGGCGCCGCCCTGCGCGCGCTGATGAACATGGGCGCGAAGGATGTCGCCGTCCTGCGCGACGGTGCGGAGATCAGGATCCCGATCGGCCAGCTCGCCGTCGGCGACTCATTCGTCGTCCGCCCCGGGGAGAAGGTCGCGACTGATGGTGCGATCGTGGACGGCGCGTCGGCGGTCGACACCTCGATGTTGACGGGCGAGTCCGTCCCGGTCGAGGTCGGCCCCGGAGATGACGTGGTCGGTGCGACGGTGAACGCTGGCGGGCGCCTCGTAGTCCGCGCGACCCGGATCGGTGGCGACACCCAGCTCGCCCAGATGGCGAAGCTCGTCAACGACGCCCAGTCCGGCAAGGCCCCAGTGCAACGCCTAGCCGATCGGGTCTCGGCCGTGTTCGTGCCCGTCGTGGTCAGCCTGTCCCTACTCACCCTGACCTACTGGCTGGTGACCGGCGCGGACCCGCAGTTCGCCTTCACCGCCGCGGTGTCCGTCCTGATCATCGCCTGCCCCTGCGCGCTCGGACTTGCCACACCGACCGCGCTGCTGGTCGGTACGGGTCGGGCGGCGCAGCTCGGGATCCTGATCAAGGGACCGCAGATTCTCGAGTCGACCCGCCGCGTCGACACGATCGTGCTCGACAAGACCGGCACGGTCACCACGGGTCGGATGACCCTCGTCGATGCGCACTCGGCGGCTGGTGTCGATGTCAGCGATCTGCTGCGGAAGGTCGGCGCGCTGGAGCACGCCTCGGAGCATCCGGTGGGTACTGCGATCGCGGCCGGTGCCCGCGACCGGCTCGGTGACCTGCCCGACGTGGAGGACTTCAGCTCCACCCAGGGACGCGGCGTCCAGGGCGTCGTCGACGGTGCAGCGGTCGTCGCCGGGCGTGCCTCCTGGCTCGCATCGGACTGGGCCGTAACGCTGCCGGCCGACCTCGTCGCCGTGCTGGACGCGGCCGAGTCGGCCGGGCAGACCGCGATCGCCGTCGCGTGGGACGGCCAGGCCCGCGGCGTCGTCGTAGTGTCCGACACCGTCAAGCCGACCAGTGCCCAGGCCATCGCCGAGCTGCGCATCCTTGGGCTCACCCCGGTCCTTCTCACCGGAGACAACGCGCGGGCGGCCGGCGCGGTCGCGGCCACCGTCGGAATCGCCGACGTCGAGGCCGAGGTCCTCCCGTGGGACAAGGTCTCGGTGGTCAAGCGGCTCCAGGAACAAGGCCGAGTCGTGGCGATGGTCGGCGATGGCGTCAACGACGCCGCCGCGCTCGCGCAGGCCGACCTGGGCATCGCGATGGGCACCGGCACTGATGTCGCCATCGAGGCCAGCGACCTCACGTTGGTCTCCGGCGACCTGCGCGCCGCAGGCGACGCCGTGTCGCTGTCTCGGCGCACCTTGCGCACCATCAAGGGCAACCTGTTCTGGGCATTCGCCTATAACGTCGCCGCGATCCCGCTCGCAATGTCCGGCAGGCTCAACCCAATCGTCGCCGGTGCGGCGATGGCGTTCTCCTCGGTCTTCGTCGTCACCAACAGCCTCCGGCTACGTCGCTTCAAAGGACGCGGCCCGTCGACCGTCGAGGTCGAGACCGACGAAGCTCGCGGACACCCAACGGCTGCCTTCGCCCGCTGAACGATCTGCCTGACCACGGCGCGAGATCGATTCCCCGCGCCTCGCCTGCCAGACATGCGCTGCTCGGGCCAGGGGACCCGACGGCATAGGCCGTCCTAGGTCGGCGTCGTCGCTGGGGTGGGCAACGTGAGCCGCTTGAGCAGCAACGCGTTGACTGCCACGATCAGCGATGACCCGGACATCGACAGTGCCGCGATTTCGGGGCGCAGGACCAGGCCGAAGGCGGGCTGGAACACTCCAGCCGCGATCGGCAGCGCGATCGCGTTGTACCCCACCGCCCAGCTCAGGTTCTGTCGCATCTTGCGTACCGTGCCGCGACCGATCTGGATCGCGATGGCCACATCTAGCGGGTCGGATCGCATGAGCACGATGTCGGCTGTTTCGATGGCGACGTCTGTGCCAGCACCGATGGCCATGCCTATGTCGGCCTGGGCGAGTGCAGGGGCGTCGTTGACTCCGTCGCCGACCATGGCCACGCGTGCGCCGGTCTGCTGCAGGGCGGTGATCTGCGCCGCCTTGCCATCGGGCATGACCCCGGCGATCACGGTGTCGATGCCCAGTTGGCCGGCGATCCGCCGCGCGGTTGGCTCGTTGTCGCCGGTCAGCATGACGACCTTCACACCGAGGTCGTGCAGTGCTGAGACGGCCGCGGCGGCGGTGTCGCGGGCTGCGTCCGCGAGCGCGATGACACCCACCACTGTCTCGTCGACTGCTACGAGGATCGCGGTGCGCCCGGTGGCAGCGAGCTCGTCCTTGCGGGCGGTCAGCTTGCTGTCGGGCACCCCCAGCGCGGTCAAGAGTGCGGCGGACCCGACGGCGACGCGCTGTCGATCGATGACCGCGGTCGCGCCCTGTCCGGGCACGCTGGTGAACTCGGTGACGGTGAGCCGTTCGAGGCCCGCGGAGTCGCTGTAGCGCACGATCGCGGCCGCGAGGGGGTGCTGGGACTCCCGCTCGACCGCGGCCGCCAGCGCGAGCATGCGTTCCTCCGGCATGACGTCGACCACGACGTCGGTGACTGCGGGTTCGCCACGGGTGAGGGTGCCGGTCTTGTCCATCACGACGGTGTCGATGCGCGCCACGGTCTCCAGTGCCGTGGCGTCCTTGAACAGCACGCCGCGCCGCGCGCCCAGCCCGGTTCCGACCATGATGGCGGTAGGTGTCGCCAAGCCGAGCGCGTCGGGGCAGGTGATCACGACCACGGTGATCGCGAACAGCAACGCGGTCTGGATCGACCCGGAGGCCAGCCACCACACGACGAACGTGAGTGTGCCGCCGATGAGAGCGACCAGGACCAGCCAGAACGCAGCCCGGTCGGCGAGTCGCTGCCCGGGCGCCTTGGAGTTCTGGGCTTTCTGGACCAACGCGACGATCTGGGCGAGTGCGGTGTCCGAGCCGACCTTGGCCGCGCGCACGCGCAACGTCCCGGTCGTGTTGACCGACGCCCCGATGACCGAGGAACCGACATTCTTGGCGACCGGAAGCGATTCACCGGTGACCATCGATTCGTCGACCTCGGACATTCCGTCCTCGACGACCGCATCCACGGGGATCTTCGCACCCGGACGGACCAGGAGGAGATCCCCGACGACGACCTCGGAGGTGGGGACCTCGACCGGGTCGCCACCGCGGAGCACGAGAGCCTTCGGAGGCGCCAGCTCCAGGAGGGTGCGGATTGCGTCGGTGGCTCCTCCGCGGGCCCGCATCTCGAACCAGTGCCCGAGCAGGACGAACGAGGTCAACACTGTCGCGGCTTCGTAGAACACGTCGCCGCCCCCGGTCAGGGTGACGATGACGCTGTATCCCCAGCCCGCGCCGACCCCGACGGCGACGAGGACCATCATGTCCAGGGTTCGTGCCCGCAGGGCTCGGAAGGCGCCGTCGAAGAAGATCCAGGCGGAGTAGAAGATGACCGGCAGGCTGAGGAGCAGCGAGAACACGTCGTCGCGCAGGCCGAATGGTGCAGGGGCGCGGAAGCCGAGGACCTCACGCCCGATCGGGGACCACAGCAGGATCGGTACCGACAGGATCGAGGCCACGAGCAGCCGATTGCGCATGTCGCGAACCATGTCGGCCATCGACATCGAACCGTGGTGCCCCCCGTGACCCATGGCGTCCTGTGGGCTGGCCGTCACCGACGCCCCGTGCACGGCGTGGGCGTCGTGTGCGGTGGACGTTGTGTCTGCGGCGTGGGCGTCTTGAGAGGTGTGCCGATCGTGTCCCGCAGGCATGTCGTGCCCGGGGTGCGCGTCCTGCGCCACGGGTTGGTCGTGACTGGCGTGGGATTGGTGTGTGGGTGGGGTTTCGACCGGCTCGAGCATGGGGTCGCAGAGATGATCCGGGACCGACCGCCCCGAGCAGTGGTACCCACACTCTCGAATCCACGCGCTTAGCTCGGCGACGGTGGTCAATGTCGGGTCATAGGCGAGCGTCGCGGTCTGCGACACCGGGTGCACGTCGACGGACTGGACGCCTGGGCGACGCGACAGCACTGCTTCGGCGGTGGCCTTCTGACTGGCCCAGCGCACTCCAGAGACCTCGAGGACTGCTGTCGCTGTGTTCTCCGGGGTCATGATTGTCCCTCCACGGTGGTGAGGTCGATCAGGTGTCGGACACCGAGCTGCAGCATCGACGCGCGGACGGGCTGAATCGACCCGCGCGTCTGCCTTTCCCATGTTCCGGGGGGCGAGGGTGGGCCAGCACGTCGTCGTGGCTGGCTGGTCGACCCTCGCCCCGTCATCACGATGCCTATCCGGCGAGCAGCTTTTTCATCGTGTCGATCTCGGCGGTCTGGCCAGTGACGATGGCATTGGCCAGCTGGGTGACGTCGGCATTCTTGGTGGTGGCCAGGACCTGGTTGGCCATGGTGATCGCGCCCTGGTGGTGGGCGATCATCATCTGCAGCCACATGCGATCGAAATCAGCTCCGCGTGCCATCGAGAGTGCATCCATGTCCTTGGTGCTCATCATGCCGTCGGCCGACGCTCCGCCCATGTCCATGCCTGCCATCCCGTCACCGGAGGTGGAACTAGGCATGGTCAGCGGCGCGCCCCATGCCTGAAGCCAGCCGGACATCTGGGCGATCTCCGGGCCCTGTGCCTTCTCGATCTGGGCGGCGAGCTTCTTGACCTCGGCCGAAGTGCCGTACTTCAGGGCGAGGTCGGCCATCGCGACGGCCTGCTGATGGTGGGGGATCATCAGCTGGGCGAAGGAGACGTCGGCGGTGTCTCCCACCGCATTGGCGGTGGACCCTGCTGCGGGAGTGGTGGTGGTGGTCGAGGTGGTGCCCGAACCGCATGCGGTCAGGAGCGCCGTGAGGGCGAGACCGGTAGCGGCCAGGACGAGGGGGCGTGCGCGCATGGCGTCGTTCTCCTTGAGGTGGTCGCCGACGACACGGTGTCCTCGGCGGGTGGGATGGAGCGGGGAGGGCGTGCAGGTAGAACTCAGGTGACGTAGTCCAGGCGCGTCATCATCCCGACTGCGGCGTGATAGGTGTTGTGGCAGTGGACCATCCACTGGCCCGGATTGTCGGCGACCATGTCGACGGCTACTGATCCCATCGCCGGCACCAGGACCGTGTCCTTGCGGGGGCCGCTGCCGCCGGCGGCACCGATCTGGAACGTGTGACCGTGCAGGTGCAGGGGGTGCGGCATCATCGTCTGGTTGCGGATCCGCAACCGGCCCGCTTGTCCGGCGCGGATCGTGAGCGGCACGGTGTTCTCGTAAGTGCGGCCGTTGATCGTCCACACGTAGGGTCCCATCGACCCGCCGAGCACCAGATCCTGCACCGTGTCCGGATCCCGCTTCGGCAGTGCGCTGCCGGGAGCTCCCTGTAGCGCGTCTGCAGTAAGCGGGTAAGCGCCGAGCTCGCTAGGACGGTAGGTCGGCGCGGGCACGGTTCCGCTCGAGGTACGCACGAGTGCACGCGCCAGACCCGTCTTGCCGACGGGTGCCGCCACCAGAGGGAACACGCCGTCCTTGAGCGTCACGACCGCGTCGTAGCGTTCGCCCATCCCGATGCGCAGCGCGGATGTGGTCACCGGTGTCGTCGGGTAGCCGTCGGTGTGCGTCACGCGCAGGTCGTGACCGCTCAGGGCCAGGGTGAAGATCGTGTCCGACCCGGCGTTGATGATGCGTAGCCGGACCCGTTGTCCGGGTTTCGCGTTCAGGGTCTGCGGGTCGTTGGTGGGTCGTCCGTTGACCAGATAGAGGGGGTAGTCGACATCCCCGCCGTCCATGCCTCCCATGCCGGAACCAGACCCGCCCATGTTCATGCCGGCCATCCCGTTCCCGGAACCGCTTGCGCCGGCTGCTTTCAGGTCGGTGAGAATCTGCTCCGGGGACCGCCCGACGCCGTCGGTCCAGTCGTCGAGCACCACGATCCACTCAGCGTCGTAGCCGCCACGGTCGGTGGGGTCGTCGATGATGAAGGGTGCGTACAGCCCGCGGTCGAGCTGCAGCCCGGTGTGGGGGTGGAACCAGTGAGTCCCCGAGTCGGGCACGACGAAGTCGAAGGTGAACCCGCCGCCGGGCTTGACCTCGGGAGTGGTCACCCCTGGGACACCGTCCATGTCGTTGCGGATCGCTAGGCCGTGCCAGTGCACGCTCGTCGGCTCGGGTAGGTCGTTGCGGAACGCGACCCGCACCCGATCCCCGGCGGTAGCCCGAAGTGCGCTGCCGGGCACCGAGTCGCCGTAGGCCCAGGTCGTGACGGTTCTGCCGCCGAGGTCGATCTGCACCTTGCGGGCCCGAAGCGCGAGATCGCGGATCTGCCCGGTGCTCGCACGGGCGGCCTCGGCCGCGGCGATCGCCGACGGGCCGACCGCGACGCCGTTGCCGCCACCACGACTGCAGCCACCCAGCGTCGCGACCGCACCAACACCAGCGAGACCGAACAACACCTGCCGGCGGGTGAGAACTCCTGACACGACCGACCTCCCCCACGAACGAGGGCACCGCACGATGCGGCGCCTCCTGCAGTCTGACGGGACGAGACTGAGGAACTGACCAGGAACGATGAAGGTTCGGTGAAGACCGCCGACCTTGACCACATCTTCATCAGATCCCCGGCACGATCTCCATCGCCGTCAGCAACACTGCGTTCAGGAGCACGACCGATGAGAGGAGCTGACCGGGATGTTCTGGAATGACAGCGCGTGGGGATGGGACGGTTGGCTGGCGATGTCGCTGATGATGGTGTTCTGGCTCGCCGTGGCCGGTCTTGCGGTGTGGGCTGTGATCCGGCTCACGGTGAGGGATCACGCCGCATCGACCACCGTGGTGAATCCGCGCGCGATCCTGGACCAGCGATTGGCGTCCGGTGAGATCGACAGCGAGGAGTATGCGCATCTGCGGCGCGTCATCGACGGGCGGTCGGTAGACCAGGCGCCTCCCGTTCAGGGGACGCGCGGCTGAGCACGGGTAGCGTGCGGTTCGATGGACTGGACCTTCGACGACGGGACCTGACAGATGGCTGACCCCCTGCTGGTACTCGTGGTCGATGACGAGGTGCCCCTCGCTGCCATCGTCGCGAGTTACTTGGTGCGCGAGGGCTTCACCGTGGTCCAAGCCCACGACGGCCCCACTGCTGTGGACATGGCTCAACTGCACCAGCCGGATCTGATCGTCCTGGACGTGATGCTCCCGGGCTTCGACGGGGTCGAGGTCTGCCGCCGTGTGCGCGCGTTCACCGACGCCTACATCATCATGCTGACCGCGCGTGACGAGGAGCTCGACAAGATCGTCGGTCTGTCCGTGGGTGCTGATGACTACCTCGTGAAACCCTTCTCACCGCGTGAACTCATCGCGCGCGTGCGTGCGATGCTGCGCCGCCCGCGGGCCTCCTCAGCGACCCCGGCAATTCTGCGCACCATCGGCGACCTGGTCATCGACGAAGAGGCACGGACCGTCACGGCATCAAGTGAATCCGTCGACCTGACCCGCACCGAGTTCGACCTGCTCGCAGCGCTTGCGGCACGACCACGCGCCGCCTTTACCCGTCGGCAGCTGATCGACGAGGTGTGGGGCAGCGACTGGTACGGCGACGAGCACCTCGTCGACGTCCACATCGGTCACCTGCGCCACAAGCTGGGCGACAACGCCAACGAACCCCGCTACGTCCGCACAGTCCGCGGTGTCGGGTATGGCATGGGCACCGGATGAGCGGGCGACAGACGACTCACCTCGCGACCCGGCTCATGACCGCCCAGGCGTTGGTCATCGCCGTGGGTGCCATTGCGTTGCTGGTCACGGCCGCGGCGGTTGCACCGGGACTGTTCCACAACCACCTCGGAGAGATCGGCGGAGACTCGCCAGCTGTGGCCCACCACGCCGAGGAGGCCTTCGCCTCGTCGTTCGCGGTGGCCATCAGCGTGGCCACCGCCGTGTCCCTGATGGCAGCAGGGCTGGTGTCCTGGTTCCTGGTGCGGCGCCTCGCGAGACCCGTGGAGGAACTTGCCGCCGCAGCGGAGTCCGTGGCGTCGGGGACCTACGACGTGACGGTTCCCGATGCCGCCTTCAGCAGTGAGCTGCAGCAGCTCTCAAGCTCGTTCGGGCACATGGCGGCGAGGCTGGCCGAGACCGAAAGTTCGCGGACCCGCCTCTTGGCCGACCTCGCGCATGAGGTTCGCACACCGTTGGCGACGCTCGAGGCCTACATCGACGCGTTGGAGGACGGGGTCGTGCCCAACGAGCCTGCCGCCTACACGACGATGCGTTCGCAAGTGTCCCGACTACGCCGACTGGCCACCGACCTGCGGGAGGCAGCGGCCGCCAACGAGCATGCCCTCAACCTCTCCTTCGCCGCAGTTGACCCGGGTGAGGCAGCTGCTGGAGCGATGGCCGCTGCGCTGCCGCGCTACGCCGCCAAGGGGGTCAGCCTCGACATGCCGGCTGCACCGTCGGGGCTGGTGGTCAGGGCGGACGCCGAGCGGCTCCAGCAGGTGTTGGCGAATCTGTTGGACAACGCCCTGCGGCACACCCCGGCCGGGGGGCACGTCAGTGTGGTCGTAAGTCACGACGCCGGCGGAACGACCGACATCACCGTGACTGACAACGGCGAAGGAATCCCCCGGGACCACGTTGCCCAGGTCTTCGAGCGGTTCCACCGCGTCGACCCTTCACGGGCGACGAACGACGGGTCGGGAAGCGGTCTGGGTCTGACGATCGCCCGAGCCATCATCACCGATCACGGAGGTTCGCTCACCGCCAAGAGCGCGGGCCTCAGCTGCGGTTCGACGTTCACTGTGGCTCTCCCCTCGCAGCCAGCGACAAAGGCGATCTGACGCTAGCCACGTGTGGCGTCGCACCCGCGCATCGTGGTGGATATTCCTGGCCAACACAACGCGGCCTTGCATGGAATTACCCGGCTTCTTGCCCTCGTGACACGGAGGGCCGCGACCGAGCAGAGTCGTGGTTCAGACCATCGCTCGTGCGTGGCGGTCCAACGTCGATCGTCACCCTCCTATGATGCGTCGGGGCGTCGCCGATTCACACGCAGGCCGCCAGCATTCACACGCCGGCCGCCAGTCCAGTGGCCGCGGGGACTGCCGCAGAGACTTTCACGGAACCTTCATCGGATCTCCGGTAGTCCTCGACCCGGCCGGTCGACGCTGTGACCATGACATCCTCACCCGCCACTCGGACGGCGACGCTGATCACCGTTGTCGCGTCCTCGGGCTGCCACTTCTGCCTTGACGCGCAGGACGCGCTCGAGGAGATCGGGCACGACTTCCCGATCCAGGTCACGACCATCGACCTGAGGAGTGGGGAGGGCTTGCGTCTTGCGCAGCAGTTCCGCGCCAGCATGAGCCCCTTCGTGCTGGTGGACGGACGGTTCCTGAGCGCAGGGCGGTTGCCGCGGGGGAAGCTCCGCGCGCTGCTGTCCGCCCACCCTGCCCATGCGGGGAGCGCGTCGTGAACGACCTGCTGACCACGGGTTCGGTGCTGGCGGCCTTCTTCGCGGGTGGGGTTGCCCTGTTTGCGCCGTGCTGCATCGTGTTCCTGGCCCCGAGCTACCTGGCTATCGCGGTGAAGAACCGCCGCTGGCGTTTGCTGCCCCTCACCTTCGTCTTCGCCGCTGGATTGGCCGCCGTGATGGTCCCGATCACCCTCGGGATGAGCTTGCTCTCGGGCGCCATCGCGCAGTACCACGCGGTCTTCTACGCCGTCGGGGGACTGTTGATGCTGCTGCTCGCGGTGTGGGCGTTGACCGGGAAGATGTGGGCGCTGCCTTCGATCCTGGCCGCACCGGACACTCGTCGCGGTGACTCGGCGAGCTTCTTCGCGCTCGGCGTCTTCTCCGGAGTCGCGTCCGCGTGCTGCGCACCCGTCCTCGCCGGCGTGATGACGCTCTCCGCCCTGTCCGGTTCAGCCGTCGGGGGCACCGTCCTCGGTCTCGCCTACGTCTTCGGCATGACCTTCCCCCTGTTCGTGATGGCTCTCGCGTGGGACCGCTTCGACTTGGGCACCAAGCGTTTCCTTCAGGCCCGCCCCGTCACCATCCGCCTCCCCCAGGGGCGTGCGCTGCACACCAACAGCGTCAACGTGATCGTTGCGATCGCCTTCACCGTGATGGGCGCGTTCGTCTTGCGCCTGGCGTCGTCAGGGACCATGACGAGCGGCCCCGGCATGCAGGTCGCGGTCGGGGACTGGTTGGCAGGGGTCTTCCACCGCATCGAGGACATCACCGCGCCGATCCCCGAGCCAATCCTCGGTGCCGCCCTGTTAGGCCTCGTGGCTGTGTTCGTCGTCGCCACCCTGCGACGTCGCACCGAGACCCCATCTGACGTGGCACCCAGTGACCCGCACGCAGGTTGCCACGGTGGCGACACCCCCACCAGCTCAGATCTCGATAAGGAGTCGGCATCATGACGAACGCGACCGCGTCCAAGGCACGCAACGCCAAGCTCCAGGCGGTGCAGGAACAACAGGCGAAGGCCGCGCGGAAGCGCAAGCTGCGCAATCTCGCCGTCTGGGGCGTTGGCCTGCTCGTCACTGCGAGTCTGCTCGGGTACGCGATGCTGAACAGCCGCCCCAGCGTCGGCGCCGCCACCAAAGTTGCGCCGCCGTTCTCCCTGACCGACACCGCTGGAAAGACGGTCACCCTCGCCGACTACAAGGGCCGCAACGTGATCCTGTACTTCAGTGAAGGTGCCGGATGTCAGGCGTGCCTGCTCCAGATGAGCAAGATCGAGGCCGATAAGGCCGCGTTCGACAAGGTGAACGTCACCGTGCTACCCGTCGTGATGAACAGCCGCGACCAGATCCTCGCCGACATGACCGCCAACAAGGTCACCACCCCCTTCCTACTCGACGACGGCACCGTGTCGCAGGAATACGGCACCCTCGGGAAGGGCATGCACGCGGGGCTTCCCGGGCACAGCTTCGTGCTGATCGACGGCAACGGCATGCAACGGTGGTCCGGCGAGTACCCCTCGATGTGGTTGGACCCGAACGCGCTTCTCACCCAGGTCGGATCCGCCCTGGCGTCCTGAGTGCCCGAATCAGACGCCGTCGGCGGC
>JANXWJ010000143.1 GCA_025351185.1 Candidatus Nanopelagicales bacterium
CTTGCGATCGCGACGCGATTCGCGGCCGAGGGTGCGAGCGTCGTGCTCGCTGCCCGCGGTGAGGACGACGGGCTCGCCGCTGAGCGGGGCATCCGCGACCAGGGCGGCGAGGCGACCGCCGTCGTGTGCGACGTCGCCGACGAGGCCAGCGTCGCCGCCACCGTCGACCGCACGGTGGAGCTGTACGGCGGCCTCGACATCTTGGTGAACAACGCGGGCACCGGGATCGCCGAGGAGATCACGGATCTCTCGTGGGAGGACTACCGCCGCGTCATTGACATCAACGTCGGTGGAGTCCTGCTCGGGACGAAGTACGGGGCGCGTGCCATCAAGCGGGGCGGTCGTGGCGGCAGCATCATCAACATCTCCTCGATCCAGGGGGTGCTTCCGCTCAAGCAGTCTGCGGTCTACGCCGGGAGCAAGGGGGCGGTCAACCTGATCACGCAGCAGACGGCGGCTGACCTCGGCCCGTCGGGGATCCGGGTGAACGCCATCGCTCCCGGCTACATTGACAGCCCGATGATGCACGGGTACCACGACCTGGTGAGTGCCTCGCCCGGCGAAGCCATCGGGGCAGCGAGGCGTTCGATCGTCCTGGGACGGCTGGCGACGACCGACGACGTCGCTGGTCCGGCGCTCTTCTTCGCATCAGACGATTCCGCCTATGTCACGGGGACCCTCCTGCTCGTCGACGGCGGGTCCCAGTGCCACGGCGCCATCGCATGACCGTGGACGAGGCCGCCGATGTCGCCGGACAGCCCGGCTTCCCGCACCTGCTCTCGCCGTTGGGTGTGCGCGGGATCGGGATTCGCAACCGGATCGTCTTCCAGCCGCACTTCAACTGTCTCGCCGACGTCCACGGAATGCCGACGCCCGACCTCACCGCCTACCTCGAGGAGCGTGCGTGGGGCGGCGTCGGGCTCATCGTCGACGGCTCGATGGCGACGATGTACGAGGGCCAGATGTCGCGGAAGTACGTCGCCGCGTGGGACGAGCGTTCGGTCGAGCTGAACCGGCGAACGACCGACGCGGTGCACGGGCACGGGGCCAAGGTCTTCGCGCAGCTCAACCACGGCGGCCACACCTCGCTCGAGCATCCGCCGCCGATCCTGTGGGCTCCGACGCAGATGCCGGAGCCGTCGAGCACGCATACGACGAAGGCCATGGACGCGACCGACCTGCGCAGAGCGGTGGAAGGTTTCGCGATATCGGCTCGCAACCTCGCCGATGCCGGGTACGACGGGGTCGAGCTGAAGATCGCCCACGACGGGCTGCTCCGCAGCTTCGCGTCGCCGTTCTTCAACCGTAGGCAGGACGAGTACGGAGGATCCTTCGAGAACCGGATGCGCTTTCCGCTCGAGTGCGTGGCCGCGGTGCGCGAGAGCATGCGTGACGACATGGCGCTGGGCATCAGGCTCTGCCTGCACGAGTACACGCCGTTCGGCTACGAGCTCGACTACGGGCTGCGCATGGCCGAGCACCTGGAGTCAAGCGGACTCGTCGACTACTTCAACTGCGACGCGGGCTCCTTCTCCAGCTTCTGGATGGAGATCCCCCCTGCGGCAGTGGCCCAGGGGTTCTTCCGGCCGCTGAACCAGGCGCTCAAGGCTCAGTCGGACCTGCCGGTGATCGCGTTCGGAAGGATCAAGGACGCCGACCTCGCCGAACACATGCTCGCGACCGGAGAGGCCGACCTCATCGGCATGGCGAGGCAGCTCATCGCGGACCCCGAGACCCCCCGCAAGCTGCTCGAGGGGCGCGCGAACGAGGTGCGCGCCTGCATCGCGTGCAACGACGGGTGCCTGCATGCCGTGGCTCAGGAGAAGCCGATCCGCTGCGTGCAGAACCCGGCGGCCGGTCAGGAGCTCCTCTACAGCGAGCGGTTGCTCGTCCGCGCGGCGCAGCCGCGGTCGGTGGTGGTCGTGGGAGGAGGTCCCGCCGGGCTGAAGGTCGCCGAGATCGCGGCCCGTCGAGGGCACCGCGTCTCCCTCTTCGAGCGGGAGAACCACCTCGGCGGTCAGGTCCGGCTCGGCGCCCGGCAACCGCACCACGAGGAGTTCGCCGAGGTCGTGCACTACCTCGAAGCCGCCGTCAGGCGACTCGGCGTCGAGGTGTGGACGGGTTCGGACGTCGAGGCAGACGGGCTGCTGGAGCTGGAGCCGGGCGTCGTCGTCGTCGCCACCGGGTCGCAGCCCAACCTGCCCCCCACGCATCGTCAATCGGCCAGCGATCCCGACGCGGGCGCGCTCGCTCGCGAACGCGGGCTCACCGCCGGCCCCGAGACACCCGGTCTCGACCTCGCCCTCGTCTACTCGACCGACGAGGTCCTGACGGGCGCGACGCTCCCCGGGGAGCACGTGCTGGTGGTGGACGACCAGGGGCACTGGGAGGCTGCCGGAACGGTGGAGTTCCTGGCTGCTGCCGGCCACCGTGTCACGGTCATCACCTCGCGAGCGACGGTGGGGAGCGAGCTCGAGGGGACGAACCACGCGATGTTCCTGCAACGTGTCGGCCAGTCCGACATCACCGTTCGACCGCTGACGGGACTGCGTGCTGTCGAGGAGGGCAGGGCGTTGCTCGTGGACGTGGTCTCAGGTGAGGAGACGTGGGTGTCGGTCGACGCCGTCGTGCCCGTGTCGTGGCGACGATCCCGCGACGACCTTTACTACCGTCTCCACGAGCTCGTGGCCGAGTCCGGTGCCACGGTGCAGGTGGAGCGGGTGGGTGATGCGGCTGCGGCGCGGATGGTGCAGACCGTCCTCCTTGAGGCCCACCAGATGGCTACGGTCCTGTAGATGGCCTTGACGATCGCGGTCTGCGTCAAGCCGGTGCCGGTCGTGACCCGACTCGATCCAGGCACCGGTCGGCTCGACCGCTCGGGTGCGCACCGGATGAACTCCGTGGACGAGCATGCCGTCGAGGCCGCGCTGGCCCTGCGCGAGTCAGCGCTCGGCGGCGAGGTAGTCGTGGTGTCCGTGGCTCCGGGCGAGCTCGCCGACACGCTGCGGCCGGCACTGGCCATGGGCGCGGACAGGGCCGTCCTCGTGTCGTCTCCACAGCTCGAAGGAGCCGACCTGCTGGGCACCAGTGCCGCCCTCGCGGCCGCACTGTCGGGCATCGGCCCGGATCTCGTGGTGTTCGGGTCGTGGAGCGGTGACGGGAACGGCGCCATGCTCTGGGCCGCTGTGGGCGAACGGCTCGGGCTCCCCGTGGCGTCGCGGGTCGTGGACTACGTGCTCCGCGATCGTCGACTCACCGTCACACGTCAGATCGAGCAAGGGTCCGAGGTCGTCGAGGTCGAGCTGCCCGCCGTCGTCGCCCTGTCGGGCGAGGTCAACGTCCCCCGATACCCGTCGTTCAAGGACGTGGTCGCCGCGAAGAAGAAGCCGATCGACGTCGTCGAGACGGCCCCGGACGGGCCGGTGGCGGGAACGACCGTGCTCTCGTTGGAGCCTGCACCGGTACGAACGGGAGGCATCGTGGTCGAGGACGACGGGCACGCGCACGAGCGACTGCTGGAGTTCCTGATCGAACGAGGTGTTCTGTGACCCGCGCGCTCGTCCTCGTCGAGATGCGCGGCGGTGCGGTGACGGCAGGCAGCCTGGGTGCGGTCGCCGTGGCTGCCTCTGCGTCGGACGACGTCCACGTTCTCGTCGTCGCGGGGGAGGGCGAGGTCGTCGATGGCGACACGGTCGCGCTCCTCGGTGGCCAAGGGGCGAGCGAGGTCCACGTCGCCCGCTCCGCACCAGCGGTGGCCCGGGTGCGCACCGACCTGCTCGACCTGCTCGTGACGCGGCTGGAGCCGTCCATCGTCATCGTGGAGAGCTCGTCGATGGCCTCCGACGTGGCGGCGGCGCTGGCTGCGCGGCGCTTCGCGGGGGTGAACTGGGACCTCGTCGGCCTCGAGCTGGATGCGACCGGGGCGTGGGTCGGCACCCGGCTGGCGGTCCAGGACACGCTCGTCGCCCGCGTCGGATGGACGACGCCGCTGGCCGTGGCGGTTCTGCGACCCGGAGCCTTCGCCCCGCGCGAGTCTACGGAGACCGCGGCGAGGGAGAGCGCGCTCGAGCTGCCTGACGTCGACCTGTCGATCGTGCCGATGGTGACGACGGTCGCGGACGAGCAGATGCCGTCCGGGATCGAGACGGCGGAGATCATCGTGTCCGGCGGTCGTGGCGTGGCTACGCGCGAAGGGTTCGAGGTTCTGGAGGAGCTTGCGGCGACGTTGGGTGGTGCGCTCGCGGTCAGCATGCCGGTGGTCGACAAGGGGTGGTACTCGCACTCGTTCCAGGTCGGTCAGACCGGGCGGACCGTGCGGCCGCGTCTCTACATCGCCTGCGGGATCTCCGGGGCCATCCAGCACCGCGTGGGCATGGCTCGGTCGGGCACGATCGTCGTCGTCAACTCCGATCCGCGAGCGCCGCTCTTCGGCGTCTGCGACTTTGGCGTCGTCGGTGATCTGTCCGTCGTCGTCCCTCGCCTGACCGCTTTGCTGCGAGAACGGCGCTAGTCCGAACACAGCAACGGCAGGTGGCCAACCGCACGGCAGTGCCGAGACGGATCGCGCACCTGCCGATCGGTGGCCGCTGCCCTAGTAGACGTCGACCCACTGGTTCAGGTGCGCCGAGTCCAGCACGGCCTGGGTGATCCGGGCTGAACGCAGCCCGTCGCTGAACGAGGGCAACCCATCGACCTCGTCGTCGCGGATGGCGGCGTACACGTCGCCGACGAACGCGTTGAAGCAGTCCTGGTAGCCCTGTGGGTGACCCGGCGGCAGCGGTGAGAGGAGCCGAGACGCAGTGGGGAACGGCGTGACGCCGCGCGGGACGTGCGCGCCTTGGGAGCGCGAGCCCACCCACAGCGTCTCCGGTTGCTCCTGGTCGAACGACAGCGACTGCTCGGCACCGTCGATGGAGAACCACAACCGGTTCTTGCGGCCTGGCGACACCTGGCTCACCACGAGGGACCCGATGGCTCCCGCGTCGGTCCGGAACTGCACCGTGGCCAGATCCTCGGTCGTGATCTCGGTCGCGGCGTCCCGTGACTGGATCGCGGTCTTCATCTGCGCCGAGAGACTCACGATGCGATGGCCGCTGACGAATTCGACGACGTCGCACCAGTGCACTCCGATGTCGCCGAACGCCCGGGAGGAACCGCCGACTGCCGCATCGACGCGCCAGTTGATGTCAGCAGTGCTCGACAGCCAGTCCTGGAGATAGGACCCGTGCAGCACCCACAGGGCGCCGACGTCCCCGCGCTTCACCCGCTGCCGTGCCTCGCGCACCGTCTGGTAGTACCGGTAGACGAAGGGGACCCCCGTGACCACGCCTCGCTCGTGCGCGAGCGTGGCGACATCCTCGGCGTCGGCGACCGTGGTCGCCAGCGGCTTCTCGCAGATGACCGCCTTGCCCGCTTCGATGGCCATGCGGGCCAGCGGGGCGTGCATGTTGTTGGGCGTGCAGATGTGCACGACGTCGACATCGGGCGACGCGATCAGCGCCTCGGCCGACGCGGCGGCGG
>JANXWJ010000149.1 GCA_025351185.1 Candidatus Nanopelagicales bacterium
CCCCACGGGCCCCTCACGCCACACCGGACTACTGCCCGCCGGCGGGTCGCGGGTGGGGGAGTCAGACCTCGACGACGACCGGGACGATCATCGGGCGGCGGCGGTGCTGGTCGTTGACCCAGCGGCCGAGCTGTCGGCGGACCAGCTGCTGGAGGGCGAACTGGTCGGTGGTGCCGTTGCGCAGGGCGTCCTCGACGGACTGCTTGATCTTGGGGATCACGTCGTCGAACACGGCGTCGTCCTCGACGAAGCCGCGGGCCTGGATCTCGGGGCCGGCCACCACCTTGCGGTCGACGGAGTCGATGACGACGAAGCAGGTGATGAAGCCCTCGGTCCCCAGCACCCGGCGGTCCTTGAGCGAGGACTCCGTGAGGTCACCCACGCTGGCGCCGTCGACGTAGACATAGCCGCACGGGACCGCGCCGACGACGGTCGCCTTGCCGTCGACAAGGTCGATGACACCACCATCGAGAGTGAGCATGATGCGCTCGGCGGGCACCCCGGTCGCGAGCGCGAGCTCGGCGTTGGCCTTGAGGTGGCGCGGCTCGCCGTGCACCGGCATAACGTTGCGCGGCTTGACGATGTTGTAGCAGTAGAGGAGCTCACCGGCGGCTGCGTGACCGCTGACGTGCACCATCGCGTTGCCCTTGTGCACGACCTTGGCGCCGAGACGGGTGAGACCGTTGATGACGCGGCTCACGGCGTTCTCGTTGCCGGGGATGAGCGAGGAGGCAAGCACGACGGTGTCGCCGGGGCCGACCTTGATCTGATGGTCGTTGTTGGCGATACGCGAGAGTGCGGCCATCGGCTCGCCCTGCGAGCCGGTGCACACGAGCACGACCTGGTCGTCGGGGAGCTGCGAGAGCTGCTCCGGGGTGACGAGGAGCTCGTCGGTCGCGGTGAGGTAGTCGAGCTCGCGGGCCACGGCCATGTTGCGCACCATCGAGCGCCCGAAGAACGCGACCTTGCGGTTGTGGCGCTGCGCGATGTCGATGATCTGCTGGATGCGGTGGATGTGGGAGGCGAAGGACGCCACCACGATGCGGCCGCTGGCGTTGTTGAAGACCCGGTCGAGGGCGGGCTCGATGTCGCGCTCGCTGGCGACGAACCCGGCAACCTCGGCGTTGGTCGAGTCGGTGAGGAAGACGTCGACGCCGCGCTCGCCGAGACGGGCGAACGCACGCAGGTCGGTGATACGGCCGTCGAGCGGGAGCTGGTCCATCTTGAAGTCGCCGGTGTGCAGCACCGTGCCGGCGGGTGTCGCGATGAACACCGCGAGCGCGTCGGGGATGGAGTGGTTGACCGCGACGTACTCCAGAGAGAACGGCCCTGCCTGGGAGACGTCGCCCTCCTTGACCTCGACGGTCGTGCCCTTGATGCGGTGCTCGCGCAGCTTGGACTCGAGCAGGGCGAGGGTGAGTCGCGAGCCGTAGACCGGGATGTCCTGGCGCTCGCGCAGGAGATAGGGCACTGCGCCGATGTGGTCCTCGTGCGCGTGGGTCAAGACGATCGCCTCGACCTCGTCGAGGCGATCCCTGATGTGGTCGAAGTCCGGGAGGATGAGGTCGACACCAGGCTGCGCGTCCTCCGGGAAGAGCACCCCGCAGTCGACGATGAGCAACCGCCCGGCGTGCTCGAACACCGTCATGTTGCGGCCGATGTCGCCGAGACCACCGAGCGGGATGATGCGCAGGGCGTTGGCGGCGAGCTCCGGGGGCGGGCCGAGCTCGGGGTGAGCGTGGCTCATGCGACCGACTCGAAACCGGGAACTCCACCGTCGGCGAGGGTCTGGACGAGGATCTTGCGGTCGGCCGGCGACATCGCCAGCAACGGCATCCGCAGCGCACCACCGCCGGGACGTCCTTGGTGCTCCAGCGCTGCCTTCACGGCGATCACTCCTTGGGTACGCGTCATGATCGCCTCGGTCACCGGGACGAGTTCGTCGTTGAGCTCACGGGCGAGATCGACATCGCCCGACTCGTGCGCCGCCACCATCGCGGAGATGCGATCGGCCACGAGGTGACCCGTCACGCTCACGGCACCGACGGCACCGATCGCGAGCAGCGGGAGGTTCATCGCGTCGTCGCCGGAGTAGTAGACGAGCTCGCAGCGCGACATCACCTGCTGGGCACCGAACAGGTCACCCTTGGCGTCCTTGTTGGCGACGATCTGGGGGTGCTCCGCCAGGCGCAGCAACGACTCCGTCGAGATGGCGACGCCGGTACGACCGGGAATGTCGTAGAGCATCACCGGGAGGCCGGTCGCGTCGGCGACGGCGGTGAAGTGCGCGCGCAGGCCGTCCTGCGGAGGCTTGTTGTAGTAGGGCGTCACGACGAGTAGCCCGTGTGCGCCCGCCTTCTCGGCCGCGCGCGCAGACTCGATCGTGTGGCGCGTGTCGTAGGTCCCGACACCAGCGATGACGTGCGCCCGGTTGCCCACCGCGTCGAGGACGGCCCGCAGCACGCGGTCCTTCTCCTCGTCGGTGGTCGTCGGCGACTCTCCGGTGGTCCCGTTGACGACGATCCCGTCGTTCCCGAGGTCCACGAGCTCCACCGCGAGCGCCGCAGCCGCCTGCGGGTCGAGCGTGCCGTCGCCGTGGAACGGAGTGACCATGGCTGTCAGCATCCGCCCGAAGGGCCGCTGAGGAGTAGACGTACGAGACATGACCTCCAGACTAACGTGTTTGTCTCCGGCTCCAAGATCTGAGTCTCCGGCGTGGATCGCAGCCGGGAGAAATCACGGCGCAACTCGGCCGTTGCTCTGGAAAGCGGCGTAGGTGATGGGCATGAGGCGCTCGAACTCGGTCTCGTACTTCTCCGCGACCATCTCGATCTCGCGCTGGGGGAACGACGGGAAGTGGCTGCCCTCGCGCTTGGTGCGCAGCGACAGGAAGTTCATCAGCGCCCGAGCGTTCATCGTGACGTACGCCGAGGAGTAGATCGTCACCGGCAGTACGACGCGGGCCACCTCGCGGGCGACGCCGGCGGCGAGCATCTCCTGGTAGGCGGCGTAGGCCTGGGTGCACGAGGCACGCACGGCGGCGTCGACGATGGCGTACTGCTCCGGGGTGCCCGCCACGAACTCATAGGCACCGGGCTTGCCCTGCTGCACGAGGTTGCGCTCCGGACCAGGGACGTAGAAGACCGGCTCGAGCTCGCGATAGCGACCCGACTCCTCGTTGTACGACGCGACGCGGTGCCGCATGTGCTCGCGCCACATGAAGATCGGCGCGCGCACGAAGAACGTGAAGGAGGTGTGCTCGAACGGGCTGCCGTGCCGATCGCGCATGAGGTAGTTGACGAGGCCGGCCGAGCGGCTGGTGTCACCGTCGACGTCCTCGAGCGACTGCTCGCCTCTGGTCGACACCCGGGCGGCGAACAGCACGTCGGCGTCGGACGCGGAGGACTTGACGAGCTCGACGGTGACGTCGCTGCGGAAGGTGATCTCGGCGGCGGGACCGTCGGTCATGGGTGCTCCTGCGGGTGGTGCGGTCTGGTCGCTTGCGAGGTTATCTGCCCAGGACATGCGGTCGGCGTACCGGCTCGCCGCCGGCGAACCGATGCAGGCCGAACGGCGCGATGTCGGGATCAGCGGGACGGCGCTCGGCAAGGTCTGCCAGCACGAGCCCCATGAGCGCGGAGAACTTGAACCCCTCCCCCGAGTCGCCGCACGCCAGCACGATCCGGCCCTCCGCCAGGGTGTCGATCACGAACCTGCCGTCCGGCGAGTCGGTCCAGGAGCAGACCTGCGCGTCGAGCACGGTGGGATCGAGGTCGATGAAGTTGCGGACCACCCGCGCGGCGATGAGGGCCGAGACGCCGGCGTCCGGCACACGGTCGAAGTCGTACTCCTGCCAGTCGCGCAGCGGCAGGTCGACGCCCAGCTTGTAACCCCGTCCAGGCGTGGGCATGGCGTACATCCCGGGCTCGTCACCCTGCGGGCCGTCGTAGAGGCACGGCATAGCATCGGTGACCGGTGCGTGACCGACATGGCAGACCTGCTCGAGCACCGGGCGCAGCGTGAGGTGCACCCCGAGCTGGTCGAGGAGCGCACCTGCGCCGGGTCCAGGCGCGAGCACGACCACGTCAGCCTGGAACGTGCGCCCACCCTCAGCCGTGAGGAGCACACCGTCGGCCGTGGTGTCGATCTCGCGGATCACCGGACCGCACACCAGCTCACCGTGGGCCATCGCGAACAGGGCCGCCTGCGCGTCGAGCGCGGCACGGGCCAGCACCGGACCCGCCGTCTCCTGCCAGATGCCGACGCGGCCGTCGGGGCGCAGGCCCGGGAAGAAGCGGCCGACGTCGCCGGGATCGACGACGGTGTGCGGCACGTCCTCCGCCGTGAGGGCCTCGGCGACCAGCGCTGACGTGACGTCGTCGCGCCACAGCAGGCCGCGCTCGAGGATGGCGGTGATGCCCGACGCCGTCTCGAGACGGTGCCAGGCCTCGACGGAGCGCCGAGCCAGCCGGACCCGGAGCCGATCCGGATGGCTGAGGCGCCACAGGCGCGTGGGGCCCGAGGACGAGCCGAGCTGATGGGCTGTGCCGTGGCGGTCGACGAGCGTGACGTCGTGGCCCCGACGAGCCAGCTCAGCAGCTGCCGGAAGCCCCCATGCACCTGCCCCGACGACCACGACTCTCATGGTTGTCACGGTAGCGGGGAAGATGTCGTCATGAGCTCTCCAGTTGTGCCGGCCGACACCTCCATACGACCTGCCCGACCCGACGATGCTGCAGCGGTCGCCGCCGTCACTCTCGCCTCGTGGCAAGGCCCCTACTCCGAGCTTCTCCCGACCGGTGCGCTCGACGGGGTGACGGTCGACGACCTGGTCGCTGAATGGCGCGCGACCCTCACCTCGCTGCCGACATCACGGCATCTCGTCCTGGTCGCGCTCGAGGGCGAGACCGTGGTCGGACACGTGTTGGTGGAGCCGGCTTCGGACCCCGACGTGAGCGGTGCCGACGACCGGTCCGAGCTCGTCGACCTCGTCGTGCACCCCGAGCACCAGCGGCGCGGACACGGGTCGCGTCTGCTTGCGGCCGCGGTCGACATCGCCCGGTCGTCCGGCGTCACCGAGCTCACCACCTGGATCGTGACGGTCGACACCGCCCGGGCGGCGTTCCTCGGCTCCGCCGGCTTTGAGGCCGACGGCGCCGAGCGGGCCCTCGACACCGGCCCGGAGACCAGGGCCGTCGCCCAGACCCGCTGGGCCACCACCTTCTAGGACCACGCCGCACTAGGGTGCGCTGGTGGCGGTGTCGAGGTTCTCTGGGTTTCCGATGGCCGGGTTCGACTTCTACGAGGCGTTGGCGGTCGACAACAGCAAGACGTGGTGGACCGCGCACAAGGACACCTACGACGTCACGGTGAAGCAGCCCTTCGTGGACCTGCTGACCGAGCTCGAGGGCGAGTTCGGCGCGGGCAAGGTCTTTCGGCCCTACCGCGATGTGCGCTTCTCGAAGGAGAAGACGCCGTACAAGGACCACCAGGGTGCGTTCGTCGGGGTCGAGGACGGCATGGGGTGGTACGTCCAGGTCTCCGCGAGCGGCCTCATGGTCGCCGGCGGTTGGTATTCCTCAGCACCCAAGCAGCTGGCGCGCTATCGCGACGCGGTCGACTCTGCCGTGGTCGTCGAGCTGGAGAAGTCGCTCGCCGCAGCGCACAAGGGCGGCCTCGAGCTCGGCGGCGACGTGATGAAGACCAAGCCCCGCGGAGTCGCCGACGACCACCCGCACCTCGACCTGCTGCGTCACCGCAACCTCACCATGGAGAAGCAGTTCGGCATGCCCGAGTGGGTCAGCACCCGTGCTGCGCTGACGAAAGTGCGCACCGCGTGGCGCGCTATGACACCGCTCGTGAACTGGCTCGCCGACCATGTCGGACCCTACGACGAGGGCATCCCCACGGAGCCGCGATGAGCCTGACGGGAAGCGATCCCGCCGTTGACTGGCACGTCGAACGTCGAGGCATCCTGGTCAACGCGATCGGGGTCGGGCTCGCGACCGCGGCCTACGGCGTCTCGTTCGGTGCGATCTCGGTCACCGGCGGGCTCACGGTCCTGCAGACCCAGGTGCTCTCGGTCTTCATGTTCACCGGCGGCTCGCAGTTTGCCCTCGTCGGAGTGCTCATCGCCGGTGGCGGCGGCGCGTCGGCG
>JANXWJ010000150.1 GCA_025351185.1 Candidatus Nanopelagicales bacterium
GCTGGGCCGCAACCCCGCCTCGCACGCGGTATCGCTGTTCCGCAACACCGCCATCGTCCTCCCGACGGCGCTCTTCGTCCTCTGGGTGTGGTTCCTCATCACCGCTACGACCAATGCGGTCAACCTCACTGACGGTCTTGACGGGCTCGCCGCTGGTGCCTGCGTCATGACGCTCGGTGCCTACACCCTGTTGTCGGTCTGGCAGTACGGCCAGAACTGCCAGTTCGGCGAGTTCGCGCGCTGCTACGACGTACGCGACCCGCTGGACCTCGCGATCTTCGCCGCAGCTGCGGCGGGGGCCTGCTTCGGCTTCCTCTGGTGGAACACCGCACCCGCCAGCATCTTCATGGGTGACACGGGTTCGCTGTCACTGGGCGGTGCCATCGCAGCCCTCGCGATCCTGTCGCGCACCGAGCTGCTGCTGCCGTTGCTGGCCGGGGTCTTCCTCGTCGTCGCCCTCTCGGTGATCGGTCAGGTGGGCAGCTTCAAGCTCACCGGCAAGCGGATGTTCCGCATGGCGCCACTGCACCACCACTTCGAGATGCTGGGCTGGGCCGAGATCCAGATCGTCGTGCGTTTCTGGATCATCCAAGGACTGTTCGTCGCGCTCGGTCTTGCCCTGTTCTATGCCGAGTGGGTTCGCCAGTGACGCGGACCGACGTCGCCGGTCACACCCGTACGTCGGACTGGTCCGCGGTCCACGCAGTCGTCGCCGGAGTTGGCGTGGCGGGGTTCGCGGCGGCGGACCATCTCGTGCACCTCGGGGCGCGCGTCACGGTGATCGACGCCGCCGACGGCGACAAGCAGCGCCAGCGAGCCGACATCCTCGAGGTCATCGGCGCGACGATCCGCCTCGGCGACGGTGACTCGCTGCCCCAGGACGCCGATGTGCTCGTCGTGTCACCGGGGCTCTCGCCGCTCTCACCCGTCATCGGCGCCGCACAAGCTGCGGGTGTTCCCGTCTGGGGTGAGCTCGAGCTCGCCTGGCGGCTCCGCGGCGACAACCCGGCGCCCTGGCTCACCGTCACGGGCACCAACGGCAAGACCACGACCACCTTGATGCTCGAGTCGATCCTCCGGGCTGCCGGGCTGCGGACCGCTGCGGTCGGCAACATCGGTGTCTCGATCATCGACGCCGTCATGGACCCGACCGGGTTCGACGTGCTCGCGGTCGAGGTAGGCGCACCGCAGCTGCCCTTCCTGCTGACGGCGAGGCCGCTGGCGTCGGTCTGCCTCAACCTTGCTGCCGACCACGTCGACCTCTTCGGGTCGTTCGAGGCTTATCGCGCGGCAAAGGCGCGGATCTATGCCAACACCGAGGTCGCGGCCGTCTACAACACCGCGGACCGCGCCACGGAGCTGATGGTGGAGGAGGCCGACGTCGTCGACGGCTGTCGTGCCGTCGGCATCACGCTCGGCGTGCCGTCGCGGTCGATGCTCGGTGTCGTCGACGACCTGCTCGTCGACCGGGCGTTCATCGACAATCGCGCCGACAACGCGCAAGAGCTCGCCTCGGTGCACGACGTGCACCCGTTCGCTCCGCACAACGTCGGCAACGCACTGGCCGCCGCTGCGCTGGCCCGAGCCTTCGGGGTGGAGCCGTCCGCCGTGCGAGAAGGACTCCAGACGTTCACGCCTGCCGGTCACCGGATCGCGGAGGTCGCCGACGTCGCGGGCATCCGGTGGGTCGACGACTCGAAGGCCACCAACTGCCACGCTGCCGAGACCTCACTGCTCGCCTACGAATCGGTGGTGTGGATCGCCGGTGGCCTGGCCAAGGGCCAGGAGTTCGACGAACTCGTGCGCCGCACCCACGGTCGGATGCGGGCCGTGGTGCTGCTCGGCGTCGACCGTGACCGGATCCGCGACGCGCTCGCGCGACACGCGCCCGAGGTCCCCGTCGTGGAGGTGTCGCGCACCGACACTGGAGCCATGGACGACGTCGTTGCCGCCGCCGCCGGGTTTGCGCGACCCGGCGACACCGTGCTGCTCGCCCCTGGCTGCGCGTCGTGGGACATGTATCGCGACTATGCGCAGCGCGGCGACGATTTCGCCGAGTCCGTGCGCCGCCAGGTCGGCCAGTGACGGCCGAAGCCGTACGCCGGGTTGAGTCGGTCGACCGGCCGAGGTCCGAGCACCCGCTTGCGACCTATCACGTCATCCTTGGCGCGACCCTGCTCCTGCTCGTCCTCGGTGTCGCCATGGTGCTGTCGGCCTCCACCGTCGAGAGCTATCGCGTGTTCGGCTCTGCCTACACCTTGTGGCTGCGCCAGGTGATGTTCGCAGGGGTCGGCCTCGTGCTCATGGTGGCCGCCTCACGATTCCCGGTGCACGTGTGGCGCAAGCTCGCCTATCCCATGCTGGTGTTCGCCTTCAGCACCCTGATGCTCGTTCTCGTCGTCGGTCACAGCGTCGCGGGTCAGCGCAACTGGGTGGAGCTCGGCGGCCCGTTCCGCTTCCAGCCCAGCGAGTTCGCCAAGCTCGCCCTGGTGCTGTGGGGTGCTGACCTGCTGGCTCGCAAGCAGGGCGTGCTCGACCAGTGGAAGCACCTGCTGGTGCCGCTCGTCCCAGTTGCGGCGTTCATGATCGGACTGGTTCTTCTCGAAGGCGATGTCGGCACCGCGTTGATCCTCGTTCCCATGGTCGCCGCGATCCTGTACGTCAACGGTGCGCCGGCACGGCTGTTCGTCGCGGGCACCGCGGTGGTGCTCGTCGGTGTCGCGCTGCTGAGCGTGGGCCACACCTATCGCCTCGGTCGCTTCGCCTCGTGGCTCGATCCCAACGCCGACGCGCTCGGCACGGGATGGCAGGTGCTGCACGGCAAGAGTGCTCTCGGTGGTGGTGGCTGGTTCGGTGTCGGTCTCGGAGCGAGCCGTGAGAAGTGGGACTGGTTGCCCGAGGCCCACACGGACTTCATCTACGCGGTGGTCGGCGAGGAGCTCGGGATCGTGGGCTCGCTGCTGGTCATCGCACTGTTCGCCGCCATCGGCATCGCTGGGCTGCGGCTCGCGCGACGTACGTCAGATCCCTTTGTGCGCACGGCGTCGGCGGCCGTCGTCGCCTGGCTGCTCACGCAGGCGTTGCTCAACATCGGTGCGGTGCTGCAGCTCATCCCGATCACCGGCGTGCCCCTGCCGCTCGTCAGCTATGGCGGGTCGTCGCTGGTGCCGACCCTGGTGGCGCTCGGCATGCTGATGTCGTTCGCCCGGGCCGAGGCCGGCGCCAGTGCCGGTGTCGACATCCGGAGCCGACCGCGTCGCCAGACCCCCGCCCGGGGGCGGTGAGTCCGTGCACGTCGTCCTCGCCGGCGGGGGAACGGCCGGGCACATCGAGCCCGCGCTCAACCTCGCTGACTGCCTGCGTCGTCACGACCCCGACTGCGGCATCACCGCGCTGGGCACCGAAGCCGGTCTGGAGACCAAGCTCGTCCCTGAGCGCGGCTATGACCTGCTCCTCATCACGGCCACTCCGATGCCGCGTCGTCCCACGCTCGACCTTGCGCGGCTCCCCGCTCTCGTCCGCCGCTCTGTCACCGAGGTGCGCGAGATCCTCGAGACGACGGGTGCTGACGTCGTGGTCGGGTTCGGGGGCTACGTCGCTCTTCCGGCCTACCTCGGTGCGCGCGGCCACGTGCCGATCGTCATCCACGAGGCCAACGCCCGGCCTGGTCTCGCCAACCGGGTCGGTGCGAGGTTCACGCCGTATCTCGGGTGCGCGGTGCCGGATGCGATGTCGCACGCCCGCCACATCGGGATGCCGCTGCGGCAGACCATCGCCCACCTCGACCGTGGTGCGCTGCAGGCCGAGGCGCGCGCGCACTTCGGTCTCGATCCCGACCGCCCCACGCTGCTGGTGACCGGTGGCTCTCAGGGAGCACGCCGGATCAACGACGCGGTGATCGCGGCGGCGCCTGGCTTGACGGCCCAAGGCATCCAGATCCTGCACGCGGCCGGCCTCCGCAACGACGACCAGCGGCCGACGGGCACGCTCGGGCCCGCGCTCTACATCGGCCTGCCCTACATCGACCGGATGGACCTCGCTCTCGCGGCAGCCGACGTGGCGCTGAGCCGCGCCGGCGCCATGACCTGCGCGGAGTTCGCCGCAGTCGGTCTGCCGGCGCTCTACGTACCGCTGCCGATCGGCAACGGCGAGCAGCGGCTCAATGCCCTGCCGGTCGTCAACGCAGGGGGCGGGCTGCTCGTCGACGATGCGTCGCTCGACGGTGAGCGGGTCCTGGCCGTTCTCGGGCCGCTCCTGCTCGATGTCGACCAGCGACGCGCGATGGAGTCGGCTGCCGCCTCCCACGGTCAGCGCGACGCGGACGAGAGACTGAGGGCACTCGTGCTCGAGGCCGTGGCTGGTGGCCGTCCGACGGTGGACGACCACGGCCCGAGCAGCATCGGTGACGACGCAGACGGAGGATCACGATGACGCCCCGCGCGTCCCTGTCCTGGCTCGGGCGCGTGCACGTCGTCGGCATCGGCGGTGCTGGCATGTCGGGGATCGCCCGCATCCTGGTCGCCCGAGGCGTGACGGTGAGCGGCAGCGACGCCAAGGACTCACGGCGGATCACCGCCCTGCGGGCGCTCGGAGTCGATGCCGTCGTCGGTCATGACGCCGCGCACGTGGCCGACGTCGACACCGTCATCGTGTCGACCGCCATCAAGGCGACCAACCCCGAGCTGCTCGAGGCCACCGCGCGCGGCATCCGCGTGATGGGTCGTGCCGAGGCGCTGGCGACGGTGATGGACGGCTATCGCGGTGTCGCCGTGGCAGGCACCCACGGCAAGACCACGACCACGTCGATGCTCACCGTCGCGCTTCAGCACTGCGGCGCCGACCCGTCGTTCGCGATAGGCAGCGAGCTCAACGAGAGCGGGAGCAACGCCCACCTCGGCAGCGGCATCGACTTCGTGGCCGAGGCCGACGAGAGCGACGGCGCGTTCCTGGCGTTGCCCGCCTTCGCCGGGATCGTGACCAACGTGGAGCCCGACCACCTCGACTACTGGGGCACGTTCGAGGCTATCGAGCAGGGCTTCCTCGACTTCTGCACCGGAATCCGCGACCGCGGCGGCTTCGTCACCGTGTGCCTCGACGACGCCGGGGCCGCACGCCTCGTCGAGCGGGCCCGAGTCGAGGGCGTCGATGTGCGCACCTACGGCGTGGCGGCGGATGCTGACTTCCGGGTCGAGCTCATCGAGCCGGGCGAGAGCGGCTGGCGCTTCGACCTCCTCGACCATGGAGTGCGGCTCGGCGCCGTCGAGCTCGGCGTGCCTGGCAAGCACAACGTCCTCAACGCCACCGCCGCCTTCGTCACGGGCCTGGGGCTCGGCCAGTCGGCCGGCGGTCTGCGCGAGGGACTGGAGCTGTTCAGCGGCACGCGCCGTCGCTTCGACTTCAAGGGGACGGCGGACGGCGTCAAGGTCTACGACGACTATGCCCACCACCCGACCGAGATCGCCGCGACGCTCTCCGCGATGCGCGACCAGGTGGGTTCGGCTCGACTCGTGGTCGCATTCCAGGCTCATCACTACTACCGCACCGCGCTGTTCGTGAAGGAGTTCGGCGAGGCGCTCGGCATCGCTGACGAGGTCGTGGTCCTCGAGGTGTTCGCCCCGGGTGAGGACCCGATCCCGGGTGCGTCCGGTGTCGCGATGGCGTCGCACGTGCCGCTGCCGCCGGAGCAGGTGGTGTTCGAGCCGTCGTGGAGCCGGGTCGCCGCGCAGCTCGTCGACCGGGCCCGTCCGGGTGACGTGGTCATGACCCTCGGCGCCGGCGACATCGCGATGATCGGCACCGAGGTCCTCGATCTGCTGCGCGCGCGTGAGGCCACCCACCGATGACCGTGGTCGAGTCGGCGCAGCGCTTCGGCGAGAAGACACGCACCCGGCGCACGGTGCGCTGGGCGGGCGGTGTCCTCGCCGTCGCGCTCGTCGCTGCCCTGGTGTGGGTGGTGTGGTTCTCGACCCTGCTCGCGGTCAAGGACGTCCGGGTCCTCGGTGCCCGGTCGGTGAGCATCGACGAGGTGCGTCAGGCGGCGGCGGTGTCGACTCAGCAGCCGCTCGCACGGGTCGATGCCGACGGCGTCGCGGCGCGAGTCGGGGCCATCCCTGAGGTGGCCTCGGTCGAAGTCCGACGGGGCTGGCCCGACGTGATCGTTATCGTCGTCACCGAGCGGACCCCGGTCGCCGTGACACGCGTGGGTGCGGCCTGGACCTATCTCGACGCCACGGCTGCTCGGTTCGGATCACCGGCGGCTCCGCCGAAAGGCATGCCGGTGGTGTCTGCCTCGTCCGACGCCGCGCTCGCCTCGGCCGCCAGCGTCGTGGCTGCGCTCCCGACCTCGCTCGGGTCGGTCGTGACGACCGTGTCCGCCCGCACCCGTGACGACGTGGTCCTCACCCTCAGCGGTGGGTCGACGGTGCAGTGGGGGAGCGTGGACGACTCCGGGCGCAAGGCCGCCGTGCTCGCCTCCTTGCTCAAGGTCAAGGCCCGCTCCTACGACGTGAGTGCCCCGGACCTCCCCACCACCCAAGGCACCAGCCCGCTTCCCGCAGCCAGCTGACGGCGCGCTTCCCGGACCCACCGAGCGGGGATATCCCATGAGCGCCAGGGGCGATGGGCTCGCCCCGGACCGCTCTCGGTGGCCGATGCGAGAGTCGCGCCTTGCGCCGTTCGGGGGATCCGGCGTACGTTCACCCCTAACGTCAGCATGACATAACTCTTAGTCTCCACTTGAGGTCAAGAGTAGGTCTCCCGGGCATGGGACGAACGGAAAGGCTGTCGCTGTGGCGGCTCCCCAGAACTATCTCGCGGTCATCAAGGTCGTCGGCATCGGCGGTGGCGGCGTCAACGCGGTCAACCGGATGATCGAGGTCGGCCTCAAGGGTGTCGAGTTCATCGCGGTGAACACCGACGCCCAGGCGTTGCTCATGAGCGACGCCGACGTCAAGCTCGACATCGGTCGCGAGCTGACCCGTGGTCTCGGCGCAGGTGCTGACCCCGAGGTCGGGCGACGGGCCGCAGAGGACCACACCGAAGACCTCGAAGAGGTGCTCAAGGGCTCCGACATGGTCTTCGTGACTGCGGGCGAGGGTGGTGGCACGGGCACCGGCGGTGCGCCCGTCATCGCCAAGATCGCGCGCCAGCTCGGCGCCCTCACGATCGGTGTCGTGACGCGCCCGTTCGGCTTCGAGGGCAAGCGACGCGGGGTCCAGGCCGACACCGGGGTCGACGCGCTGCGCGCCGAGGTCGACACCCTCATCGTCATCCCCAACGACCGGCTGCTCTCGCTGTCGGACCGCAACATCTCGATGCTTGACGCGTTCCGTCAAGCCGACCAGGTCCTTCTCCAGGGCGTCAGCGGCATCACCGACCTCATCACCACGCCGGGTCTGATCAACCTCGACTTCGCCGACGTGAAGAGCATCATGGCCGGCGCCGGCAGCGCCCTCATGGGCATCGGCTCGGCACGCGGTGACGACCGCGCGGTGGCTGCCGCCGAGGCCGCGATCTCGAGCCCGCTGCTCGAGGCCAGCATCGACGGTGCGCACGGGGTGCTGCTCTCGATCTCCGGTGGTTCAGACCTCGGTCTCTTCGAGATCAACGAGGCCGCCCGACTGGTGGCCGACGCGGCGCACCCCGAGGCCAACATCATCTTCGGTGCCGTCATCGACGACACCCTCGGCGACGAGGTGCGGGTGACCGTCATCGCCGCGGGCTTCGACGGCGGCCTCCCGCCGGCCCGTCGCGCTGGCACCAAGCCGGTGACCAAGAGCGACTACGACGACACCCCGCTCGCTGTCGACACTGCGCGCGCCGCGGCCGAGCCCGGCCAGGCCGCTGTCATCCCGGTGTCGCAGGTCGAGGAGCCTCGCCGCGAGCCGCGCCGGATCGTCTTCGACGACTCGATCGACGACGACGACCTCGACGTCCCCGACTTCCTCAAGTAGGCGGTGATCCCCACCCGCTGACAGGGTGGGGGCATGGCGATCGTGACGGGTTCGTTCGGGTCTCGGGTGCGGTGGTCGTTCGCCGACCGACTCGACGGCGTGAGCCGCTCGCCGTACGCCGCAGGGAACCTCGCCGACCATGTCGGTGACGACCCGGACCACGTGGCTCACAACCGCGCGCTGCTCGCGGGGTCGGTGGGCGTCGACGGGGCGCACGTGGTGTCGATGGCACCGGTCCACGGCAACGACGTGGGTCAGGTCACCGGTCCGTCGGCGCATCCGGTGCCCGATGTCGATGCGCTCGTGACCATGGTGCCCGGACTCGCGCTGCTCACCCTCGCTGCGGACTGCGTGCCCGTGCTGCTCGGCGACAGCGTGTCGGGGGTCGTCGGCGTCGTGCACGCCGGCTGGCGCGGCGTCACCAGCGACGTGCTCGGCAAGACCCTCGATGCGTTGCGCGACATGGGGTCACGCCCGGAGAACCTGCACGCGCTGGTCGGGCCCGCCATCTGCGGACAGTGCTACACCGTGCACGATGCGCGGTTCGATGAGGTCGTCGCGGTTGCACCGGCGGCTGCGTCTGCGTCGACCGCCGGGGAGCGAGCGCTCGATCTGCGGGCTGCGGTCGACGAGCGGCTGCGCATCGCGGGCGTGACGAGCACCCGGCACGGGGCCTGCACCTATGAGTCCGACACGCTCTACTCCTATCGCCGCGACCAGGTCACCGGTCGTCACGGCGGGGTCGTGACTCTCCTGGCGGACGAGGAGCGGTGATGGATCGCCGCGACGAGCTCGTCGCGAACCTCGCAGATGTCCGAACCCGGATCGCCGCAGCGGAGCACGCGGCGGGCCGGGCCAGCGGATCCGTGCAGCTCGTGGTCGTGACCAAGACCTGGCCGGCATCCGACGTCATGCTGCTCGCCGACCTCGGCATCACCGAGGTCGCGGAGAACCGCGACCAAGAGGCGAGACCCAAGTGGGAGGCGTGCGCCGGGCTGGGCCTGCGCTGGCACTTCGTCGGCCAGCTCCAGCGCAACAAGGCCCGGTCTGTGACGTCGTACGCCGATGTCATCGAGTCCGTCGACCGCCCGGAGCTGGTGGCCGCGCTCGACCGCGGGGCCGAGGAGGCCGGGCGCGTGGTCGAGGTGCTGCTGCAGGTCGATCTCGCGGATCCGCCCCAGCCGCACCGCGGCGGTGTGATCCCTGTCTCGCTCCCGGCACTCGCCGAGGTGGCCGCCCAGGCGTCGTCGCTGCGTCTGGGGGGCCTCATGGCGGTTGCGCCGCTGGGGGAGCCGCCCGAGGCGGCGTTCGCCCGGTTGGCCCGGGTCGCAGAGGATCTGCGTGTCAAGCATCCCGAGGCCGTGGTGCTGTCGGCCGGGATGAGCACCGACCTCGAGGCTGCCGTGCTCGCAGGCGCGACACACGTCCGGGTCGGCACGGCGGTGCTCGGCGGCCGCCCCGCTCTCAGGTAGCGTTTCCGCGACGGCGTACGTCTGGAGCTCAGATGTGCCCCCCGAACTTCACGAGGAGCAGGCATGGGCGCGATGCGCAAGATGGCGGTCTACCTCGGCCTGGTCGAGGACGAGGCCCTGGACTACTCCGAGCATGAGGACGACTACGTCGACACCCGGGTGCGCCACGAGGAGCCGCGCTACTCCTCCGTGCGCGAGGTCCGCCCTGAGCCGGTCCGCGCCTCGACCCCCGCCCCGCGCAACGTCTCCACGAGCGTCCCGGCCGCGTCGCGGTCGTCGCTGGCCGTCGACACAGCGGTGCATGCTGCAGTCGACCCGCAGGAGGAGCCGTTCGGTGTCAGCGACTTCTACCGCATCACGACTTTGCACCCGCGCACCTACAACGACGCCCGCCGCGTCGGCGAGGAGTTCCGCGAGGGCGTGCCGGTCATCATGAACCTCACCGACATGGACGACGTCGACGCCAAGCGTCTCGTCGACTTCGCCGCCGGGCTCGTGTTCGGCTGCCGTGGCACGATCGAGCGGGTGACCAACAAGGTCTTCCTACTCTCGCCGGTCAACGTCGACGTCGCGGCCGAGGCTCGTCGCCTCGCCCAGGACGGCTTCTTCAACCAGAGCTGACGTGCGCACACCGGTGCGTACGCCCTTCGCGCGACACTGATTCGAGGACGGACTCCGACGTGGGTGTGGGGCGGATCCTCGCAAGCTTTCTCTCGATCTACCTGATCGTGCTCATCGCACGCATCGTGGTCGACTATGTGTTCATCTTCGCGCGGGACTGGCGCCCGACGGGGGTCGTGCTCGTGCTGGTCGAAGGCATCTACACGGTCACCGATCCGCCACTGCGCCTTCTCCGCAGGTTCATCCCCCCGTTGCGTATCGGTGGGGTCTCGTTGGACCTCGCGTTCACCGTGCTGTTCATCCTGGTGATCGCGCTCATCCAGGTGCTGTCCCGCTTCTAGCCCTGCCTGCTCCTAGACTGCCCACGTGCCCGTTCGACCGACCAGCTCACCGAGGTGAATCCCATGGCCTTGACCCCCGAGGACGTCCGCAACAAGCAGTTCTCGACCGCGAAGCGCAAGGGCTATGAGATGGACGAGGTCGACTCGTTCCTCGATCAGGTCGAGCTCGAGCTGTCCAACGCTGCCCGCGAGAACGCCGAGCTTCGTGGCCGCGTGGCCGCTGCCGAGCAGGCCGCGCACTCCGCCCAGGCCGCGGCAGCCGCCGCTCCGGCACCTGCCCCCGTACCCGTCCCGGTCGTCGCACCGCCCGCTCCGGTCGCTCCCGGGCCCACCGAGCAGGCCGTCGCGATGCTGGCGTTGGCTCAGAAGACCGCCGAGGAGCACAAGTCCAAGGCTCGCGCCGAGGCCGACATGCTCGTCGCCGATGCCCGGGCGAAGGCGGCCGAGCTCGAGCGGGCCGGCCAGGCCGAGCGCGTAGGGCTCGAGCGTCGGGTCGAGGAGCTGCGGGCCTTCGAGCGTGAATACCGCACCCGGCTTCGTCAGCACCACGAAGCCGCGCTCAAGGAGCTCGACCACCGCGGCGGCGACGCTGCCGCAGCGGCACCCGCGGCGGCCCCAGCGGCCGCGCCCGCGCCCGCCGCGCCGGCCCCTGCCGCCGCACCGGTGCCACAGCTGGCGCCCGCCTCGGCCCCGACACCTCAGCTCGCCCCGGTGACCCCGCCACCGGCGGTCGCACCCGCGGCACCGGCGCCCGCGCTGGCACCGCCGTCGGCCCCCGGGCCCATGACAGCGCCGGTCGTCACGCACGGCGCGCCGCCGGTGGCCCCGCCCCCGACCGCGCCGTCGCCCTTCGCCATCCCGCACGACGACGCACCGCCGCAGCAGGCCTGACCGCCTCCCGCTCTCTACGACGAAGGCCCGACCCCTGAGGAGGTCGGGCCTTCGTCGCGGAGCGCCTCAGGCCTTGGCCAGCCAGTAGGTCAGACCGAGCTCGAGATCCACGTTCGGAGCGTCGACCTCGGGCAGCGGGGCGCCCTCGACGAAGGAGGTCGCGAGCACCTCGTCGGACACCGTGTCGCCGTGCGTGCGCAGGGCTTGGACGAGCTCTTCGTCGATCGCGGTCCAGTGCACGGTGATGCGGTCGCTCACCGCGAGGCCGGAGTTCTTGCGCGCCTCCTGCAGGGTGCGCACGGTCTCGCGGGCGAGCCCAGCACGTCGCAGCTCCGGAGTGATCTCGAGGTCGAGGGCGATCGTCTCGCCACCGTCGCTCGCGACGGCCCATCCGGCGCGGGGGGTCTCGGTGATGAGGATGTCGTCGTCGGTCACCTCGATCACGGCCCCGTCGACCGTGACGGTCGCGTGCCCGTCGGCCCGCAGGGCACCGACCAGCACGGCCGGGTCGGCGTCCGCGATCGCCTGGGCCACAGTGGGAGTGCCCTTCCCGAATCGCTTGCCGAGCGCGCGGAAGTTGGCCTTCACGCTGATGTCGACGAGGTCACCCGCCGTGGCGCCGAGTGCGAGCAGCTCACCGCAGTTGAGCTCCTCGCTGATCTGGGCGCGCAGCTCGGCCGGCATCCGCTCCCAGCCGGGTGCTGCGACGAGGGCTCGGCCCAGGGGCTGTCGGGTGCGCACGCCTGATGTCGCGCGTGCGGCGCGACCGAGCTCGACGAGGCGGCGGACCGTCGCCATCTGCCCGGCGAGGTCGTCGTCGACGAGGGTGGCGTCGACCTCGGGCCACGCGGCGAGGTGCACGGAGTCGGGCACCTCGTCGCTCGTCGAGGCGAACAGGTCCTGCCACACCCGCTCGGTGATGAACGGCGTGAACGGCGCCATGAGCAGCGTGACGACGTAGAGGCACTCGTGCAGCGTCGCGAGGGCGGCCGGGTCCCCGGCCCAGAAGCGTCGACGCGACCGGCGGACGTACCAGTTCGACAGGTCGTCGACGTAGGCCGAGAGCAGGCGGCCGGCCTTCTGGGTGTCGTAGCCCTCGAGCGCGGCGTCGACGTCGCGCGCCAGCCGATGCGCCTCCGAGAGCGCCCAGCGGTCGAGCACCGAGCGCTCGGCGACCGGGGGAGCAGGGGTGAGGAACGGCTCGAAGCCCGACTCGCGGGCATAGAGCGCCTGGAACGACACGGTGTTCCAGTAGGTCAGCAGCGTCTTGCGCACGACCTCCTGGATCGTTCCGTGACCCACGCGGCGTGACTGCCACGGCGACCCGCCGGCGAGCATGAACCAGCGCACGGCGTCGGCACCGTGGGTGTCCATGAGCGGGATCGGTTCGAGGACGTTGCCGAGGTGCTTGCTCATCTTGCGGCCTTCCTCGTCGAGGATGTGGCCGAGGCAGAGCACCGTCTTGTACGACGACTGGTCGAAGACGAGCGTGCCCACCGCCATCAGCGTGTAGAACCACC
>JANXWJ010000179.1 GCA_025351185.1 Candidatus Nanopelagicales bacterium
CTCGACGCCCACCGCTGCCCCGCGGCTGCACACCCCGAAGGCTGGTCCCAAGTCGCGCCCCCAGGCCCGGGCGGCCACTCCGGCGGCTGAGGTCACAGCCGACGACGACGCCACAGCCGACGACGACGTCACCGCCGACGACGGCGCGACCGACGAGGCCTGAGCGCGATGCGCATCGACGTCGTCTCGATCTTCCCCGACTACCTCGCCCCGCTGCGGCTCTCGCTCGTCGGCAAGGCGGTCGAGACCGGCACCCTCGACCTCCGGGTGCACGACCTGCGGGCGCACACCCACGACCGGCACCGCACGGTCGACGACACGCCGTACGGCGGTGGGCCGGGCATGGTCATGAAGCCCGAGCCGTGGGGTGAGGCGCTCGATGCCCTCCTCGCCGAGGCCGAGCCGTCAGGTGAGGGCCGGCGACCCCCGAGGCTCGTCGTACCCACCCCCAGCGGCCGTCGGTTCACCCAGGACGTCGCCCACGAGTACACCGAGGACGACTGGCTCGTCTTCGCCTGTGGCCGCTATGAAGGCATCGACTCGCGCGTGATGGAGCACTACGCCGACTGCACCCGGGTCGATGAGGTCAGCGTGGGTGACTACGTCCTCGCCGGGGGCGAAGCCGCCGTCCTCGTGATCGTCGAGGCGGTCGCCCGGCTGCTACCGGGGGTGCTCGGCAACCCGGTCAGCGTGGTCGACGACTCCTTCGCCCCCGGGGAGATGGCCGCCCTCCTCGAAGGTCCGGTGTTCACCAAGCCGCCGACGTGGCGAGGGCACGAGGTGCCCGACGTCCTCCTCTCCGGCGACCACGGCAAGATCGCGGCCTGGCGCCGGGCCCAGGCCCTCGAGCGCACGACGTCACGTCGCCCCGACCTGCTCGGCTGAGGCGCAGCCGCCGGGTGGGGGAGCGGGGGGTGCCGAGCGCGGATTGGGAGCGGGTGTCGGTGCTGTGGCAGACTGACCGAGTTCGCGCGGCTCTCCCTGCCACAGGGGGGACGTCGCGCTTCCGCCCTCACCGGCGGCGAACATCCGACATCGATCCTGAACCGCGAGCGGCCTGTGGCGCCTGCGAGGAGATATTCATGAACACGCTCGACTTCGTCGATGCAGCGTCGCTCAAGAGCGACCTTCCCAACTTTCGACCCGGTGACACCGTCAAGGTCCACGTCAAGGTCGTCGAGGGCAACCGCTCACGCATCCAGGTCTTCCAGGGTGTCGTCATCCGTCGCCAGAACGGCGGCGTGCGCGAGACGTTCACCGTCCGCAAGGTGAGCTTCGGCGTCGGCGTCGAGCGCACCTTCCCGGTGCACACCCCCATCGTGGAGAAGATCGAGCTGGTGAGCCGCGGCGACGTGCGCCGCGCCAAGCTCTACTACCTCCGCGACCTGCGCGGCAAGAAGGCCAAGATCAAGGAGAAGCGCGACAACGCGCCCAAGGCCTGATCACACCTGGCTCACAGCGACGCCCGGCCACCCCACGCGGGGAGCCGGGCGTCGTCATGTCCGACACCGTCCTACGGTTAGGCTCGTCGCACCATGGCTCACCAAGCGCCCGTCGGTTCGCCTCCTCCGGAGTCGTCGAATCCCAGCAGTCGACCTGCCCGCACCCACTCGCGCCAGGAGCACCGGCCGTCGTTGTTGAAAGAGCTCCCGATCCTGCTCGTCATCGCCTTCGGGCTGGCGTTCCTGGTGAAGACGTTCGTCGTCCAGGCGTTCTACATCCCCAGCGGGTCGATGGAGAACACCCTGGCGATCGGTGACCGGGTGCTCGTCAACAAGGTCGTCTACAAGACGCGCGACATCGCGCGCGGCGACATCGTGGTGTTCAACGGCGTCGACTCCTTCACCCCCGAGGTGCAGATCACGCCGCCGAGCGACCCGATCGGCAAGGTGGTCGACTGGTTCGGGCGTACGTTCGGCTTCGCCCCTCCGGACGAGCGTGACTTCGTCAAGCGCGTCATCGGCGTCGCCGGCGACCACGTCGTGTGCTGCGACTCAGGCGGGCACGTGACCGTCAACGGTGTCGCGCTGCAGGAGACCGGCTACCTCTATCCCGGCAACGCACCGAGCACCATGACCTTCGACGTCGTCGTCCCCGACGGCAAGCTGTGGGTGATGGGCGATCACCGCGCCGCCAGCAGCGACTCGCGAGCGCATCTCGGCGATCCTGGTGGTGGCTTCGTGCCGACCGACCGGGTCATCGGCCGGGCCTTCGCCATCGTGTGGCCGTTCGCCGACCTGAGCTCCCTCCCGATCCCTGACACGTTCGCTCAACCGGCACTCGACAAGGCGGCTCCGTGACCACGCCCTCCACCCCCGCCACGCGGGACGCCGAGCGACGCCAGGAGAAGAAGGGCGGCGCAGGACGAGAGCTGCTGCTCATCGTCGCAGTCGCCCTGGTGCTCTCGGTGCTGGTGCGCACCTTCGTCGCCCAGGCGTTCTACGTCCCGAGCCAGTCGATGGAGAACACCCTGCAGGTGCAGGACCGGATCATCGCCTCCAAGCTCACGACTCAGTTCGGCGGCGTGCACCGCGGCGAGATCGTGGTCTTCACCGACCCGGGTGCCTGGCTGTCTCCGGCCGCACCCGAGACGGGCGTCAAGGGTGTGCTCAAGAATGCGTTCATGTTCGTCGGGCTGCTCCCGTCGGACACCGGCGAAGACCTCGTGAAGCGCGTCGTCGGGGTGGGCGGTGACCACATCGTGTGCTGTGACGCCAAGCAGCGGATCTCGGTCAACGGCGTCGCGCTCGACGAGAGCGCCTATCTCAAACCCGACAACGGCACCGCACAGGTCCGCTTCGACATCACCGTGCCGAAGGGGCGCATCTTCGTCATGGGAGACAACCGCGCCGACTCGGCCGACTCGCGGTTCCACCTCGACGTCGAGCAGGGCACGGTCCCCCTCGACCATGTCGTGGGGCGCGTCGCGGCGGTGATCTGGCCGATGTCGAGCTGGTCGGGGGAGCCGGTCCCGGTCATCTTCGAGAACCCGGCGCTCAACGAGCCGGACAAGACGCCGACCGCCAAGGCCTCAGCCTCCGCCAAGGGTTGACCGATGGACCCCGTGACCGAGTGGCCGGGCTATGACGTCGAGCGCACCAGCGTCCGGGTCGTGCTCCGTGACGACGACGGATCGGTGCTCCTGTTCCGCACCGTCGACCCGACGACCCCCGAGCTCGGGGAGTGGTGGGAGCTGCCCGGCGGGGGAGTGGAGGACGGCGAGAGCTATGCCGAGACCGCGTCGCGCGAGATCGAGGAGGAGACCGGCTTCGTCGTCGCGAGCGCGGCGTTCGGCCCCGTGACCTGGCGCCGCGACTCCACCTACGTACGACGTCACACCCGGGTGTGGCAGCACGAGGTCGTGGTGATGGCGCACGTGACCGGTGTGGCGCCCGTGCCCGGTGCCGAGGGCCGGACGCCGGAGGAGCTCGACGACTACGTCGACCACCAGTGGTGGCCGGCGGCCGACGTCGAGGCGGCGGTCGGATCGACGCGGTTCTTCCCGAGCCGGTTGCCGCAACTGCTGGCGACGTTCCTCGCCGGCACCGAGATCGACGAGCCCTTCGACCACTGGAACTGACGTGCGGCCCAAGAGTCCTGACGTGGTCGAGACGGGTGACATGGGTCCGAAGGACCGGCGCGCTGCGCGCGTGCTCGCCCTGTCTGCGCTGGGCCGCGTGCTCCTGCTGCGTGGTGGCGACCCTGCTCGACCGGGCACGCACATCTGGCACGCGCCGGGGGGCGGTGTCGATCCTGGCGAGGACGATCGCGCCGCCGCTGCTCGGGAGTTCGTCGAGGAGACCGGTCGCAGCGTGGAGCTGGGCCCGCTCGTCTGGGACCGTGAGCTCGACTTCTCGTTCAACCACGTCGTCTACCACCAGTTCGAGGTCTTCTTCCTGGCATCGGTCGACGCAGAGTTCGAGCCGGTGTCCGACGGCCACAACGAGATCGAGCAGGCCTATCTCAGCGGGCACGCGTGGTTCTCACCTGCCGGGCTGCGAGCCGTGGCCGAGCACGACCTGGTGGCGCCACCGGACCTTCCTGAGCGACTTGAAGAGCTGCTCGCCGACGGTCCGCCCGCTCACGTGGTCCGGGTGCTGGGCGCGGTGCTGCCGTGAGCGCGGTCGTGTCGTGAGCACCGCGCCGACGCTGCGGATCGAGCGCGAGATCCTGCGTGCCCAGGGGATCCGCTGGTTGGCCTCGATCGACGAGGTCGGCCGCGGCGCGCTCGGTGGGCCGGTGACGGTCGGGGTGGTGCTCGTCGACCTCGACACCCCCAGCGCACCCACGGGGGTGCGCGACTCCAAGCTGCTGGCACCCGCCGCTCGAGAGCGCCTCGTGCCGCGCCTGCGGCGGTGGGCACCCTCCTGGGCGGTCGCGCACGCCAGCGCCGAGGAGATCGACGCTGTCGGCATCCTGAGGGCGCTGCGGCTCGCAGGGGAGCGCGCATTCTCCCAGCTGCCCGTACGCCCGGACCATGTCCTGCTCGACGGCAGCTATGACTGGGTCTCCCGCCCGTCACCCACGCTGTTCGACGACAACGGCGCGCCGAGTGACCCGGAGTCGTGGGACGAGCCACCTCCGGTCACCGTGCGCATCAAGGCCGACATGACCTGCTCGTCGGTCGCGGCTGCCAGTGTGCTGGCCAAGACCACGCGCGACGCCCTCATGGTCGAGCTGGCCACGCACTTCCCGTCCTACGGCTGGGAGCTCAACAAGGGCTATGCCAGCCGCGAGCATCTCGACGCGCTGCGCCGGCTCGGTCCCTGTGTCCAGCACCGACGCAGCTGGTCGATCCCGGGCGGGCGAGGTCGTGAGACCGACGTCGACCCCGCAGTCCTCGACATCGGAGTCGGCCCGGACGCTGCCGCAAGCCTGCGGGATCCGGCCGAGGGTGTCCTGCTCCGCTGACGGCACGGAGCCGGAGTGGGCGCGACCACGGTGGGACTGGGGTTGGATGGGTGCCACCGGTGGGCTCGCGAGCCGACCACACGATGAAGGAGGGGACGATGTCGGCGGAAGACCTCGAGCGCTACGAGACCGAGATCGAGCTGGGTCTCTACCGTGAGTACCGCGATGTCGTCGGCCTGTTCTCCTACGTCGTGGAGACCGAGCGCCGCTTCTATCTCACCAACTCAGTCGACGTGCAGGTACGCAGCGGAGACGGCGGCGAGGTGTTCTTCGAGGTCCGCATGAACGACGCCTGGGTGTGGGACATGTATCGCCAGGCGCGTTTCGTGAAGAACGTCCGGGTGCTGACGTTCAAGGACGTCAACGTCGAGGAGCTGGCCAAGCCCGACCTGCAGATCCCGCCGGAGGACCAGCGCTGACCGTCCTAGGGCGTCCGCTGACTGATCAGGTCGCGGTGAGCACGACCCCGGTGTAGTCGACCGTCTGCGAGCCGGTGCCTCTGACCCGATAGCTCAGGGATCCGCTCAGGTGGTAGCGGACGTCGTGGAAGCCCGACAGCGCCATCGCGCTGCCCGGACCGCGCAGGGCGAACGTCGTACCCGTCGGCACCGTGCCCTGGTAGACGGTCACGGTGATGCTGCCGGTGATTGTGAGCCCTTCTGTGGTCGGTACCGACGTGCCGCAGATCCGGAGCGACGCGGCGCCGACGCTGATCCGGGTGCCGGTCGCGGTGATCGTCGGCAGGGCCACGAGATCGACGGCGTCGACCTCGAACGTGCGGCTCGCTCCGGCTGAGGGACCTACCCAGTTCTGTGCCACGACCTGGAAGGACGCATCACGTAGCGCCGGATGCGAGAGGAGGACGGACAGCGCGATCGTGAAGATCGGCGTGCTCGACGTCCTGATGACGTTGCGCAGGACGGCATCGCGCAAGGTGTAGGTGACCGGGCCGGAGGGGCTCGAGACACGGGGCACCGAGATCGCGAGGGCATCGTCGGTGAGGGTGAAGGTCGGGCGGCTCGGTCGGATCGGGACTGCGACACAGCCCTGGACGCGACCGAGGAGGGCGAGACCGTTGCGGTCACCGACCCCGAAGGTGCCGGGCGAGCGCGTCGACGTCATCGGGTTCATCACCTGTGAGGCGTCCAGGACGTGCCCGAGGTTCATGACGTGTCCGAGCTCGTGGAGATAGAGGTTCATGCGCTCACGAGCCGTGAGAGCCGGGATCTTGGTGGCCACGAAGGCGACGTCGCCGCGCTGCGGGACGAGTGGTCCACCCCCGGTGCTGCCGAGCGGCCAGTCGGTGTGCCCGCCGACCCCCAGCAGGTTGGCACTCGCATGTGCGCCGTACATCGCCGCGCCCTGGCGACGGGTCGTGAACCACACGACGATGTCGGCACCCGGGGTTGTCCGACCCACGGCAGCGGCCGCGCGGCCGGCGTAGACGAAGCGGATGCCCGTCGCTCGGGACATCGCGGCGAACGCGGCCGTGAGCCGAGGCAGCTCGGTGGTGACACGGTTGCCGAGGAAGTTGACCTTCCAGCGGATCGTCGCGCACGGGTTCCATCGTGCCGGCAGGTGTCCCCAGAGGGTGAGGAAGGAGTAGTGCCAGCCCGACGTGCTCAACCGGCCGGGCCCGGTCGCGGTGACGGTCTCAGCGCCCGACTCCGAGCGGAAGACCCGCACCGTCACCGACCCAGTGGCGCGCGGCGCCACCGACGTGGGTGCAGCCGGCTGCGTGACGTCGAAGGTCGTGATCACGATCGGCTCGGGCGCGACAGGCACCGCGGGCGCGCCGGTGACAGGCACGGTGTAGCCCAGCGCGAGGGCCAGAGCGAGTCCGGCGAGCAACGGGTGGAGGTGCCGCACGCCAGCCATGTCGCCCTCCTCGGGGACGTCGAGCGACTGCCCGCTCGGGTGGCCGCAACGAGGTCATCGGCATACAAGGGCACCGGTCTTCACCGTGCGCGCCTGTCGTCACCTACCTTGCGCAGGCGACCTCGCGCAGGGCTCTCGACCTCCTCACGGCGAGGTCACGCAGCGCGCGCCAGTGCACGCCACGGCTGTCCACGGATCGACAGTCCAGCGTGTCGTCCCCAGGCTGCGGCGCTCCCGGCTTGTTGTGTCTGCTCGCCCCGGCAGGGTCGGGACCGCAGGGCGCACCGGTGCCCGGTCGGGAGTCGGACGTGGGCAGATCAGGACGCAGCGCGGATCCGGGCACGGGTCTCGTGCGAGCGAAGGACGCGTTGGGTCGGTTCGGTGAGGAGCTGGCGTCACGCCACCTCGAGGACGACGGATTCGTCGTGCTCGAGCGCAACTGGAGGTGCGACCTGGGCGAGGTCGACATCGTGGCCCGCGATGGCAACGTGCTGGTCGTGTGCGAGGTGAAGACCCGCAGCAGCCTGCGGCACGGATCACCGTTCGAGGCAGTCACCGAGCGCAAGCTGCATCGTCTGGAGCGCCTCGGGATGCGCTGGATTCGTGAGCGTGGGGTGCGCCCGATGTCGATGCGCGTCGATGTGGTGTCGGTGCTGCGACCTCGTGAGGGTCGCACCGTCGTCGAGCACGTGCGGGGTCTCTCGTGACGGGGGTCGCGCGGACCCGTGGCGTGGTGCTGCTCGGGGTCGACGGTCACGTCATCGGTGTCGAGGCGCACGTGTCGATCGGGGTGTCCGGCTTCTCCGTGGTCGGGCTCGCCGACAAGCTCGTGACCGAGGCGCGCGACCGCTGCCGATCCGCGGTCATCAACACCGGGCTGGTGTGGCCCGGGCCGAAGATCACTATCGGCTTGTCGCCGGCAGAGGTGCCCAAGCGCGGTCCGACGCTCGACCTGGCGATCGCCTTGGCGCTCCTGGCAGCGAGCGGGCAGGTGCCGCTCGCTGTCGCCGCCGAGCTGGTCGTGGTGGGTGAGCTCGGCCTCGACGGACGCGTGCGCTCGGTGCGAGGCGCTCTCGTGGCGGCACTCGCTGCCCGCGCCGCCGGCGCCCGCACCTTCGTGGTGCCGGCGGGAAACGTCGCCGAGGCCTCCCTCGTGCCCGACCTGCAGGTGCACGGCGTGCGCACCCTGGCCGGCCTCATCGCCCTCGTGCGCGGCGACGACGTGCCCGAGGTCGAGCTCACGTTCGACGTCGAGGATCTGCTTCCGACGCCGCAGGCGATCGCTGTGCCCGACCTCGTCGACGTCCGCGGGCAGCACATCGCGCGAAACGCGCTCGAGCTCGCCGCCGCTGGCGGACATCACCTGGCGATGACCGGGTTGCCCGGCGTGGGAAAGACGATGCTCGCCGAGCGACTGCCCGGGCTGCTCCCACCGCTCGACGAACAGGCCGCGTTGGAGGTCACCGCGATCCACTCGGTGGCCGGCCGCCTCGGGTCCGGTGGCCGGCTCATCACCGTGCCCCCCTTCGAGGCGCCTCACCACACGGCGACGCATGCCGCGATGGTCGGTGGCGGGTCCGGGGTGCCGCGCATCGGGCTGGTGTCGCTGGCGCACCGGGGCGTGCTCTTCCTCGACGAGGCA
>JANXWJ010000127.1 GCA_025351185.1 Candidatus Nanopelagicales bacterium
CGGGCACGAGCGCGGCGCCTCCCACGACTCCAGCCGGATCCTGCGCCACAGCTATCACACCCCCGCCTACGTCGACCTCACGTTCGCCGCCTACGACGACTGGGCCGATCTCGAGGACGCCACAGGCGAGAGCTTCGTGACGGTGACCGGTGGCCTCGATCTCTTCCCCGACGGCGCCGTCATCCCGATCAGCGACTACACGACGTCGATGGACGCACGCGGCGTCCGCTACGAGGTCCTCGGCATCGACGATGTCGCCGCGCGCTACCCCCAGCTCGCACTCCCCGACGGCACGACGTCACTGTTCCAGGAGCGCACGGCCATGGTGCCTGCGGCACGAGGCACTGCCGCGATGCAACGCCGAGCAGCTGCCCATGGCGCCGTCCTGCGCGACCGCACCGCTGTGCGCGCTCTGGTCCCCCGAGCTGACGGCGTCGACATCGTCACCGACGACGGAGTCGTCTCCGCTGCTCGTGTCGTCGTCACCGCTGACGCCTGGACCGCGTCGCTCGTCGAGCCTCTCGGCGTACGCCTGCCTCTGACGGTGACCGAGGAGCAGGTCACCTACTTCACACCGGCCGACCCGGAGCCCTTCCGCCCGGGCCGCTTCCCGGTGTGGATCTGGATGGATGAGCCGAGCTTCTACGGCTTCCCGACATACAGCGAGGACACGGTCAAGGCAGCGCAGGACTGCGGTGGGCCAGAGGTCTCGGGTGACGATCGCTCGATGGCGCCCGACGACCTCATGCTCGAACGGCTGGCCGGCTTCATGCGCACGACGTTCCCGTCGTCCGGCCCCGCGACCCGCTCCAAGCGCTGCCTCTACACCCTCACCCCGGACCGGGACTTCGTCGTGTCAGCCGTGCCAGGGACGCCGCAGATCGTGGTCGGTCTCGGCGCCGCCCACGGATTCAAGTTCGCCGCGACCTTCGGTCGTCTGCTCACCGACATCGCTGTCGACGGCACGACGACCGCCGACGTCAGCGCCTTCGCCCTGGACCGCCCCGCCCTCACCGACCCGGTCTACCAGCCCAACTGGATGGTCTGAGATGGTCACAACCCGGGCGCAACAAGCGATCACGCCGGACACCAGCTCAGGAGAGGACCGAGACCTCGACACCGAGCTCATGAGCCGCCGCCGCTCGCACCCACAGCGCGAGCTGCTTCTTGGTGATGCTTCGGTGCACCATCACCTGCACCGCCAGCCCGTCCAACAGCGCCGACAGGCGCCACGCCGCACCTTCGGGATCTGCACACTCGAAGAGTCCTTCCGCGTTGCCACGCACGATCTGGTCGGCGAGCACGTCCTTCCAGCGCACGTCGAGCCGTCTGCTCATCTCGCGCATCTCCGGCTCGCGCAACGACTCCGCCCACGCATCGACCCACACGGTCCAGCCATGGGCATTGCCCTGCGGGGAGTAGAGCGCGAGGATCCGCCGCACTCCGTCGACGGGGTCCGACGCCTTGGCCACGGCCGCGTCGAGACGCTCGAGGTCGCGTTGAACGGCATGCTCGAGTGCGTCGGCGAAGAGCTTCTCCTTCGTGCCGAAGTGGTAGAAGACCAGCGCCGTGCTCACGCCCAGCGCGTCGGCGACATCCGCCACACGAGTGCGCGCGAAGCCGCGCTTGGTCACCTCGGCCTCCGCTGCCGCGAGAATCTCCTCACGACGCACCTCGACCTTCCTTCTCGCCACGGTCGCGACGATACTGTCGCGCAAGTCAGCAGGAGCACCTGATGAGCACACTCGACGACGTGTCGTCGCTCTCGCCGCTCGCGCCGGTCCCCGCCGACGGCCTGGCACGAGCGCTGCTTCCTTTCGGGCAGAGCCGGATGCTGCCGCTCGAGGCCTACACCTCACCGGCCGTGCTGGAGTGGGAACGACGCAACCTCGTCGCCGGTTCGTGGGCCTGCATCGGTCGCGTCGATGAGCTCCGGACCGGGAATGCGACCCAGCGAGCGCTGGTCGTGGGTGATATCCCGGTGCTGCTCACCTTCGACGGCGACCAGGTCCGGGCCTTCGCCAACACCTGCCGGCACCGGGCCCACGTACTCCTCGAGGACGACGTGAGCTCCACCAACCGTTCGGTGCTGTGCGTCTATCACGCGTGGACGTATCGCCTCGACGGCACGCTGCAGGGAGCTCCCGGCTTCCGCAACAAGGTCGATCTCGACATGGCGTCCTACGGCCTCGTCGCGCTCCCGTCGCAGGAGTGGCACGGCTGGCTCTTCGTCAACGCGACGGCCACGGCGCCATCGTGGGAGGACCACCTCGGTGACCTCGACCAGCTCGTCGCTCCCTATCGCACCGAGGATCTCGTGCTCGGGGCACGACACACCTATGAGATCAAGGCGAACTGGAAGCTCGTGTCGGAGAACTATCACGAGTGCTACCACTGCCCCCTGATCCACCCTGAGCTGTGTCAGGTGTCGATCCCGACATCCGGCGACAACTACACGATGCCCGGCGCCTGGGTCGGGGGGAGCATGTCCTTCCGCGACGGCGCCGAGACCATGTCGATCGACGGGAAGTCGCTCGGCCGCCCCATCGAGGGTGCCCCGCAGCACGAGGTGCTCTACGTCCAGCTCTTCCCCAACCTGCTCATCTCCGGGCATCCCGACTACGTCATGACGCACCGCGTCCTGCCCTTGGCGCCGGACCGCACCTGGATCGAGTGCAGTTGGTACTTCCCCGGCGCTGACATCGATCCGTCGTACGCCGTGGACTTCTGGGACCTCACCAACTCCCAGGACTGGAAGGCCTGCGAGCTCGTGCAGCGCGGACTCAGCTCGCCGCACTTCGCGCCGGGGCCGTTGGCTCCGAGCGAGGACGCCGTGCATCAGTGGATCCACCTGATCGGCCGTGCCTACCTCGGCATCCCGCCGCACGTGCTGCCCGAGGGGCGCCTTCTTGAGGATGGCGTTGCAGGAAAGAGCGTTCCCGAAGGCATCGCTGTCGAGTAGGTCTTGCTCCTTCGGCACCGGTGACTAGGGCTGCGTGCGCGTTTCGCAACGCTCGGCGGGGCGTGTCAGGATCGCCACGTGGCGCAGGAGATCCGTGGTCCCGGGGCGACGACGAGCGTGAGCCGGGCGCAGGCCGTCGCAACCGCCGCGGTGTTCGCCCTCAACGCGTCCCTCATCGCCGCGTGGATCTCGCGCATCCCTGCCACGCGCGACCGGCTCGGTGCCGACCCGCGCACGCTCGGGCTCGTCCTGCTCTGCATCGGACTCGGGTCGCTGGTCGCGATGCCGTTCGCGGGTCGAGCCGCGAACCGCTACGGCAGCGGGCGGGTCGTCGTCGTCACCGCGGTCGTCGCGGCCGGGGCGCTCGTCGCCGCGGGAACAGCACCGACCGTGCTCACCACAGCTGTCGCCCTGTTCGTGCTCGGGGCGGGCCTCGGTTCCTGGGACGTGGCCATGAACATCCAGGGCTCGTTCGTCGACCGTTCGCTCCTACGCGACTACATGCCGCGCTATCACGCGTGCTGGAGCGTGGGGCTCGGCATCGGCACAGCGCTCGGCGCCCTGTCGGCCCGCGCCGAGATCTCGCTCCCCGTGCAGTTCACCGTGGCGGCGGTCGTCGCCGCAGGTGGCGCCGTCGCGATCGTCGCGCGATGGTATGTCGACGACCGCGAGGAGCACCCGGAGCCCACAGCCGTCGGTGCTGACGGCACCGCTCGACCACGCGGCACCACGCGACTGTTCACCCGTCGAATCGTCCTCATCGGCGTCATCACGTTGTGCGGCACCCTCCTCGAGGGATCTGCCGCGGACTGGTTGTCGCTGTTCCTCACCGACGACCGCGACCTCACCGCCAGCACGGCCGCGCTCGGCTATGCGGTCTTCGCCGTCTTCATGGCCGCGAGCCGCTTCGCCGGCACCCCGGTCATCAGTCGGCTGGGCAGGTCCCTCGCGATCCGGATCGCTGGCGTCCTCGCCACTCTCGGTGTGGCGGCGACGCTCACGATGCCGTCCTTCCCTGGAATCCTTGTGGGCGTTGCGTTCTGGGCGATCGGCACAGCGCTCGTCTTCCCAGCCGCGATGAGCGCCGGCGGTGAGCAGCCGGGTCGCGCGGCTGACGCGATCGCCACCGTCTCCACCATCGGCTACGGCGGATTCCTCATCGGTCCACCACTGATCGGGCTGCTCGCCCAGCAGATCGGCATCGGCCACGCGCTGTGGATCCTGCCCGCACTTGGCGCCGGCGTCGCCCTGCTCGCGCCCGTGGTCGCGCCACCGCACGCGCGCCAGGTCTCTGCCTAGCCCTACCTGCGACCGGGCGTTCCGTGACGACGTCAGCCTCGCGAGTGCGGGTCAGGCGAGGTCCCTCGGGAAGCTGCGCTCCCAGGCTCGCTCGCCGATCACGGCGTCACCTTCGCGCGCGACGAGCCGGATCGTGACGTCATAGGTCCGCGGCCCTGCGTGCACCTCGAGGATCGAGCGCACGTGACACCCGACGGGTTCGCCTGTGCCGTCATCGGCGAACCGCAGGGTGAACGAGACGTCCGACGTCGCGACCTGGGCAAAGGTGCGGGTCGACACCTGCACACGTCCGGCGTAGTGCTCGACGACACTGCCGTAGGGCGCGTCGTAGGTGGAGCCGTGGTCGATGATGCAAGCCGTCGTGCGGTTGAGCACGTCCTGCTCGACGCGCCAGACGACGCCGTGCGCGTCTTCGCCCGAGGTGGGGTCGCCGGGCGAGAACACAGGCGGCGCAGGCGATCCCGCCGCGTCGTAGGCCGGGAGCTGGAGCACAGCGCTGCGCACGGTCAGCGTCACCGGCTCCGGCGGCGCTGACGTGTTGGGCCAGTCCGCACCCGCGACCGAGAGACGCAGCAGGTGGCTCGGGCGCCACTGCCACGCTGTCGCCTCGAGCTCCACCTCGACGTCGTAGGCGTGACCCGGCACGAGGGCCTCAGCGTGGTCCATCCCCGAGCGTCGGGTGAGGTTGAGGACCCCGCGTGTCACCAGGGTCGACGTGCCGTCTGCGGAGACATCGCTGAGCCTGACCGCCACGGTCGCGATCGGCGCGGACGCCGACACCGACAGCAGCACCCGCGGGTTGCCGGCGATCTCGAGCCCCTCGGGATCGAGATCCCAGGTCAGGGAGTCGGCGTCGTCGTGCCGCTGGTCGAGCGGCTGGCCGTAGGGCAGGTGACCGGCGCACGAGATCCACGCCGCTGTGCCCACGTCGGACTTCACGACGTAGGGCATCTTGCCCGGCAGCGTGTATTCGACCCACGAGGAACGGTCACTGGGCCAGGAGTCGGCGCGCCACACGCCGGGGACCTCATCGAGGTCCGGTGCCGGCTTGTGCGAGGCGCGGGAATACCACACCGCCTCCGCCTCGGCCTCGATCCCGTTGTCGACGCCACGCAGCCAGCGGTCCCACCAGCGCACCATCTCGGGCACGAGGTCGATCCGCGGACCGGGCAGCGACGACGACGTCGCCGCGTGCGACCACGGGCCGGCGAGCAGCCGGCGCGGTGTTCCGTTCCCGCGCAGCCGCTCCATCGTGCGGAACGTGTTGTTGCGATAACCGTCGGCCCACCCGGCGACGATCATCGTCGGGCACTCGATCCGGTCGTAGTCCGGCCGCACCGACCCGTGCTGCCAGTAGGAGTCTCGTCGCGGGTGCGACAGCCACGTGAACAGCCAGGGCTCGTGCTCCGCGATCCGTGCCTGCCACTCGTCCCGCCAGGCGGGGCCGAACACCGACGGCACCGGCGGCAGATCGTTCATCGGCGTCATGTAGTGGCAGTAGTCGACCAGGTCGATCCACTTCCGCAAGCCACCCATGAGGTGCACGTCGTCGGTGTAGCGGTCATCCGTCGCATAGATCGCGATGATCGCCTTGAGCTCGGCCGGTCGTTCGCACGCCATCTGCAACGAGTTGAACCCGCTGTAGGACGTGCCGTACATCCCGATGTTGCCGTCGCACCAGGGCTGCGCGGCGAGCCAGGTCAGGACCTCGGCGAGATCGCGCTGCTCCTGCGCGGGGTATTCATCGGTCGCACGGCCGCCGCTGCTGCCGGTGCCGCGCAGGTCCAGGCGCGCGACGGCGTACGCATGCTCGTCGCGCAGTCGGACGTACTCGGGACGGTGGGACGACGTCATGTCGTCCTTGCGATAGGGCAACGCCTCGAGGATGCAGGGCTGCGCCCCCATCGACACGTCCGGCAGATAGAGGGTGATCGCGAGGAACACGCCGTCGGTCATCGGCACCCACGCATCGACCTTCGTACCCGTGAGGATCTGCCGCACCGGCCCGGCGTCGGCCGCGGTCTCGACCTCCCCGCTGTTCGCGCCCTCAGCCGCCTGCTCGCTCGTCGCCGGGTGCTCGCCCGCAGCCGGGTCCTCGATCGCAGGTAGGTGCTCGCCGTGAGCCAGGTGCGCGCTCGCCTCGACTGGCTCGTCCACCGCACCGACGACGATCTCGACGACAGGCTCGGGCATCGGCTCGGTCACAGGTGTCGTCCTTCCGCCAGGATCCGGCGTACTGCCTCCACAGGCAGTGCCGGGATGGTGCGTCCCTCGCGGCCGGTGACATCGTGCGCGGCCAGCATCGAGGCCAGGACGGCCTCCTCGCTCGCGTCGACGACGGCTTCGAAGTACTCATTGAGATCTCGACCGGTGAGCGGCACTCCTGAAGGTGCGCTGTCGCGCGGTGCACGCAGGCCGAGAGCTGCGGCGAGGAAGATCTCGCCCGATCCGTGCGTGGCTACCGAGCCGGTGCGAGCCAGCCCCAGGCCGACCCGGCGTGCCAGTCGCTCGCAGCCGCTGTGGTCGATCGGCGCATCGGTGACCACGATTCCGAGGCACGAGCCAGCCGGGGGCGGCTCGACATGGGCCGGGCGACCCAGCGCCCGCCCGACGGCGACGCCGTCGATCCTGAGGCGCTCCCAGGATCCGAAGTTGGTGAGCAGCACGACACCGACGACGTGCCCGTCGGACAGCAGGCGCGACGAGGTGCCGATGCCGCCCTTGTGGTCGAAGACCGACATCCCCGTCCCAGCCCCGACCGCCCCCTGGTCGGGAGGCGTCGTCGCCCCGGCGGATACACGCGCCGCGGCGAGCGCGGCCGCCACGTGCTCGTCGGTCACGTGCATGTGGCGGGGGTCGTTGAGCCAACTGTCGTCGCACTCCCCGACCGCGGGGATGATGACGTCATCGACCCCGATCCGTATCTGCTCCGCCATCAGCAGGCGGCATGCGGCGTCATAGACACGTCCGACCTGCATGGTCGAGGTGAGGAAGACCGGCGTCTCTAGCAGCCCCCACTCGTCGACCTGGCTGCGTGCTGTGAGCTCACCCGCACCGTTGAGCACGAAGACGCCGGCGATCACCGGGTGCGACCAGGCGTCGCCGCCGAAGTCGATGACCGTGACACCGGTGCGAGCCACGCCGCGCCCGAACGGCGGGGGTACGTCGTCGTAGACCACGGTGCTGTGCCCGAGCCCCACCCCCGGCACATCGATCACCGAGTTGGTCTCACCCGTCGGCAGCACCCCGATCCTCACCCCCAGATCAGCAACCAGCCCCATACCCAACATCCTGCCCCACCCCCCACCGCCAAGCCCCCATCTCCCCAACCGCACCTCGTTCTCATGAATGTGCCCCAGAGTGCGATAGGCGCACGCAACACGCCCTTCATTTGTTACTGCCGGTGCCCGTCCGATATGTGGAGGGCTGTTGACGTGCGCCTATCGCACGTTGGGGCACATTCATCAGGAAGTGTTGCCATGCTGCCGGGATGGGGCGGGCGGTGGTGGTTCGGAGTGGGGCGTGCTTGCTGCATGTGCCGGGTGCGGAGATCTGGGTGGGGGTACGTACTCCGGGGACGGAGGTGGCGGCGCGGGCCGAGCGGATCGAGGAGGCGCTGCGCGCATCGGCGTACGACGTCCGCGAGGCGGTCGCGCACGACGACGACGTGCTGCTGCGCGTGCACGACCCGCGGCTCGTGGAGCACCTGCGCACCGTCTACGACCGCTGGCTGGCTTCGCCGATCCCGGGTCTCGTGGGCCAGGACCGCGTGGTGCCCTACCTCATGCCCACGGCCGGGATGCTCGACGGGCTACCCGAGCGCGAGCCGGTCGCGGTGCACGCCGCCGCTGGCCGCTACTGCTACGACACGATGACGCTCGTCGGCCCTGGCACGTGGGAGGCGGTGCGCGGCGCCGTCGACGTGACGCTCACCGCTGTCGACGTCGTGGTCGCGGGCGAGCCGCTCGCCTACGCACTGGTCAGACCACCGGGCCACCACGTGACGAAGGCGGCGTACGGCGGATCCTGCTATCTCAACACCGCCGCGGTCGCGGCGCAGGCATTGCGCGACGCCGGACACGCCAGGGTGGCGGTCGTCGACCTCGACGCGCACCACGGCAACGGCACGCAGGCGATCTTCTACGACCGCGCAGACGTCCACTACGGCTCGCTGCACGTCGATCCCGGCGCCGGGTGGTTCCCCCACTACGCCGGCTTCGGTGACGAGCGGGGCCGCGGCCGCGGCGTCGGCGCCAACCTCAACATCGCGCTGCCCGAGGGCACCGGCGACGAGCACTGGCTCGAGGGCGTCGACCACCTCGCCGACGCGGTCTCGGCCTTCGGCGCCTCGGCGCTCGTGGTCAGCCTCGGGGTCGACGCCGCTGCGGCCGACCCCGAGTCACCCCTGCAGATCACTCACGAGGGGTACGCAGCAGCTGGGCGCCGACTCGCCGCACTCGGCCTCCCCACCGTCGCGGTGCAGGAGGGCGGCTACCACCTCGAGACGATCGGATCCCTCGTCGAGGTCACCCTCCACGGCCTCGCCGCACGCTGACCCTGCGACCGGACCCCCGCGACGAACATCGCGGAGATGTGTAACCAGGACATGCCTGGGCAGGTTGTGGCTACACATCTCCACGGACCATCAGGGGTGGTTCAGGGTCGGGTCGGGGTGGATCCCGCTGGTCAACGACGCGCGATCCACGACAGGGTGGAGTCATGACACACGCAGCACAGCTGACGGCGGGCGCCGTCGCCTCAGGGGGCAGTCTCGGCCAACCCGTCGAGGTGGTCGGGCTCACCAAGATGTTCGGCTCCGTCCTCGCCGTCGACGACCTCAGCTTCACCGTCGCCCCCGGACGCGTCACAGGCTTCCTCGGCCCGAACGGCGCCGGGAAGACCACGACCCTGCGCTGCCTGCTCGGACTCGTCGCACCGACCCCGGGTTCGGCAACCATCGGCGGCAAGCGCTATGACCAGATCGGTACGCCGATCCGCACCGTCGGCTCGGCGCTGGAGGCCACGGGATTCCACCCTGGCCGCAGCGCGATCAACCACCTGCGCATCGTCGCTCGCTCCGGCGGCGTCGACGAGCGACGGGCCGACGTGACCCTCTCGCTCGTCGGGCTCACCGACTCCGCGGGCCGGTCCGTCGGCGGCTTCAGCCTCGGCATGCGCCAGCGGCTCCAGCTCGCGGCCGCCCTGCTCGGTGACCCCGGGGTGCTCGTTCTCGACGAGCCCGCCAACGGTCTCGACCCGGAGGGCATCGCCTGGCTCCGGTCCTTCCTGCGCCACCTCGCCGGCGAGGGTCGCACGGTGCTCGTCTCGAGCCACGTCCTGTCCGAGGTCGAGCAGACCGTCGACGACGTCGTCATCATCGCTCGCGGCCATCTCGTGCGCGCGTGCCCGCTCACCGAACTGACCGAGGCGACCCACGGCGTCGTGGTCCGCACGCCTCAGCTGGCAGAGCTGACCGCAGCGCTCGCCGCGGCGCCGGGGGTGACCGTGGTCCCCCAGGCGGATGGAAGTGTCGTTGTACGCGGTGCCGACGCAGCCGCCGTCGGTCGCGCGGCGCTCACTGCCCAGGTCGAGCTGCACGAGCTGCGGGCCGCGACCTCCGACCTCGAACAGGTATTCCTGTCCCTCACCGGTGGAGCCACCTCATGAGCACCGCGACCACGTCCGCTCCCGTCTCGGTCGAACACCGACCACGACTCGTCTCCTCCGAGCTGCTCAAGGTCACGAGCACCAAGATGTGGCTCGGCATGCTCGTCGGCGTCGTCATCTTCATCGCCATCGGGATCGCGTCGAGCATCTTCGCCCCGGAGCAGCCCGGCTTCGCGCAGCCTCGGCTCACGACACCGGAAGGCATACGCAACCTGTTCGCGAATGCAGGTGGTGCCTACCTGTTCGCCATCATCATCGGCGCCCTCGGGATGACGCAGGAGCTGCGTCATCAAACACTCACCTCGACGTTGCTTTCCGAGCCGCACCGAAACAAGGTGACCGGCGCGAAGATGGCTGCCTACTTCGTCATCGGGGCGTTCTACGGCCTGATCGGAGTCATCGTCGGATACGCGATGGCGTTCGCGCTCCTCCCTCTCAAGGAGCACACCGACATCTCCGTCACCGCGCTCTGGCAGATCGCGGGCGGGGCGATCCTCGGCAGCGGGCTGTTCGCGGTGCTCGGTGTCGCCGTCGGCACCCTGGTGCGCAACCAGATCGCGGCGATCCTCGGGATCCTCGTGTGGGTGCTGGTGATCGAGCAGCTGGTCGTGACCTTCCTGCCGAAGATCGGTAAGTGGCTGCCCGGCGGAGCGCTCGCCGGGGTCCTGCAGACGACCGGCGCCAACGGCACGACATACCTGCCCATCTGGGGCGGTGCTCTGGTCCTCCTCGGCTACACCGCGCTGTTCGCCACCGTGGCCGCGCTCACGACCCAACGCCGCGACGTCACCTGAGCCCAAGCAGTTGATGTGGAGTGAGGACGGGCTAGAGCCCGTCCTCACTACACATCGACGGTCTGGTCGGGCGTCACCAGGGGATGACCTCGCGGTCCTCCCAGAGGAGACCGGTCCGCGTCGCGTCGTCGTGCGGGCGGGCGGCGAGCCAGACGGCAGTCGCTGCTCCTTGCGCCGCGCTGCGCGGAGCATCCGGTCCGCCCATGTCGGTGCGACAGTGCGCCGGACACGTCACGTCGACGAGCACTCCGCGACGACCGTTGCCGAGCTCGGCAGCGAGGTTCTTGGTGTACGCATTGACCGCGGCCTTGCTCACCCGGTAGGCGGCGAGCCCGCCCGACGTGCCCGGCCCGCTCATCCGACCCAGGCAGGCGCTCACATTGACGATGCGACCGTCACGGCGCTCGGCCATGCCGGGCCCGAAGACGGAGACGACGTGGTGCACACCGTCGAGGTTGGTGCCCATCACCCGATGCCACTCCTCCGAGGAGGTCCGCAACGTCTTCGCCGTCTTGCCGCTCATGACCCCGGCCGCGCAGACGAGGATGTCGACGGCCGCGAGCGATCCGAGCGAGTCGCGCAGCCGTGCCACCGCAGGTGCGAACGCGACGTCGCACCCGCGCCCGACCGCGTCGTGGCCGAGATCGACGAGCGACGACGCCGCCTCCTCGGCGCGGGCCGCATCGCGACCGACGAGCACCACCGTGGCACCCAGCCGACCGAGCTCGAGAGCAGCGGCGTACCCGATCCCGCGCGAGCCGCCCGTCACCAGGACGACCCGACCGTCGAGGGCGTCCGGGGCGATGTCATCGAGCACGCGGTCGGGATCCATGTCACCAGCGTGGCCGTACGCCGAGGGACCCGCATGTCGGCGACAGATCGCGGTGCCATCATCGCGTCATGGACTTCCGCATCCCGGCAGAGCTCACCGCC
>JANXWJ010000137.1 GCA_025351185.1 Candidatus Nanopelagicales bacterium
GTCAATGCCGAAACCCATTGTGGCACAGCCTGTTACGCGATCGTTGTATCCACATGTTGTCCCCAGGAGCACCAACGCCGACACGCCGAACGGCCCGTGTCGATGAGCACCGACCTCTCTCAACCTCGCCAACATCTGCGAGGATCACAACCTCGACCGCTGGTCGACCACGCCTCACGACTACCTCGGAGACGACGATGACGCACGGGTCTGACATGACGGTGTCACTGCTGTCGGTGACTGCGGTGAAGGGCCTCGCGCTGCACCACCCGGACCACATCGACATCACCGCCGACGGCATCGTCGGCGATCGCGCGCTCTTCCTCGTCGACGACAAGTACGAGCCGATCAGCTGCACGGACCTCGGCGGCATCATGCGGCTGAGCGCCGACTACGACGCGACCACCGGCGTGCTGTCGGTGCACGGACCCGACGGGCTGATGCGCTCCGACGTCGTCGAGCCCGGAGAGCCGGTCACCGCAGACTTCTACGGCCTCCGGGACGTCACCGGCCACATCGCAACCGGCTGGGGCTCGCTGTTCACGCGCGTCGCGGGTACACCGGTACGACTCGTCATCGCAGATTCGGGCGCCTTCGACGTCGCAGGAATCACCCTGCTCGGATCCGCGTCCACCGACCGGCTCGCGGCGCACAACGACGACGAGCCGGTCGACGGTCGACGGTTCCGGATGAACGTCGAGATCTCGGGATCTGCACCGCTCGCCGAGGACGGCTGGGACGGTCGCACGCTGCAGCTCGGTGACGTGGTCGTACGCGTCGGCGGCCCGGTGAAGCGCTGCGCAGCGACGACGCGGCACCCCGACACCGGTGACATCGACCTGCAGACCCTCAAGCTGATCGGCGCCTACAAGGGTCGGCAAGAGACGCCGGAGTTCGGCGCGGGCTTCTACTTCGGCGTCTACGCCGACGTGGTCACCCCCGGTCGCATCCATGTCGGTGACGCGGTCACTCTCGTCGACTGACCCACCGTCGGAGTCGCGGGCACGCACCGACTGGATCGACCGACCTCGGTGGTCACGATGCGGTGACTGGTCAGGGAGAGCGGTCGCCGCGCCTCCGGTGCGGGGTGAGACTGGGGTGTGCGCGCAGCCGTGATCGTCGTCGCCTCGATGACCCTCGCTGCTTGCGCCAGCACCGGTGTCGCACCGACGGCCTCGACTCCGCCCACGATCTCGAGCCCGAGCAGCGCGTCCGCGCGGGCCGGGACCGCCCCACCTGCGGCAGGCGACGACTGGCCGACCTACCACGGTGACCTGCGGCGCACGGGCGTCTCAGCGTCGATGCCCCTGACCGCGGGCGTGCCGACAGTCGTCGCTGCGCTGGACCTCGGCGCAGCCGTCTATGCCTCGCCTCTCGTCGTCGACGGAACCACCGTCGTCGCGTCCGAGCGCAACGACGTCGTCGGGCTCGACAACACCGGCCGCCAGCTCTGGCGCACGTCGCTCGGCGCACCCGCATCACGGTCCGAGCTGCCGTGCGGCAACATCGACCCGCTCGGCATCACGGGCACGCCGGTCTACGACGCGACGACGAAGCTCGTCTACCTCGTCGCCGAGCACGGCGGCCCACCGAGCCATGAGATCGTCGCCCTCAGCCCGCTCGACGGCACGGTGGCCTGGCGAACCAGCGTCGACCTCCCCGGCGTCGATGCGAAGGCCATGCAGCAGCGCGGCGCGCTGTCCCTCGCGGGCGGGAAGGTGTGGGTGCCGTTCGGTGGGCTGGCCGGCGACTGCGGCGACTACAAGGGTCGGCTCGTCGGCGTACCGCTGACAGGTGCGCACGCCCCCGTCGCCTACACCGTGCCGACGCAACGCGAGGCCGGGATCTGGACTCCCGCAGGGCCGACGCTCACCGACGACGGGCACCTGCTCGTCGCCGTCGGCAACGGAGCATCGGGGCCGGGCGATCCCTACGACACGAGCGACTCGGTGCTCGAGCTCGACGGCACGACGCTGGTCGACTCGTTCTCGCCGTCATCATGGGCCAGCGACAACGCCGCCGACCTCGACCTCGGCTCGCAGGGCCCGGCGCTGGTCGGTGACCGGTGGGTGTTCATCGCGGGCAAGTCCGGCACCGCGTACGTGCTGCACCAGGGTCATCTCGGAGGCATCGGCGGCGAGGTCTCGCAGGCAGCCCTGTGCACCTCCTTCGGCGGCACGGCCGTCGTCGACAACGTGGTCTACGTGCCCTGCACCGACGGGCTGCGCGCCATACGCATCTCATCGACCGGCGCGATGGACGTGCTGTGGCAGAGCGACGCGGCCGTCACCGGATCACCTGTCGTGGGAGGCGGTCGCGTGTGGTCGCTCGATCCCGGTGCGGGCGTGCTGCACACGATCGACCCTGCCACCGGCCGGTCGCTGGGTCAGGTCACGGTCGGAGTCACCTCGCGCTTCGCCACACCCGCGATCTCCGGCACGCAGCTCTATGTGCCGACCATGACCGGCCTGACCATCGTCCGTACGTCGTGATCGTCTGTGCTGCAATCGATCAGCGCGCCGTCCTGGCGACGTATCCGCCGAGCACGACCAGCCAGCCCTCCGCATAGGAGGAGCGGGTCTGCACCGCCTCGGTCGCCCAGACCTCCCATCCGGCGTGCACCAGCCGCACGTGCGTCTCGTCGTCGGCGACGGCGGTGAAGGTGACGTCGACGCGCGTCGGAGACTGACCTGTCTCGAAGCCGCCGGGGTTCCACGCGAGCGACAGCGATCGCGGCGGATCCCACGCGAGCACGTCGGCCCAGCGGCGGCGCGTGCCGTCGTCCCACACCTCGACCACCGTGCCGCCGATACGCTGCTCGAACTCGACAGCAACGATCCGCTCGCCCCCGAGCGAGAAGCCGACGAGCGGCCACCACAACCCCATGTCGGCTGTGAAGATCTCGAAGGCAGTGGCCGCGTCGCACCCGACGGTCACGGTCGCGACAACGGGTTCGAGGTGGTCGCTCTCGGTGGCGGCGCGCTCGTTCATGTCCGTGCCTTCCTGGTCATGGTGGCAGTGGTCCTCGCAGGGGCGGATCGGCGACTCGGCGTCGCAGGTGCCAAGGCTGTGGAGCGGGGTGGCGTACGCCGACCTACCTCGTCGGCAAAGTCGGCGAGCACGACGGCCCAGAACCCCTCGACCCAGGCGCGCAGCGCGGTCAGCCCCGACGGGTCGAGCGAGTAGAGCCGGCGCGTGCCGTCGGGGCGGACGCGGACGAGGTGCGCGTCACGTAGCACCGCGAGGTGCTGGCTCACCGCAGGGCGGCTCACCGAGAATCCCGACGCGAGCTCGCCCGCCGACATCGACCCGCGCTCACGCAGCAGCTCCAGGATCCTGCGTCGGGTCGGGTCCCCCAGCGCATCGAATGCCACGGCCATTGTGTCAATTGTCACTTACGTAAGTACACACTAACATACACGCATCGTCAACTCCTTACGGCGAAAACGGACGACGTGCGCAAGCATTGCCATCCCTAGGGTGGAGGCTCCGACCGAAGGAGGACCTGTGACCGACATCGCCGAGCCGCGACTCGTGCTGCGGCCGATGACGGCTGCCGACGAGTCCGAGGTGATGGCGGCGCAGCGCGAGCTCGCCGAGGACGGTTTCGGCTTTGCCTTCCTCGACGACGGCGACACCTTCGCCGACCTCCTCGCCCGCACCGAACGCGCCGCGGTCGGCGACGTCGACGAGGGCAAGGTGCCGGCATCGTTCTTCCTCGCCGAGGTCGACGGGTCGCTCGTCGGCCGGGTGTCGATCAGGCACGAGCTCAACGAGTGGCTGCTCGGCTTCGGCGGTCACGTGGGCTACGGAGTACGCCCGGCTCACCGTCGACGCGGCCACGCAGCCGAGATCCTGCTGCAGGCGCTCGAGTTCACCGACTCCCTCGGCATCGAGCGCGTGCTCATCACGTGCGACGACGACAACGTCGGGTCGGCGCGCACCATCGAGGGCGCTGGAGGCGTGCTCGAGAACGTCGTGCCCGACGGCGACAACGCACCCAAGCACCGCTACTGGATCGACCGCACCGCCGAGGTCGCGCGGGTGGCTGCCACGTCGTAGCGCCGCCAGCCAGAACAGCGTACCTGCGTGATCGTTGCGACGGAGCGGAACGTTGACCACCCGCACCTGGGGAAACACATACAGATCTCTCAGCATCACCTGACAGGTTCCTGGGAACTTTCGTCGCGCCTCGGACGTGGTGGCCCTGGACAGCATCGACGAGGTGGGGCTGCATGTCGTTTCGGCGGATCGAGACCCGGCACGTGGCCGGGGCGCTGGTGTTGCTGATCGGGCTCAGCAACGTGCTCTCCGTCATGCGCCCGGGGCTGTTCCACCGTGTCGAGTTCCTCACCGACGTGCTGCCCGGCAGCGTGGTCTCGGCGTCGGCGGCCGTCAGCGTCGCGGTCGGGTTGCTCCTCGTCGGGCTGGCCCTCAACCTGAGCCGGGGCAAGCGACGCGCGTGGCGCATCACCGTCGCTCTGCTCGCGCTCGAGCTCCTCCTCCAGGCCACCCAGGCCCGCCACGTGATCGTGGGGGTCACCGCCGTGCTCCTCGCCCTGCTCGTCGGGCATCGCGGCAGGTTCATCGGCCGGTCCGAGCCGATCGGCCGCAGCCGTGCGCTTGCGGTCGGCGGCCTGATGCTCGTCTCGAGCACGCTGCTCGGCTGGATCGCCGTCACCGCGCTCGACCAGCACCTCGGCACCGGACTCTCACCGAAGGATCGGCTGCTCGCGACCGTGCGGGGCTTCGTGGGCATCGAGTCGCCCGTGACGTCTGGTCCATCGCGCGACGCTGACGCCGTCTACTACCTCCTCGTCGCGCTCGCGGCGATGACCGTGCTTGTCACGGGTGCCCTCGTGCTGCGCGCGCCCCGGCTGCTCGAGCCCAAGTCTGACGACGACGACCGCGACGTGCGCGCTCTCGTCGCGGCGTACGGCGGGGGCGACTCGCTGGCCTACTTCGCACTGCGCGACGACCGCGCCGTCGTCTGGGGAGCAGGACGACGTTCCTGCATCTCCTACCGGATGGTCAACGCCACGCTCCTCGCCGCCGGCGACCCGCTCGGCCCGCAGGCAGCCTGGCCCGAGGCCATCACGGCGTTCGTCAACCACGCGCGGGCCAACTCAGCCGTGCCCGCGGTCGTCGCCGCCACGGAGGCTGGCGCACGCGCGTGGACCAAGCACGCGGGCCTGGTCGCCCTCGAGTTCGGCGACGAGGCGGTGCTGTGCGCGTCGACGTTCACGCTCGAAGGACGCGCGATGCGCAACACCCGGCAGGCGGTCACGCGCGCCCAGCGGGCCGGCTGCACCGTGCGCATCGCCCGGTTGCGCGATCTGCCCCCCGACGAGCTCGAGCACCTGGCCGACCTCGCGGACCTGTGGCGGGGCGCGGCCATCGAACGAGGCTTCTCCATGGCGCTCGGCCGGCTCGACCTCGTGCGCGACCCGGACGCCGTGATCGTGACGGCCGACCTCGACGGCACGACGCAGGCCCTGCTGTCGCTCGTGCCGTGGGGTGGCTCCGACCGGCTCTCGCTCGACGTGATGCGTCGGGCTTCGCACGCCGTCTCGGGAGTCAACGAGCTCATGATCTCCGAGCTCATGGCACGCGCGGCAGACCTCGGAGTCTGCGAGGTGTCGTTGAACTTCGCCGTGTTCCGAGAGGCGATCGAGCGCTCGCAGCGAATCGGCGCCGGTCCGGTGGCGCGCACCTGGGGTGCCGTGCTCCGGGGCGCCTCGCGCCTCACCCAGGTCGACACGCTCTACCGCTTCAACGCCAAGTTCTGCCCGCAGTGGCGCAGCCGCTACCTGCTCTACCCCCGCGCCGGTGGGCTCGCGCGCGTCACGTGGGCCTACCTTCGCGCCGAGTCGTTCCTCCCCCGACCGTTCCACCGTCCCGCTCCGGCCCCGGTCGAAGCGTCGGCAGGGGCAGCGGCCGGCACGACGATGTCGAGACGGGTGCTCGCACGCCGAGCCCAGGCCCGTCGAGGCACGACACGCAGGCGGCTCGATCCCGTTGCACCCCAATCGATCTCGGGCACGAGGAACCCTCGATGAGCCTGCTGGGAACCAAGCTGCTGGTGCTGCTCGCCGTGCTCGCGGTCGCAGCCATGGTGGTGACGGTGCTGCTGTGGCCGCGGCTGGCACGCACGGCCTTCTGGACCGTCCTGGGTCGGTTGGGCCTCATCACGCTGGTCAACGCGCTCGTGCTGCTGCTCGCGCTCGCAGTGGTCAACCACCAGTTCCAGTTCTTCGGCGACTGGTCCGACCTCATCGGTGCGACGACGACTCAGGGCACGACAGCCGCTGCGGTCGCCACGGTCACGGGCGGTTCCCCGCACAAGGCCGTCGTCGCCACCGTGATCCCCCAGCAGCCACCGCCGCCACCCTCGACGGTCGTGGTGGTGGCGCAGGACTCGATCAGCACGACCTACGCGGTGACCGGTGGCGCGTCGAAGGTCACGAGCGACGTACAGGTCTTCCTTCCGACCGGATACTCCGACCCGGCCGCCGCGACGCACCGCTATCCCGTGCTCGAGGGATTCGGGGGCTACCCCAGCGTCGTGACCTCCACCTCCAAGGCCTACGACCTCGCGGCCCAGCTCGGTTCGCTGGCCGACCAGCACGCGCTCGCCCCGACCATCGCCGTGATGGCGCAGCCCTGGACCCCGGCCGGTCGCGACACCGAGTGCGCCAACGGACCTGGAGGCGCCTCGGCCGGCGACCAGGTGGAGACGTGGATCAGCGTCGACATCCCTGCGTGGGTGCGCAGCACCTTCCGCACACGAACCGACCGCGGGTCGTGGGCGACGTGGGGACCGTCCGCTGGTGCCTGGTGCGCCGCGGTGGCGGCGATGCTCCACCCCGACACGTTCGGCGCCTTCATCTGCATCGGCGGCTACTTCCGGGTCGAGTGGGGCAACTGGCAGCCCTACGCTCCCACCGACGTGCGGGCCGCGAGGTATGACCTCGTCGCCCGTGCCGGCACGGACCCGCCGCCGGTAGCCGCGTGGATCTACACCTCGAAGCAGGACTCGCAGTCGGCACCGACGACGCTTCCCTTCATCGCTGCGGCGCGTGCCCCCCTGGCCGTCAGCGCACACGTCGTCACGACCGGAGGACACCGCACTCCACTTTGGAAGCCATGGCTTCCCGTCGCGCTCACCTGGCTCGGAACCGTCTCGCCCGGTTTCGCCCCGGCGCGCCCGTGAGGCGCCCGGGGTGCGAGGGGCCGTCGTGGACCTCGGACTGACCAGCGGCTTGTTCGCGACAGTCGTGGTCGCCCTCGCGATCCTCGCGCCGGTGCTCGTGGTCATCGCGTGGCGGCGCGTCCGCGGGCGCAGCGCCGCCCTGCGCAGCGCGCAGAGATGGGCGCTCGTGCTCCTCTCGCAGGCCGTCGCCGTCGTCGCAGTGCTCGTGCTCATCAACAACGAGTTCGGGCTCTACTCCAGCTGGGACGACCTCCTCGGACGTACGTCGACCGCGAGCGCGACCGACGTGCTAGTGCCACCTACCACGGCAGCACGCGGCACGCACCCGTCGGCCCCGGGCGCCGCCACAGCTCTCCCCTGGAATAGCGGTGTGCCGAAGGGTTTCTCGACGTACGACTCCGCGAGCACCTTCGTAGCTGAGGTGCGGGTGCCCGGCACGAGCGCACCGCTCAAGGTCTACGTGTCGGTGCCCCCGGAGTACGGCCGGCCGGAGTTCGCCCGCGTCGATTTTCCGGTCGTGGAGCTCTTCCACGGCTACCCGGGTTCGCCCACGACGTGGTTCCACGCGATGGACGTACGGGCCAAGCTCGCCGACGCGGTCGCGGCCGGAGCGACACCGTTCGTGCTGGTCGTCCCGCAGATCTCCGTCGCTGGGGCACCCGACCTCGAGTGCACCGACCTCCCTGGTCAGCCGCAGGTGGCGACCTTCCTCACCACGGAAGTCCGTTCGGTCATCACCACGCACTTCCGGGTTCGCGCCGACCGCGCTGGATGGGCGGCGATGGGCTACTCCGAGGGCGGCTACTGCGCAGCTCAGCTCGTGCTGCGCCATCCAGAGCTGTTCGCCGCAGGCGTCGATCTCTCGGGCTACGACGCACCGGAGTCGAGCGCGTTCGACACGTTGCCTCTGCTGAAGCAGGCGGGGAGCCTGGCGACCTTGCTGCGCTCCGCGCCCGCTGTCGCCATCTTCGCCAGCGCGAGCCGGCAGGACCAGCAGAGCAGCGGGAGCCTCACGTCACTGAGGAGGGGCGCACGCCCACCGACCTCGGTGACGACCCAGCTCTTCGCCCAGGGGGGTCACAACACCGCCGACTGGTCCGCCGGGCTTCCCGCCAGCTTCATCTGGCTCTCGCACCAGATCCCGCGCGTCGGGCCATGACGGCGCTTCGCCGCAGGCGGATCAGGTCAGGATGCGACGAGCCAGCGCGCGGGCGATCGCGACCGCGATGACCTGGTGCCCTCGCGCGTTGGGATGGTCGCCGTCGGCGGCGAGCAGCGCCGTGTCGTCCCTGTCGGTGGTGCCGCGGAACGGGACCCAGAGATCCACGTATGTCACGCCGTTCCGCCGTGAGGATGCTGCGATCTCGACGTTCACGGCCTTCGTCAGCGCGACCGACGCGGCCACGTAGGCCGCGCCCCTCGCTCGCGCGACGGCACCGTCGCGCCAGATGTTCCAGTAGCCGATCAGCACGATCGCTGTCGCCCTGCGGCCGCGCAGGACCTTGATCTGGTGCACGACGGCGTCGAGGAGCGTCCCGACCCGTCGCACGGCGGGCGAGTAGCACGACACGGTGAGCCCGCACGTGCGTGACGAGATGTCGTTGGCGCCGACTTCCACGAGGACGACCGAGGCCCACGCGACGTCGCTGCGGATGCCGCGGTCGTGGCGGAGCTGCTCGAGGAGCAGGAGCGTCGTGAGGCCGCCGACAGCGTCGTTGTGGGTGATCACCCCGTGGCCCGCTCTGGCGGCGATCAACGCCGCCACCCGGCGGGGGAACGGCGTGCAGCTGCAGGCGCCGCCGGCGGGCACCGAGTCACCGAGGGCCGCGAGTCGCTGAACGCTCGCGATCCTGCGCTGCGGGAAGCTCACGACCGCCGGAGCCGACCGCGGTGGAGCGGCCGCCGCGGTGCCGGTCGAGGCCGTCACGCACAGGCAGATCATCAGCGCCGCCATCACGGCGGCCGGCAGACGCGGCGGGAGCATCGTCACACCGTATGACGCCGCACTCGCCTGACCCGTGCGACACACGACCGGACCGGTCAGGCAAGTGCGGCGTCGAGCAGGGCGCGGCAGTGCTCGCGCGTGGTGTCGATGAGCGGGATCGCGGCGGCCGCTTCGCCGGGCTCGGCGAGCATCTGGAACTCCGTGCACGCGAGCAACGCTGTCTCGGCGCCACGCTCGGCGCATCGCCCGATGATCGCCAGCAGCGCGGCCCGCGACTCCTCGCGCACGATGCCCTGCGTGAGCTCGCCGTAGACGATCCGCTGCAGCTCCGCGCGATCGTCGGCCTCGGGCACCACGACGTCGAGCCCGCGTGCCTGCAACGCCTCGACGTAGAACGGCTTCTCCATCGTGTACGCAGTGCCCAGCAGTGCCACCTTCTGCGCTCCGAGGCTTCGCGCACCGGTCACTGTCGCGTCGACGACGTGCACGAGCTGCGCGTCGCCCGCAGCAGCGACGACAGCATCGGCCACGAGGTGCATGGTGTTGGCGCAGATCCCGAGAACCTCCGCGCCGCTGGCGACGAGGTGGCTGGTGGCAGCGGCGTACTCCCGCTCGAGCACATCCCAGCTGCCGGCGCGCTGCAGCTCCACGACCTCGGCGAAGTCCACGGAGTGCAGGAGCAACGGCGGCTGGCGAAATGGTCCGAGGCGCTCGGCGGCGCCGCGGTTGAGGAGGGCGTAGTAGGTGGCCGTGGACTCCCACGACGTGCCGCCGATGAGACCGAGAGTGCGCATGTCCTGACGCTACTTGCCGGCCGAGCCGGGCACAGCCGACGTCTCGACATGGGTGCCAGCCGCCGCGCGAGCCGTCTTGCGCGCGATGTCCTCGAGCGCCGCCCTGATCTCGGCCTTGGCCTGGTAGACCGCACGCCGGTCCTTGAGCACGCGCCCCGGAACCCCCCCGACGACCGACATCGGCGGGACGTCGCCGCGCACGACGGCGTGTGCCGCCAACACGCAGCCGTGGCCGATCGTGGCGCCGCGCAGCACCGTGACCTTGGTGCCGACCCAGCAGTCCGGACCGACCCGCACCGGGCTCTTGACGATGCCCTGGTCCTTGATCGGCACGTGGATGTCGTCATAGACATGGTCGAAGTCGCAGACGTAGACCCAGTCTGCCACGATCGTGCCGGCGCCGAACTCGATGTCGAGATAGCAATTGACGGTGTTGTCACGACCGAAGACGCACTTGTCGCCCACCCGCAGCGTTCCCTCGTGCGCGCGCAGCCGGTTCTCAGCGCCGATGTGCACCCAGCGGCCGAGGATCAGTCGTCCGTATCCCGTGCGGGCGTGAAGCTCGACGCGGCGACCGATGAACACCATGCCCTCGGTCACGATGTCCGGATGCAGCACGCGGAGCCAGAACAGTCGCCAGTAGCGCAGGAGATACCAGGGTGTGAACGCACGGTTGCGCCACATCCACCGCAGCGAGGCGCCAGTAACATACGTCGCCTGACGCGGGTCGCGCGGCGGCAGCCTTCGCGCCCAGCGGAATGTGGAACCGATCACATCCAGGATCACGTCACGACCTCACAAGCGTCGAAAACGCTTGCAGCTGATGGGTTTTCGCCACCAGCCCGTCGCAACCGCGATACGGCGGCGTAACACGGGCGGGAGAGACTGAACCCATGACCGAGGTACTCGCACACATCGACCACGCCTTCTCTGCCGACCATCTCGCTGAGCTCGACCGTGAGCTCGACACCGCCGTGCTCGTCCCGGAGAGCGACGAGTCGACCTCGTCGACCCTCGCCGAGCCCGAGCGTGGCCCGCTGGTCACGACTCTCGCGGGGCTGCGTTCACCGGTCTGGTACCAGTGACGCACACGTTGTAGAAGAGCTCGTCCGGCACGACCTTCGACAGCACGTTCTCGTCGAGCCACGACAGGCGCAGCCAGCCCTTGTAGGCGAACATCGCCCAGCCCCACCCCAGTGCGCCCGGGCGCACTGCCGCCTCGAACGTGCGCACCGGCCAGCCGAACCACGACGCCGTGAGTTCCTCCGTCACCGTGCGTACGTCGACGGCACCCGCGCGCAGGCACTGCGCCGCCAGCCGATCCGGGTCGAAGGTGTGGATGTCGACCACCGACTCCAGCGCCGCAGCGCGTGAGGACTCCTCGAGCTCCGCCTTCGGCCGCGCCCACGACTCCCTCAACGGTGCGAGCGCCGTCACCCGCGTCGCAGCCCACCAGGTGAGGCGCGACAGCCGGCGCGCGACCCAGTCGCCGTTGCGAGTCGGCTCCCCCGCGAACACGAAGCGACCGCCCGGCTTGAGCACCCGCAGCACCTCCCGCATCGCAAGGTCGAGGTCGGGGATGTGGTGCAGCACGGCGTGACCCACGACGAGGTCGAAGGTCTCATCGTCGTAGGGGATCGACTCCGCATCCGCGACCCGACCCTCCACCTCGAACCCGAGGCCACGCGCGTTGCGCACCGCGACCTCCACCATGCCCGGCGAGAGGTCTGTGACGTGACCCTCGTCGAGCACGCCCGCCTGCTTGAGGTTGAGCAGGAAGAATCCGGTGCCGCAGCCGAGCTCGAGAGCCGTGGTGTAGGGCCAGCCGTCGCGGCCGGCGACGTGCTCGAACCGGCCGCGCGCATAGTCGATGCAGCGCTCGTCGTAGGAGATCGACCACTTCTCGTCGTAGGTGGCGGCTTCCCAGTCGTGATAGAGCACGTTGGCCAGCTTGGGATCGCCCCAGGCGGCCGCGATCTGCTCCTCCGTCGCGTGCGCCGGGGTCGCGTCGGTCGTCATGCGCCGAGTGTGTCACGCACCCACGGGGCCGGATCGGATCTACTCTCGATGTGGCCCGAGGAGGCAGGTGCGATGGGGCACAGGGGGATTCTCGTCCGAGCGACGGTCGTCGTCGCAGCCGTGCTCGTGGCATCAGCGTGCTCGTCCGGGTCACCCACGGCCAGTCCGTCTGGAGCCGCCGGACCCACCACCACCCCGCTCGCGACGCACTCCCCCACCCCGACCTCCCCCGCTCCGTGGACGTCGTCGCCCACCAGCGCCTCGGGCAGCCCCGCACCGACCTACAGCGCGACCCCGCTGCCGACCGACCCGGGCGCGGGGGTCGACCCCGCGGGAGTCGCACCTGCCGACACGGTGCCCATCACGAAGCTCGCGCCCGGCGACGTGCCGCCGCAGTTCGTCGTCGTGTCCTTCGACGGGGCCTGCCGCCAGTCGCTGTTCCAGCACTACCTCGACCTCGGCGCCGCGACGGGCTCGAGGTTCACCTTCTTCCTCTCCGGCCTCTGCCTCGTGCCGGACGTGCAGCGCAGCCTGTATCACCCACCGCACCGCCCGGTCGGCACGTCCAACGTCGGCTTCGCGAAGGCCTCGCTCGTGCCCCAGCGGATCCGCAACATGACGAAGGCCTTCAACGACGGCTACGAGATCGGCACCCATTGGCTCGGCCACTTTTGCAACGCGCCCAGCGTCGGCACCTGGACGAGCGCCGACTGGCAGTCCGAGCTCGACCAGGCTCGGTTCTTCCTCGACCACTGGGCTGAGATCAACGACAACAAGGACTCCTCGCTCACGCTGCCCTTCTCCTCTGCGAGCTGGAAGGGCGACCGCACCCCGTGCCTGCTCGGCATCAAGTCGCAGATGTATCCGGTGTTCGCCAAGGCCGGCTTCACCTATGACGCCTCGGGCGCCGGGTCGCTCGTGTGGCCTCGGCGTACCCAGGGCTACCCGATGTGGGCCTTCCCGCTGCAGCGGATCAAGGTCGTCGGCTATGGCCGGTCCAACCTGTCGATGGACTACAACCTGCTCTTTGTGCAGAACGGCGGCAACCCGAAGGCGCCGCCGGCCACGTGCGCGAAGATCGAGGAGTCGACCTACCAGTCCTTCATGCAGGCGCTGCAGGCCGTCGAGACGCACAACCGCGCACCGTTCATGGTCGGCAACCACTTCAACGACTGGGCGTGCAACTCCTACACCGCGGCCCTGAGTCGGTTCGTCACCGATGCGCACGCCGACTATCCCGATGTGCGCTTCGTGACCTTCGACTACCTCGCCCGTTGGATGAGCGCCCAGAGCCCCGCCGTGCTCGCCAAGCTCCAGTCGCGCCCCGCCCCGTCGTACTGATCGCCGGCCACGTCAAGCGCCCGAGGTGTGTCACCACAACCGCCTGGGCGTGGTGTGACTACACATCTCGCCAACACGCGCCCGAGATGTGTGACCACGACCGGTTAGAGCGTGGTGTGACTACACATCTCGGTCAGGAGAGGGAGAACGTGCGGCCTTCCTCGGCCATCGCGCGCGTCTCGCGCGGCAGGTCGTCGCCGGCCGCGAGGATGGCGGGGAGCAGCTCCGGCTCACGGGTGAGGGCACGCAAGACCATCGCCACCGTGACGCCGTGCGTCGGCCGGTGCACCACGGTGATCGCGTCGCCGGAGCGTACGTGCCCCGGCGTGACCACCCGCAGGTAGGCGCCGGGGATCGCCGCCATAGTGAACGTCTTGAGCCAGCCGGGCTCGCCGATGACACCGCGGAAGGTCGAGCACGGGATACGCGGGTCGGTGACCTGCAGCACGAGGTCGGAGCCGATCGCCCAGCGCTCCCCGATCATGGCGCCGTTGACGTCGAGGCCGAGCGTCGTGAGGTTCTCGCCGAACAACCCGCCCGCGACCTCGCGGCCCAACACCCCGGCCCAGTGGTCGAG
>JANXWJ010000265.1 GCA_025351185.1 Candidatus Nanopelagicales bacterium
GGCCCGTCGTGGTTACACATCGACGGTCAGCGGCGGATGGCGTCGAGGCCGAGGAGGGCCACGTGCAGCGAGAGGCAGGACTCGACCGAGTCGAGGTCGACGGCGAGGACGCGCTCGATGCGGTGCAGGCGCTCGTAGAACGACGGGCGTGACATGTGGGCAGCGTCGGCCGCCGCCGACTTGTTGCGCCCGGACGTGAGATAGGTACGTAGCACTCCGACGAGGTCGCTCCCGTGCTGCGCGTCGTGGGCGAGCAGCACGCCGAGCTCACGCTCGACGAAGGTCTGCAGCCGGGCATCGTCGCGCAGCAGGTGCAGTAGACCGCGCAGGCGCACGTCGGGCAGTCGGTAGTAGGGCCGCGCGATCCCGTCGTCGCCCGACGGTGCTGCGTCGGCGACCTGCGCAGCCTCGAGGAAGGCGCGACGTACGTCGCGAATCTGGGCGACGACCGAGCCCACGGCCATCACCCAGTCGTCAGCCGCCACGAGCGCACGCCCGGTCGCGGCGCGCTTCGCCAACGCTGCCGACAGGCGCTCGAGCGCGCGGTCGACGTCCTCGCGCGGCGGTAGGCTCAGCAGCACGGCGACGGTCGAGTCGTCGACACCGCCGACGAGCGCGACGGCGCGTGTGTCGCGTACGGCGGCCGACACCGTCTCAGCGAAGTCGCGCAGGCGCTCCTGCGTCTCGAGCGCCGGGCCCGTCGGGGCTGCGGCGAGGCGCACGAGCACCGATGTCAGCGATCGCCCTTCCAGGGGGACGCCGAGTGCCTGCGCGCGTGCCGTCGTCTCGGTGAGGGCGACCGACCCGGCGATGATGCCGCTGAGCAGCGTGCGATGGCTCTGTCGTTCCAACGACTCTCGGTCGCGCTCGACGAGGCGCGAGAGTGCCACCGTGGCGGCACCGCGCTCGAGGAGCATCGAGTCGCGCGCCGTCGGGGGAGTGTCGGTGACGAGCACCAGGCGTCCCCAGTCCTGACCGCGCGCACCGACTGTCGTGAGCAGCCAACCGCTGGTGTCGTCGTAGGCCGTGCGCTCCTTGACCCGCACGGCTCGGCTGCGGTCCTCCCAGCCGTCGAGGACCGACGCGAGGTCGAGCCCCGCGGCGTCGACAGCGAGCACCTGGTGCGCGAGGTTCTCGAGCACGACCGGGCGCCCGGCCATCGTGGCGACCTGACGCACGATCTCGGTGGGCGGCGCGCCTTCGACCGTGAGCTCCGTGAAGGCCGCGTGCACCTCGTCCGAGGCCCGAAGCTCGGCCAGCTGCGCATCGACGATCCGCGCATGCACCTGCTCGGTGACCACGGCAAAGCGGACCTCGCGCGTCAGCTCGACGAGCACGAGCTCGCTGCCCGACGCCGCGGCGACCACGACATCCGGAATGCGGTCGAACCGTCGACCGACTTCCACGAGAACGCCGGTCACGCCGGCCTCGGCGAGCCCGCGCACCCAGGCGGTGAGGCCCGCGTCGTCCTCGGGCAGCAGCACTCCGGTGGTGAGGAGCAGCTCGCCGCCGTGCAGCAGTCGAGCGACGTCGGCGACCTCGGCCACGTGGGTCCAGCGGACGCTGCGATCGAGGGATCCACCCCCGCTGCGTACGACGGGTGCCCCGGCGCGCACGGCAGGCAGCGCCAGGACCTCGGCCACCGTGGGATAGATGCCGGCGAGGCGATCGAGAGGGCTCACGGCGCCCGAGGGTAGTCCGGGACCGGACAGGGCGTCAGACCTCCAGGTACCTGCTCGTCAGGCTGTCGGTTGTGCACGACCGGCGTAGCGCGCACCGTGGAGCCTGCCTTCAGGGGTTCTTGGGCATCGTCATGGGCGTGGGTGCTACGAGAAACAGCAGTTTCAGGTCACAAATGTGATGCAATCCGTCGCCAAGCATGTTTCTGGCCACGGAATCCCTTGTCTCACGGCATACCCCGTGCAAGGATCGCCGCTCGTCGGACAGCGCCGTGGTTGGTGCGCACTGTCGGCGCGCACCAACCAGGAGGATCTCGGGTGTCGGAGCACGGCCATCAGTACATCGACGGTGCATTCCGTCGCGGGACCGCGGGCGAGAACCACGACATCATCAACCCGGCCGACGGCTCCCTCGTGGTGACGGCAGACCTCGCCGGCCCGCAGGATGTCGACACCGCGGTGGCTGCGGCCGTCCGCGCCCAGGCCGACTGGGGCCGCGCGACTCCGGGTGAGCGGGCCGGCGCTCTCAACGCGCTCGCCGCCGCGATGAACGACCGGGCCGAGGACTATGCCCAGGTCGAGACCGCCCAGGCCGGCAAGCCGATCAAGCTCAGCCGGGAGTTCGACGTCCCCGGCTCGATCGATAACGTCTCCTTCTACGCAGGCGCCGCCCGCAACCTCGAGGGCAAGGCCTCCGCGGAGTACGACGGCACGCACACCTCGCTCGTACGCCGTGAGCCGGTCGGCGTGGTCGGTTCGATCGCCCCGTGGAACTACCCGCTGCAGATGGCCGTGTGGAAGGTGCTCCCCGCCATCGCGGCCGGCAACACGATCGTGCTCAAGCCGGCCGAGCTCACGCCGCTGACGTCGTTGATGCTCGCCGAGGACTGCACGAAGGCAGGAATCCCCGACGGTGTTGTCAACGTCCTCATGGGCGCCGGTCGCGTCGTCGGCGAGGCGTTGTTGACCCACCCCGGGGTGCGCATGGTGTCCTTCACCGGCTCGACCCCGGTGGGTCAACGGGTTATGGAGCTGGCGTCGAAGACCGTCAAGCGCGTGCATCTCGAGCTCGGCGGCAAGGCGCCGTTCGTGGTGTTCGACGACGCTGATCTCGACGCCGCGATCCAGGGCGCCGTCGCCGGATCGCTCATCAACTCCGGGCAGGACTGCACCGCCGCGACGCGCGCGTATGTCCAGCGCCCGCTCTATGACGCCTTCGTGCAGGGCGTAGCCGACCTCATGTCGACGGTGCGAGTCGGTGACCCGACCGACCCGTCGACCGACCTCGGACCGCTGGTCTCCGTCCGCCAGCGAGACAGCGTCGCGGCCTACGTCGACCGGGCCCGTGCGTACGGTGCGAAGATCCTCGTAGGTGGGCAGGCGCCCGGGGGAGCGCTCGCCGTGGGGTCCTACTACGAGCCCACTCTCGTCGTCGATGTCGCGCAGGACTCCGAGATCGTGCAGCAGGAGCTGTTCGGCCCGGTCCTCGTCGTGCTCCCCTTCGACACCGACGACGAGGGCATCGCCCTCGCCAACGACACGCCGTTCGGGCTCGCGGCCTCGGCCTGGACCCGCGACATCGTGCGCGCGATGCGCGCCAGTCGCGACATCGCCGCGGGCTGCGTCTGGATCAACGACCACATCCCGATCGTGTCCGACATGCCCCACGGGGGCTACAAGGCGTCGGGCTTCGGCAAGGACCTGAGCCAGTACTCCTTCGACGAGTACACCCAGGTCAAGCACGTCTCGATCGACATCACGGGTGACGTCCGCAAGGACTGGCACCGCACCATCTTCGGCGACCGTTAGTCGTCGTTGTCCTGCCCGATCGTCCGTAGTTCGCACCGCACCGAGGAGTCAGCACCGATGGCCCAGCGCCCCCTTGACCCGATGACCGAGGCCGTCCAGGCCGCTGCCCGCGCCGGAGTCCCGCGTCGTCGCCTCCTGCAGGCTGCCGCGTACGGGACCGCCGCGGTCGCCGCGTCACCGCTCCTCGCAGCCTGTGGCACCAAGGGCACCGCGTCGAGCAGCAGCGGCGGTGCGAGCTCCAGTGCGAGCGCCTCGTCGACGACGCCCGACAAGTCCGACACCGACAAGTCGCTGGCCTTCAGCAACTGGCAGCTCTACATCGACGTCGACGCGAAGAACCAGAACGTGCACCCGACGCTCGACGGGTTCAAGAAGAAGACCGGTGTCACGGTGGCCTACACCGAGGACATCAACGACAACGACTCCTTCTACGCCAAGATCGTGCCGTCGCTGCGCGCCGGCCAGGACACCGGCCGAGACCTGTTCGCGCTCACTGACTGGATGGCCGCGCGACTGGTTCGCCAGGGCTACGTCCAGAAGGTCGACAAGGCCAACACCCCCAACATCACGGCCAACCTCATCGACTCCCTCAAGGCCCCGACCTGGGACCCGACCCGCGACTTCTCCGCGCCGTGGCAGTCGGGCGTCACCGGCATCGCCTACAACGCGGCCAAGGTGCCCGAGGTCAAGACGATCACCGAGCTGCTCACCCGCCCTGACCTCAAGGGCAAGGTCACGGTGCTCACCGAGTGGCGCGACACGATCGGCCTGATCCTGCTCGACATGGGCAAGGATCCGTCGAACTTCACCGCCGACGACTTCAACAACGCGGTCGACATGCTGCAGAAGGCCAACGACTCGGGCCAGATCCGCCAGTTCACCGGCAACGACTACTCCTCCCTGCTCAGCAACGGAACGGCGTTCGCGTGCATCGCGTGGTCGGGCGACGTCGTGCAGCTCCAGGCCGACAACGACAAGATCAAGTTCGTGCAGCCCGAGGCCGGGATGATGATCTGGGCCGACAACATGCTCATCCCCAACCTGGCGCAGCACAAGAAGAACGCCGAGCTGCTCATGGACTTCTACTACGACCCGGCGATCGCCGCGCAGCTCACTGCCTACGTGCAGTACATCTGCCCGGTGAAGGGCGCCAAGGAGGCGATGGCGAAGATCGACAAGACCCTCGTCGACAACCCCCTGATCTTCCCCGACGACGCCTTCCTCGCGAAGACCCACCTCTTCATGGGTCTCGACGAAGCCACCGAGAAGACCTACGCCGCAGCGTTCAACAAGGTGAAGGGCTCCTGACCCGATGACGACGGCCAAGACCGGTGCCGACCTGCGCATCATCAACACCACCAAGCGTTTCGGCGACTTCGTGGCGGTTGACGACCTGACCCTGACAATTCCGGCGGGCTCGTTCTTCGCCCTGTTGGGCCCGTCGGGCTGCGGCAAGACAACGACGCTGCGCATGGTCGCCGGTCTTGAGGAGCCCACCGCGGGCACGATCCTCATCGGCGACGAGGACGTCACGTGGGCCAAGCCCTACAAGCGACCGGTCAACACCGTGTTCCAGAGCTATGCGCTGTTCCCGCACCTCGACATCTACGAGAACGTCGCCTTCGGGCTTCGTCGCCGCGGGGTCAAGGACGTCTCCAAGACCGTCGAGGACATGCTGGCGCTGACCGAGCTCACCGGGTTGGCGAGGCGTAAGCCGCAGCAGCTCTCGGGTGGTCAGCAGCAGCGGGTGGCTCTCGCCCGTGCGCTCATCAACCAGCCGGCGGTGCTCCTGCTCGACGAGCCTCTCGGTGCTCTCGACCTCAAGCTGCGGCGCCAGATGCAGCTCGAGCTCAAGCGGATCCAGACCGAGGTCGGCTCGACATTCGTCCACGTGACGCACGACCAGGAGGAGGCCATGACCATGGCCGACACCATCGCGGTCATGAACGCCGGTCGCGTCGAGCAGCTCGGCGCGCCCGCCGACCTCTACGAGAACCCAAACACCACGTTCGTCGCGAACTTCCTCGGTCAGTCGAACTTCTTCGACGGCGCTGTCTCCGATCGCTCGGGCAACTACGTGTCGGTGACAGTCCAGGGTCAGCACGTGAGCATCCCGAGCTCGCGCGTGCACACCCAGGGCGCCAACGTCCATGTGGGCGTCCGCCCGGAGAAGCTGCGCATCCAGTACCGCGACGACGCGCAGGTCAACGACAACGACAACCGCCTCGAGGCGGTGGTGAGCGACTCCTCGTTCATCGGTGTCTCGACGCAGTACCTCGTCGACACCCGGTGGGGCCAGGAGCTGACGGTCTTCGCGCAGAACACCCACCGCGACGAGCGGCTCGTTCCCGGCGCAGCAGTCGTCGTGTCCTGGGCGCCGGACCACACGTTCGCGCTCGACGCGGCGCAGGATGTCGACGCGGGCGTCGAGATCGATGAGGACGCGGCGACGCCGGATCCCATCGGAGTGTCATCGTGAGTGGCGGCGCCGTCGCGGCCACGGCCGTGGAACAGCGCGACATCCGCTCGCACCCGTCAGGGGGAGGCGCGACCGAGTCCAAGGGCGTCGGCACCTCGAAGTGGACGCCGTATCTCCTTCTCACCCCGGGCTTCCTGTGGCTCGCGCTGTTCTTCATCGTCCCGACGATGATGCTGCTGATGTTCTCGCTCTACACCGGCTCGCTCGATCAGGGCTATTCCTTCGAGTTCCCCGGCAACTGGTCGACCTACTCCGCCGTATGGGATTATCGCGCGCAGTTCTTCCGGTCGTTCCTCTTCGCCGGACTGTCGACGTTGTTCTGCCTCGCGCTGGCCTACCCGCTGGCGTACTTCATCGCCTTCAAGTCGGGCAAGTGGAAGGCGACCCTGCTCGTCCTGGTCATCGCCCCCTTCTTCACCAGCTTCCTCATCCGCACCCTGGCGTGGAAGACGATCCTGGCCGACGACGGCCCCGTCGTGACGTTCATGAACTGGGCCCACATCACCAACCTGCTCGCTCTGCTGCACCTGACTGAGACCGACCGGGTCCTCAACACGCCGCTCGCGGTGGTGCTGGGTCTGACGTACAACTTCCTTCCGTTCATGGTGCTCCCGCTGTATGCCTCGCTCGACCGGATGGACCCGCGTCTCGTCGAGGCGGCGCAGGACCTTTACTCCTCGCCGTGGACCGCGCTACGCAAGGTGACCTGGCCGCTGTCACTCCCCGGCGTCGTGGCTGGCACGCTGTTGACCTTCATCCCCGCGGCCGGTGACTACATCAACGCGGAGCTCTTGGGCACGACGAAGGTCTCCATGATCGGCAACGTGATCCAGGACCAGTTCTTCGTGGTGACCGACTATCCGACAGCCTCCGCACTGTCGTTCGTCCTCATGCTGACGATCCTGGTGCTCGTCTTCTTCTACGTACGTCGAGCCGGGACGGAGGAGCTGGTCTGATGGCCACCACCACAGCAACGCCGCCGCAACACTCGGCCGGGATGCCGCGCACCACCAAACGACCGTCGGGACCATTCCGCTGGGTGCGCGAGCGCATCATCGCGATCATCGGGATGTTCGTCCTCTTCTACATGTTCCTGCCGATCTTCGTGGTCGTCG
>JANXWJ010000016.1 GCA_025351185.1 Candidatus Nanopelagicales bacterium
GTCGCGGCGCGTCTCCTCCTGGCCCGTGGCGATCGGGAAGGTGAGGGTGTCGACGAGGATGTCCTCGACGCGCATGCCCCAGTTGTCGACGAGGTCGCGCACGAGCCGGTCGGCGACGCGCACCTTCCACTCGGCCGTGCGCGCCTGGCCCTCCTCGTCGATCGTCAGGGCGACGACGGCCGCGCCGTGCTCCTTCACGATCGGCATCATCTGCTCGATCCGCGAGCCCGGACCGTCGCCGTCCTCGTAGTTCACCGAGTTGACGACGGCGCGACCGCCGATCATCTCCAGAGCCGCCTCGACGACCGGCGTCTCGGTCGAGTCGATGACGAGCGGGATGGTCGACGCCGTCGCGAAGCGACCGACGATCTCGCGTACGTCGGCCACCCCGTCGCGACCGACATAGTCGACGCACACGTCGAGCAGGTGCGCGCCGTCCTTGATCTGGTCCTTCGCGATGCGGACGCAGTCGTCCCACCGCTCCTCGATCATGGCGTCGCGGAAAGCCTTCGAACCGTTGGCGTTGGTGCGCTCGCCGACCGAGAGGTAGGCGGTGTCCTGCCGGAACGGCACGTGCTGATACATCGAGGACGCACCCGCGTCACGACGCGGAGAGCGAGGCCCGATCTCGCGTCCGCCGACGCGCTCGACGACCTGGCGCAGGTGCTCCGGCGTGGTGCCGCAACAGCCACCGACGAGACCCAGGCCGTACTCCCGGGTGAAGGTGTCGTGGGCTTCGGCAAGCTGCTCGGGGGTGAGCGGGTAGAACGCTCCGGTGCCCTGCAGCACGGGAAGTCCGGCGTTGGGCATGCACGAGACACCGATCTGCGCGTGGCGCGCGAGATGCCGCAGGTGCTCGCTCATCTCGGCCGGACCGGTGGCGCAGTTGAGGCCGATCATGTCGATGCCGAGGGGTTCGAGCGCCGTGAGCGCCGCCCCGATCTCGGACCCGACGAGCATCGTGCCGGTCGTCTCGACCGTGACCTGCACGATCACCGGCAGGTCGACGCCCGCCGCCTTGAGCGCACGCTTGGCGCCGACCACCGCTGACTTGGCCTGCAGCAGGTCCTGCGCCGTCTCGATGAGGATCGCGTCGGCACCGCCGTTGATCAGGCCGCGGGTCTGCGTCTGGTAGGCGTCGCGCAGGAGCGCGAAGGGCGCGTGCCCGAACGTCGGCAGCTTCGTGCCGGGTCCGACCGAGCCGAGCACCCATCGCGGACGGTCCCGCGTGGAGTAGGAGTCGGCCACCTCTCGGGCGTGCCGGGCGCCCGACTCGGCGAGCTCCTCGATCCGGTCGGCGATGTCGTACTCACCGAGGTTCGCGTAGTTGGCGCCGAACGTGTTGGTCTCGACGGCATCGACGCCCACAGCGAAGTACTCGTCGTGCACGGCACGGACGACGTCGGGTCGGGTTGCGTTGAGGACCTCGTTGCATCCTTCGTAGCCCTCGAAGTCGTCGAGACTGAGGTCGTGCGCCTGGAGCATCGTGCCCATCGCTCCGTCTGCCACCACGACTCGGGTCGACAGGGCGGTTCGCAGCGCAGCGGCTCGCGCGGGGTCGTGAACGGAGGTCGCCATGATGGGTGAAGCCTAACGGTCGGCGTCGTCTCGGCCTCAGCGCGGCGCTAGCGTGGGTGTCGACGGGCTGGCGTACGGTGGCCCGGAGTCCGTCAGCCGGGACCCGGCGGGCGGAGTTACAGCGGCGGCGAGGGGTGACCAGTGATCGACTACGAGGGCCTGCCCGGCTCGCTCCCCGACCTGGTCAACCCGGTCATGCTCTGCGCCTTCGAGGGCTGGAACGACGCGGGCGACGCCGCGAGCAGCGCGGTGCTCCACCTCGAGGAGGTGTGGGTCGCGACCCAGATAGCCGAGATCGACCCGGAGGACTACTACGACTTCCAGGTCAACCGTCCCGAGGTCGTCATCGAGGAGGGCGTGCGGTCGATCACCTGGCCCACCACGCGCCTCTCGGTCGCCCGGATCCCGCTGGCCACGCGCGACGTCGTCCTGGTCCACGGCATCGAGCCCTCGATGCGCTGGCGCACGTTCACCGAGGAGATCCTCGGTGCGGCCCGCGACCTGGGCGTCGAGATGATCGTCACCCTCGGTGCGCTGCTTGCCGACTCCCCGCACACCCGACCCGTGCCCGTCAGCGGCACCGCGAGCGACAGTGAGATCGCGCTGCGGCTCGGCTACGAGCCGTCGTCGTATGAAGGACCCACCGGCATCGTCGGCGTGCTCCAGGATGCCTGCGCCGCTGCAGGCATCCCCGCGGTGTCGCTCTGGGCCGCGGTCCCGCACTACGTCGCCCAGCCGCCGTGCCCCAAGGCCACCCTCGCTCTGCTCGCGCGGATCGAGGACCTGCTCGACGTACCGGTGCCGCTCGGCGATCTCCCCGAGGAGTCCCGCGCCTGGCAGATCGGGGTCGACGAGCTGGCTGGCGAGGACGAGGAGATCGCGCAATACGTCCGCACCCTCGAGGAGGCCGTCGACACCGCCGAGCTCCCCGAAGCCTCCGGCGACGCCATCGCCCGAGAGTTCGAGCGCTACCTCCGCCGCCGCAGCACCGAACCCCCCCAACCCTGACTCACCCCCTCCGCCCGGGGGAGGTCGGCTAGAGGCGGAGGTGGCTGGCGCCGTTGAGGTCGAGGACGGCGCCGGTGGCCCACTGGGCGCCGGGCGAGGCGAGGTAGCGCACGGCGTCGGCGATCTCCTCGGGAGTCGCGACCCGGTTCAGCGGGCTCTGGCCGCGGATCGCGTCGCCCTCGGGACCCTCGAGCAGGGACGCCGCCATGTCGGTCTCGACGAAGCCTGGTGCGACCGTCGTGACCGACACCCCGGTGCCGCCGAGGGCTCGTGCGAGCGACTGGCCGAAGGCGGTGAGGCCGGCCTTGCTGGCGGCGTACGCCGGGCTGTCGGGCTCGCCGCGGAACGCCCCTCGCGACCCGACGTTGACGATGCGCGCCGAGCCGTCGCGCGGCAGGTGCTTCAGCGCGCAGTAGGTCACGTTGGCCGCACCGACCAGGTTGACGCCGAGGATGTCGGCCCATGCCTGCTGCCAGGTCTCGTAGTCGACGTCGTCGACGGTGTGGAAGGAGTAGACGCCGGCGTTGTTGACGACCACGTCGAGCCCACCGAGCCGGCGAGCCGCGTCGTCGACGAACGCCTGGACGGCAGCGGCGTCGCGCAGGTCACCCTGCACCACCACGTGACCCTCGCCCGGCAGCCCGGCTGCGAGCACGTCGGCCGAGCCGCGGTTGCTGCTGCAGTGCACGGCCACGACATCACCCTGGGCGGCGAAGGCCCGGCATATCGCCGCGCCGATGCCTCGCGAACCACCTGTGACGAGAACCCGACGACCACCCTCATGAGCCATGTGCGCAGTCTGCCAGACTCGTCTCGGACCGGACCCCGGTACATCCATATCTGGCACGCCAGGATACAAGCCGAGGCCAGCTGCTCGCTAGGGTCGCTCGATGGAGATCGTCGACCTGCCGGAGCACCTGTACGCCAACGCCGTCGCGCTATGGGACGAGGCCGGTCTCACCCGCCCCTGGAACGACCCTGACGCCGATCTGCGGCGCGCGATGGTCGGCCTCACCTCGGCGGTGCTCGCGGCCCTCGTCGACGGATCGCTGTCAGGGACCGCCATGGTCGGCCACGACGGGCTCCGCGGTTGGATCTACACGTCGCCGTCCCACCCTCGCGTCAGCGCACCGGCACCGGCCAGGCGCTCGGCTACACCGACCAGAAGTGCGTCGTGCTCGGTCGGTTCCTCCCGAGCTGGTCCTCAGCGCCCGCGCACGGACCGGTAGCGCAGCGCCAGGGTGGCTGTGCTCGCGTCGAACGCCGACAGGTCGGGGATGTCGTCGGCGGTCAGCGCCGGCAGCAGCTTGCCGGCCATCTCCTTGCCGAGCTCGACACCCCACTGGTCGAACGAGTCCACGCCCCACACGACGCCCTGGGTGAGCACGACGTGCTCATAGAGCGCCACGAGGGAGCCGAGGGAGTACGGCGTCAGTCGGTCCAGCATGAGCGTGGTCGACGGGCGGTTGCCCGGCATCACCTTGTGCGCCACCAGATCCTCGGGCACTCCCGCCGCGCGGACTTCGTCGGCGGTGCGACCGAAGCCCAGCACGTGCGCCTGCGCGAGGACGTTGGAGATCAGCTTGTCGTGGTGGTCACCGACACCGTTGACGGGCTGGGCGAAGAACAAGAAGTCGGCCGGCACGAGCGGGGTGCCCTGGTGCAGCAGCTGATAGAACGAGTGCTGGCCGTTGGTGCCCGGCTCACCCCACCAGATCGCGCTGGTGTCGACGCCGACCGGCTCGCCTCCGAGGGTGACCGACTTCCCGTTGCTCTCCATCGTGAGCTGCTGGAGATACGCCGGAAAGCGTTCCAGATACTGCTCATACGGCAGGACGACGTGGGACTGAGCGCCCCAGAAGTCGCGATACCAGACACCGAGCAGCCCCATGAGCACCGGCAGGTTGCGCGAGAGGTCGCTGTGGATGAGGTGCTCGTCCATCGCGTGGAAGCCGGAGAGCATGTCGCGGAAGGCGTCGGCGCCGATGGCGAGCATGAGCGAGAGGCCGATCGCGGAGTCCATGGAGTAACGACCACCGACCCACTCCCAGAAGCCGAACATCGCGGCGGTGTCGATGCCGAACCTCTCGACCTCGGCAGCATTGGTGGACACGGCCACGAAGTGCTTGGACACGTCGGCATCCGGACCCAGGCCGCTGATCAGCCAGGACCGCGCGGTGAGCGCGTTGGTCATCGTCTCCTGCGTGACGAACGTCTTGCTGGAGACGACGAACATCGTCTCGGACGGGTCGAGGTCGCTCGTCGCCTCGACGATGTCGGTGCCGTCGACGTTGGAGACGAATCGGAACGTGATGTCACGCCGGGACTGGTGACGCAGGGCTCGATAGGCCATGACCGGCCCGAGGTCCGAGCCGCCGATGCCGATGTTGACGATGGCGGTGATCGGCTTCCCGGTGCTGCCCTTCCACTCCCCCGAACGCACGCGCTCGCTGAAATCCGCCATCCGGCCGAGGACGTCGTGGACCTCGGTCACCACATCGACGCCATCGACGATGAGCGTCTCGCCGCGTGGCATCCGCAGGGCGACGTGGAGAACCGAGCGGTGCTCGGTCGTGTTGATCCGGGCGCCGCTCGTCATCGCATCGATGCGCTCCGGGAGCCCTCGGTCTTCGGCCAGGCGCACCAGCAGCGCAAGGGTCTCGTCGGTGACGAGGTGCTTCGAGAGGTCGGCGTGGATGCCCACGGCATCCACGGTCAGGCGGCCCGCGCGACCGCGGTCCTCGGCGAACAACGACCGAATGGTGCGGCTGCCCCATGCAGCGCGGTGCGCCTGCAGCTCCGGCCACACGGCCGACGTGGTCACCGGGCCACGGTCCCAAGTCGAGCCCGAAGCGTCGCCCACGACGTCCTCCTCATGCCGTGAGGCATGGGGCGCCCTGTTGTCCCCTAACCTCGCAGTAGGACCCTAGCGAGGATCCCCAACGACACAGACACCGACGGAAGGCACGAGACCATGGCCACGGATTCCCCGATGCAGCTCGGCATGGTCGGACTCGGGCGCATGGGCGCCAACCTCGTACGACGCGCCATGCGCGACGGCCACACCTGCGTCGTCTACGACGTCAACCCCGACGCCGTCTCGGCCCTGGTGGCCGAAGGCGCGATCGGCGCGACGTCTGCCGCCGACCTGGCCGACAAGCTCACGGCTCCTCGCAACGTCTGGATCATGGTGCCGGCCGGTGAGATCACCGAGTCGACAGTCACGTCGGTCGCCGCGGCGCTGGAGTCTGACGACACGATCATCGACGGTGGCAACAGCTACTACCGCGACGACCTCCGCCGCAGCCAGGAGCTGGCAGAGCGCGGGATCCACTACGTCGACTGCGGCACCTCGGGTGGTGTCTTCGGGCTCGAGCGCGGCTTCTGCCTCATGATCGGCGGAGACGGCACCGCCGTCACCCGCCTGACCCCGATCTGGCGCACCATCGCCCCCGGTGTCGAGACCGCAGAGCGCACCCCCGGCCGCACGGGCGACATCGCGCAGGCGGAAGAGGGCTGGCTGCACTGCGGGCCGGTCGGCTCCGGCCACTTCGTGAAGATGGTCCACAACGGCATCGAGTACGGCCTCATGGCGGCCTACGCCGAGGGTCTCAACATCCTGCAGAACGCCGACGAGGGCTCGCGCCCGCGCGACAAGGACGCCGAGACGGCACCGCTGGACCACCCGGAGTTCTACTCCTACGACATCGACATCCCCGCCGTCACCGAGGTCTGGCGACGCGGCTCGGTCGTCGCGTCCTGGCTCCTGGACCTCACCGCCACTGCGCTGCACGAGTCGCCGGCGCTCGAGGAGTTCTCCGGACGCGTCTCGGACTCGGGCGAGGGCCGGTGGACGGCGATCGCGGCCATCGAAGAGGGTGTGCCCGCACCGGTGCTCACGGCCGCGCTCTACCAGCGGTTCTTCTCGCGCGGCAACGCCACCTACGGCGACAAGGTGCTCTCCGCGATGCGGCAGCAGTTCGGCGGCCACCACGAGAAGAAGGCCTGACCGGCCCGTCGCCGAATCCATCCCTCGCGGCTGGCTTTGCGCGCTGGGGTGCACCGCGATCGATCGTCGTCACCTGACCTGACCCGGCCTCGGCCCCGATCCTTTACTGCGACACGCGGTTGCGGCCGGCGTTCTTGGCGCGATAGAGCGCAGCATCGGCGTCCAGGAGGATCTGCGCCGGGCTGCCGTGCCCGTCGTCGGTGACGAGGCCGATGCTCACGGTGGTCTCCGGCAGGCCGCCGGAGTCGTCGTCGGACACCGCCGCGAGCAGAGCCTGCGCCCGCTTCTCGGCGTTGACCGGCTCGCGCAGGGAGGTGAGGATCACGAGGAACTCGTCGCCTCCCAGACGCGCGACGACGTCGGTGTCGCGCAGTGCCGCGGTGATCCGGTGCCCCACCTCGACGAGCAGCCGGTCGCCCGCCTGGTGCCCGTGCGTGTCGTTGACCTCCTTGAAGTGGTCGACGTCGACATAGAGCACGCCCACCCACCGCTCGGTGTCACGGGCCCGGGCGACAGCACGGTCCAGCGCTCGAAGCGCGGCCTCGCGGTTGAGCAGCCCGGTGAGGCCATCGTGACCGGCGAGATAGCGCAGCTCCTCGCGCCGCTCGACCTCCTCCTGGATGTCGCGCAGGGCGGTGAGCCCGCCGATGACTCGACCGCTCGGGTCGCGCAGGGGCCGCGACAGCACGCTCATCCAGCGCCAACCGGCAGCCGCGGTCGCATAGCGCAGCTCGAGACGGTCGGCACCGTTGCGCCCGTCACGGAGTGCAGCCAGGCGACGCTCGTTGGCCATCTCCCGGTCCTCGACATGCAACAGCGGCGCGAGCGAGGTGCCCAGGAGCGTCTCGGCGTCCCAACCCAGGACCTCGCGCACCGACGGCGAGACCCACACGCACCGACCGGAGACGTCGGACTGGAAGACGACATCGGCGGAGTTCTCCGCCAGCAGACGGAAGCGTGCCTCGTCCTCGACCGACGCCTCCGACAGCGCCCGGATGGAGCTCAGGACCGAGGCCGTGGCCCGGCGCCCATCCGCGGTGTCAGACACGTCGCGCAGCGTCGTCGCCGCTCCGGCGACGTGGCCATCGGACGCGCGGATGGGGTAGGCCGCGACCTCGACCCAGGAAAAACGACCAGCGCCCTCGGCGCCTGACGACTCGACACCGACGACGTGCTCCGCCACCGGCTCGCCGGTCGCGATCGCTTGAGCGACAGGATCTTCCTCGATGCTCAGCGGTCGCCCGTCGGTGCCGACCAGGCGCCACACCGGATTCTCCGGGCCGCGACCGAGCAGCTGGTCGGAGTCGAGACCGAGGATGAGTCCCGCAGCGTCATCGGCCCCGACGAGGCGCCCAGAGAGATCGAGGACGACGACCGCGTCATCGCCGCGCAGGTCGATCAAGACGGCATCCCGCAACGTGGCCGTGGCTGTCTCAGCCCACCGCACATCACTCACGGCACAACCCGTTCTCGTAGACCCCGACCCGGAAGACACCGTCACGCTAGAGGGTCGGCAGACCCCCGCGCGACCATTTGTCTGTGAACACTGGCTACACCCCCTCGATTGGGGGTCTCGCGCTGTGTCAGAGACGCACGCCCAGCAGCGCAAGGGCGACATCGCGCACGAGCGGTCCGGCCGCCGCATCCTCGGCACCGGGGCCGCCCGCGCGCAGCCGGGTGTCCTCGGCCCACCTGTCGATCACGGCGAGCGCACCCGGCGCATCGAGGTCGTCGCTCAGGTGACGGCGTACGCCCGCCAGCACGGACTCCGCCGACGGCGCGCCCATCGCGGCGATCGCCGCGCGCCACGTCGTGAGCCGGTCCTGTGCCTCGGTCAACCCGGCCTCGGTCCAGTCCCAGTCGCCGCGGTAGTGGTGCGCGAGGATCGCGAGACGGATGGCGGCCGGGTCGACGTCGGCCGCGCGCAGACGCGAGACCAAGACGAGGTTGCCGCGCGACTTGCTCATCTTCTCGCCGTCGAGGCGCACCATCCCGGCGTGGGTGTAGTGCCGCGCATAGGGCCACTGCCCGGTGGCGACCTGGGCCTCGGACGCGCCCATCTCGTGGTGCGGGAAAGCCAGGTCGCTACCACCCCCCTGGACGTCGAGCGGGGAGTCGAGGTGATCGAGCGCGATCGCTGTGCACTCGATGTGCCAACCGGGACGTCCGCGGCCGAACGGGCTGTCCCACGACGGCTCCTCCGGACGCTCGAGCTGCCAGAGCAGACAGTCGAGCGGGTGCTCCTTGCCCGGCCGGTCGGGGTCACCACCACGCTCGGCGAAGACCGCGAGCATCGCATCGTCGGACAGGTTGGCGACCGAGCCGAATCGTTCGTCCGCATGCACCCGGAAATACAGGTCGCCATCGATGTCATAGACCGCGCCGGTCGCCTGCAGCTTGGCGATGTAGGACAGCACCGCGGGGATCGACTCGACCGCGCCGACGTAGTTCTTCGGCGGCAGGACGTCCAGTGCGGCCATGTCCTCGCGGAACAGCTGCGTCTCACGGTCAGCCAGCGCCATCCAGTCGTCGCCCGTCTCGAGAGCACGCGCCAGCAGCGGGTCGTCGACGTCGGTGACGTTCTGGACGTAGGCCACCGCGAGACCGGCGTCGAGCCAGACCCGCTGGACGAGATCGAAGGCGACGTACGTGGCTGCGTGGCCCATGTGGGTCGCGTCGTACGGCGTGATGCCGCAGACGTAGATCCGCGCCTCCGGGCCTGGCGCGGTGGGACGGACCTCGCCGGTGGCGGTGTCGTGCAGGCGCAGCGGCAACCCGTCGCCGGGGAGGGACGGGACGTCAGGACGTGGCCATGCGTGCATGTCGGCGATCCTACGGTCTGGCTGCTGCCGTGCTGGCCGTGGTGGTTGACGACGCGATCAGAAAGCGGGCCAGGGCAGCGACGGCCAACCATCACCCGGGAGCGGGAACGCGGCCTCGCGGATCCGTCGCATCAGCCGCTGCCGGGTGCGGGCGAGCTCGCGTCGGGTGAGCAGCTCGGAGAGCCGGTCGCCGAGCTCACCGTCGAGGTCTGCCCCCAGCCGCTCGAGGTCGGCGATCGTGGCGTCGTCGAGTCGCTCCCCCGCCCACCCCCACAGGACCGTGCGGAGCTTTTCGTCCTCGCTGAACGTGACGCCGTGGTCGACGCCGAAGGTCGCCTCGTCGGTGTCGGGCTGGAGCACGCCGCGCAGCACGTGCCCGCCCTTGCGGTCGGCGTTGTTGACCACGGAGTCCAGGACGCACATCCGGCGCAGGTCATCGTCGTCGGCGTGCACGAGCGTCACCGGATGTCCCTCGGCGCCGTGGGCGTCGAGGACCTCGAGCCAGCCCGTCGGCGTACGCCCGCGGTCGACGACGTCGACGAGGCCACCGCCCTGCGGCATGTCACCACCGTCGGCCGGGGTCACCCAGGCCTGCGCCATCCCCTGCCCGAACGGGCCGCCGTCGCGCCAGGCGGTCGGCGGCACGAGGTCCCAGCCGAGCGCCGCCGACACCTGATAGGCCGCCACCTCGCGCAGGCCGAGGGTCGACTCGGGAAAGTCCCAGAGCGGCCGTTCGCCTGCGGTCGGCTTGTAGACGCACATCACCTCGACGCCGTCGAGGGCGCACAGAGCCAGCAGCGTGGCGTTGCTCGCGTCGACGAGGCGGCCCTCGACCGTGAGGTCGCCACGGGTGAGGACCTCGAGGAGGTCATCGGTGCTGAGCACGAGAGTCAGCGCCGATATCCGTTGGCACGCGGGCAGATGTGGCCACCGGGCTCGAGCGGAAGGTTGCAGAAGGGGCACGGCGGACGACCCGCCGACACCACCGACATCGCACGCTTGGCGAAGGCCCGGGCAGCGGCACCGGTGAGTCGGATCCGGAGCACGGGCGGACCGTCGTCGGGGTCCTCCTCGAGGTCGGGGACCTCCTCCTCGTCGTCGACGACCTCGTGCGCCTCGATGATGACCCGCTCGGTGTCGCCGTTCCACCCGAGCGCCATGGCTCCCACGCGGAACTCCTCCGTCACGGGAGGGTCGAGCGGGTTGAGGTCGTCGCTGCCCAGCGGGGCGGTGGCAGGCACTGTGGTCTCGCCGCCCGAACGTCGGACGACCTCGTCGAGCAGGCCGTCGACGCGCTCAGCAAGCACCTGCACCTGCTGCTTCTCCAGCGCGACGCTCACGACGCGGTTGCCGTCTCGAGCCTGCAGGTAGAACTGACGCTCCCCCGGCTGGCCGACGGTGCCTGCGACGAAACGATCAGGCTGGTCGAAGAGGAAGACCTGGCGTGCCACATCGTGACCCTATCCCGGCGCTCAGGACCCTGCGCCCCCACCGACCGCTGCGTCGGATGACGCTCTGCGCGAACGCCGCTTCGTCGCAGGCTTCGACACGAGGCCGGACAGGTCGCCGCCGGTGTCGTTGGACCGCAGCACGAACGGGCGCAGGTCGGTGTAGCGGATGACGGTGACGGACGCGGGGTCGATCGTGATGCGCTGGAAGGTGTCGAGGTGCATGCCCAGCGCGTCGGCGACGATCGCCTTGATCACGTCCCCGTGCGACACCACGACGTAGGTCGGATCCGGGTTCGCCGGTGTCGCGAGCCGGGTGTTCCAGTCGCGCACCGAGGCCACGGCACGGGCCGACATGTCCGCGAGCGACTCACCCTCCTCGCCGGGGAAGACTGCGGCGCTCGGATGGCTCTGCACCACCTTCCAGAGCGGTTCCTTCGCGAGGTTCTTGAGCGGCTGGTTGGTCCAGTCGCCGTAGCGGCACTCACCGACCCGCTCGTCGACGTGCAGCGGCGGCAGCGGATCGCGGCCCGCGAGGATCGCGTCAGCCGTCTCGCGGGTGCGCTCGAGCGGACTGGTGACCACGGCGGTGAGGGGCACCACGGCGAGCCGGGCGGCGGTGGCGACCACCTGATCGCGGCCCTTCTCGTCGAGGACCACGCCGGGCGTCCAGCCGGCGAGGACGCCGGTCGCGTTGGCCGCCGTGCGACCGTGCCGGACGAGGATCACAGTGGCCACGTGACGACCCTACGGGCCGAGTGGCGTTCCTGCTGACACGATAGGTCGGTGATCCGAGGTGTGGGGCTCTACTGCGACGGCGTACCCCGTCGCGACGTCCCCGACCCCGTGCTCGCCGGCGGAACGTTCGGCGACAAGGACGTCCTGCGGCTCCGGGCGATGTGGGACGAGGCAAAGTCGGGAGGCACCGACAGCTTTGTCTGGCTCGGCCTTCGCGAGTGCTCGCACGAGGAGTTCGACCGGGCCGCTGTGCTCTTCGGCATCGACGAGCTCCAGGCCGAGGACGCCATGTCGATCGGGCAGCGTGCGCGCGTCGAGATGCAGGACGAGCACGTCTTCGCCGTGTTCAAGGTCCTCGGCTACGTCGAGGAGACCTCCGACGTCGAGACCGGTCAGATCGCGGTGTTCGTGGGCCCGTCCTACGTCCTGTCCGTTCGTCTCGGCGACCCCGGTGACCTGACCCGGCTGCGCACCGAGCTCGAGGCCAACACCGAGCGCCTGCGGACTGGCCCGATGGCCGTGCTCCACGGCATCCTCGACGTCGTCGTCGACGGCTATCAGGTGGTCGTCGACGAGCTCGCCATCGACATCGAGCAGGTCGAGGAGCGGGTCTTCTCCCCCGCCCGCACCGACGACGCCGCGATCATCTACAAGCTCAAGCGCGAGAACCTCGAGGTGCGTCGCGCCCTCGACCCGTTGCGGCCCGTCGCCGACAACCTGCTCGGGCAGAAGTTCGTGGCCGTCCCCGACGAGCTCGCTCCCTACTTCCGCGACCTCGGTGACCACCTGCTGCGCGTGCAGGATCTGTCGGCTCAGCACGACATCCTGCTGGGCACGGTGCTGGAGGCCTCGCGCTCACGCCAGGCAGTGCAGCAGAACGACGACATGCGCAAGATCTCGGCATGGGTCGCGATCGCCGCTGTGCCTACTGCCATCGCCGGTGTCTACGGCATGAACTTCGACTTCATGCCTGAGCTGCACCAGGAGTGGGGCTATCCCGCGGTGCTGCTCCTCATGCTCACGGTGTGCGTGCTGCTGTTTCGAGGGTTCAAGCGCAGCGGCTGGCTGTGACCGACGCTCCAGCGACGCTGACAGCGACACCGCCACCGGATCCCGAGCCGCCGCAGCCGGCGTCGGACTGGTTGGTCGTCCTCGACTGCGACGGTGTGCTGGTCGACACCGAGCCGCTCTCGATCGCCGTCGACGTGGCGGTGCTCGCCGATCTCGGCGTGCCCATGACGGCGCAGGAGGTCACCGACGTGTTCGTCGGACGGACCCACGACTACTGGGTCTCGGTCGTCGAAGGACGGCTCGGCGCTGCGCTCCCCGAGGGCTGGGAGGACGACTACCAGCACCTCTACGAGGCGACCTACCGTGACCACCTGCGCGCGGTCGACGGGATCGTCGAGGCGCTCGACGACATCACGCTTCCGACGTGCGTGGCCTCGAGTGGAGGGCACGACAAGATCGCGTTCACCCTGGGGCTCACCGGTCTGTGGGCACGCTTCGAGGGACGGGTTTTCAGCGCCTCCGAGGTGGCCCACGGCAAGCCCGCTCCCGATCTCTTCCTGCACGCCGCCCGCTCTCTCGGCCACAAGCCGGCGCGGTGCGTGGTCGTCGAGGACAGCGCCTCCGGCGTCCAGGCTGCTCTGCGCGCCGGCATGACTCCGATCGCCTACGCCGGTGGCGTGACGCCGCGCGCGAAGCTCGAGCGTCCGGGTGTCACCGTCATCGACGACATGCGCGATCTCCCACGCGAGATCGCCCGGATCACGGCCTGCTGATCCCGCGACTAAGAGCACGCGCCGTGACGGTCAGCCGCGTACGTAGGCGGAGCTTCTGGGCGGGGGCACTCCCTGCAGCGTGCGACGCGGTCCTTCGATCCGCACCACAGGCACGTCCGCGCAGCCGTCAGCCTCCATGTAGGGCAGCAGCACCGCGGGGTCGAGGGTGGTGACTACCACCGCAGCGTGCGAGCCCGCCACCGCGCGCACCGCCGCACAGACGGCGAAGGTCGGACCGGGGTTCTCCGGCTGCCCGGTCTCGACGCCGATGATGCTCGACGTCACCTTGGTGAGGAACGGGTCGGGGAAGATGCCGGAACCCACCTCGACCGGCACGGTGATCGCCGGAAGGAACTTCGTGCCGTAGTCGATCGCGATGTCGTACTCCCGGGCCGACTCGCTGCTCCCCTGGAGATCCCGGGCGGTGTTCAGCGCGAGCACTCCCGAGACTGCCGGGATGGGGAGCACGAAGGCGCCGAACAGCGCCATCGCGACAGCCACAACGGCGATCTGCGCGACCCTGGCCCATGGGCCGAGCCGGCCGATCTGACGCCACAGCATCTGCTGCACCCTGGCCACGGCCGTCATCGACCAGAGGGCGACGAGCGGAAGCAGGAGGAGGGCGAAGAACCACAGAGCCTTGAGTACGTAGTACTGCGTGACGTCGAGGTGGCCGCTGCCGTAGAGCAGCAGGGCGGCCATGGCGAGTGT
>JANXWJ010000028.1 GCA_025351185.1 Candidatus Nanopelagicales bacterium
ACACATCTCCGTGACGGGCACGGTTGCGGCAGACTCCGTCGCATGGCGATCCCGCATCTCGGAAGCAAGGGCCAGGGCTGGGTACTGCTGCAGGTGCTCCTGCTGCTCGTGACGGTCGGCGTCGGCACGCTGGGGATGATCGGCACGCTGCCTGGCTGGCCGGACGGCGCACGCGGCCCGCTCGCGATCCTCGGCGCGATGCTCGTCCTCGGCGGGATCGCCGTGTTCGGGATGGCCGTGAGCCGGCTGGGGTCGGCGCTGACCGCGAACCCGGCGCCACTCGACGACGAGGCGCTGCACTCCGACGGTATCTACTCCCTGGTGCGTCACCCGATCTACAGCGGACTGATCCTGGCCGCGCTCGGGTTCGCGCTCATCACGACGCCGTGGGCCGTGCTCCCCGTCGCGCTCCTCGCCGTCGAGCTCGACCTCAAGCGCCGACTCGAGGAGGAGTGGCTGACCGCGACCTACCCCGACTACACCGCCTATCGCACCCGGGTGCCGCGCGCGCTCATCCCCGGCCTGTGGTGACCCGGAGCGCGTGACAGCGCTGTCGTTGACGGTCATCGCTCAGCGGCAGCTCGGCCAGGTTCTCGGGGTCGATCAGGTCTCAGGGTCGATCAGGTGCTCCGGATCGCTCAGGTCTCGGCTTCGAGCCACTCAGCCGCGGTCGGCTCGACCGGTTGGGTCCGACCGGCCTCGGCCCAGCCCTTCTCGATGGCGGCGACCGCGTCGTCGACCGTTGAGGTCCACACCAGCTGCGCCGCTGCGGAGTCGCGGACGAAGCCCGCCTCGACCAGGCCGGAGACCAGCAGCGCCAACGGTTCCAGGTCGCCCCACGGGTCGAGGACGACGATGGGCTTGTCGTGCATGCGCAGCGACCGGGCGACCCAGATCTCGAGGAGCTCCTCGAGCGTCCCGATGCCGCCGGGCAGAGTGAGGAACGCGTCGCTGCGCCGGTCCATCTCGCCCTTGCGCTCGCGCATGTCGTCGGTGATCACGAGCTCGTCGGCACCATGGTCGGCGACCTCGAGCTCGACGAGCGCACGCGGGATGACGCCGATGGTGTGGGCACCACCGGCGCGCGCCGCGCGCGCCACAGCACCCATGCAGCTCACCGAGCCACCACCGCTCACCAAGGTCCAGCCGCGTCGCGCAATGGCAAACCCGACCTCGCCGGCGAGCACGGCGTAGCGCTCGTCGATGTCGTCACTCGAGGCGCAGAAGACAGCGACCGACGGCATCTCAGACCTCCACAGGGGGATACCACTCGACGGTCGGCGTGGCGCCGCCGTTGTGGCCGCGGATGCCCGCGTCGATGAGCGCCACGGCTTCATCGACATCGTCGGTGACGTGCAGCAAAGCGAGGTCCTTCTCCGAGATCTTGCCCTCGGCGAGCACAACGCTGCGCAGCCAGTCGACGAGCCCGCCCCAGTAGGACGAACCGAACAAGATCACCGGGAACGACGTGACCTTGCCGGTCTGCACGAGGGTGAGCGCCTCGAAGAGCTCGTCGAACGTGCCGAAGCCGCCGGGAAAGACCACGAATGCCTGGGCGTACTTCACGAACATCGTCTTGCGCGCGAAGAAGTAGCGGAAATGGATGCCGATGTCGACGAAGTCGTTCATGCCCTGCTCGAAGGGCAGCTCGATGCCGAGGCCGACCGAGGTGCCGCCGGCCTCGCACGCCCCTTTGTTGGCCGCCTCCATGATTCCGGGACCGCCACCGGTGATGACGGAATAGCCCGAGCGCGCGAGGGCAGCGGCGAGGTTCGTGGCGGCGGCGTACTCCGCGGTATCGACCTTCGTGCGCGCGGAGCCGAAGACACTCACGGCATGTCCGAGACCGGCGAGAGCACCGAACCCTTCGACGAACTCGGCCTGGATCCGCAGGACCCGCCACGGGTCCGTGTGGACCCAGTCGCTGGGCCCGCGGGTGTCGAGGAGGCGCTGGTCGGTGGTGCTGGCGGTGACCTGCGAGCGGCGCAGCGTCACCGGCCCCTTCGTGCGCTGCGGGGTCGCTCCACCGTCGGGGAGGCCGCTCGCCGGCGGCTCGTGAGTCGTCACGGAAGGACGCTAACCCCTGGCAGTCACGCGCGAGCACCGCACCGCGCGGTCGACCTGAGACCGGGGTCGTGCGGCGAGCCACCTCCGCACGTCGCCGAGATGAACATCGCGTGACCTGGACCACGAGGAGTTGCGTCATCCATGGTCCCATGTTCAACTACCTCTAGAAGTTGAACAGTCAATCACTCACTCAGGGAGTCATCATGGCCGACGCCGTCAAGGTCGCCGTCATCTACTACAGCTCGACCGGCTCGGTTCACACCATGGCCGCACGCGCCGCCCAGGCAGCGGAGAAGGCCGGCGCCGAGGTGCGCCTGGTCAAGGTGCCCGAGCTCGCCCCGGCCGAGGCCATCGCCTCCAACGAGGCCTGGGCCGCGCACGCTGTCGCGACCGCCGACGTCGCTGTCGCGACCGCTGAGGACATCGACTGGGCCGACGTCGTGCTCTTCGGCACCCCCACGCGCTACGGCAACATCGCCGCGCAGCTCAAGCAGTACCTCGACACCCTCGGCGGCCTCTGGGCCCAGGGCAAGCTCGCCAACAAGGTCTACGCCGGCTTCACCTCGACCGGCACCAAGCGCGGCGGCCAGGAGACGACGCTGCTCGCGCTCTACAACTCCGTCTATCACTTCGGCGGCATCATCGTGCCCCCCGGCTACACCGACCCGGCCGTGAAGTTCAACGACGGCAACCCCTATGGCGTCTCGCACGTGTCGTTCAACGGCACCGCCCCGGTCGCCGACGAGGAGTTCGCGGCGCTGGACCACATGGCGCAGCGCACCGTCTCGGTCGCCGCCCAGCTCAAGCGCGGCGCCACCGCCTGACCCAGCACCGATGACCGACGCCAGCGGCGTCCGCCGACACTGCGATGGCGGTCACAGGCACCCGTCCCTAGCGGCGTCAGCAAGGACACCCCACCGCCCAGCCCCCTGCCTGACGCGTGACGCGTTGGCGGGACGGCGAGCGGGGTGGGGCGGTCCTCCCTAGGCTGCGCGGAGGATTCCGACCGAGGGGCCGTCATGGTGTGGGTCGTCCGGTTGGTGGCGGCTGCTGCCGTGGTCGTGGTGGCGTGGGTCTGCGCCACCGCTTGGCCCGTACTCGTGCACGGGCATCCGACGTACGCCGCCCTCCTGGTCCTGACCCTGCTCGTCGCCGCCGTGGTGGCTGCCCGAGCCGCACGCGAACGTCGTACATCGGTCTGGCGTGGCGTGGGTCGTGTCGTCCTCGTTGTGCTCTCCATCGGCTGGATCGCCACGATGGCGTGGCTCAAACCGTTCGCGGCGCAGGAGCCCGCGCTCGCGGCCATGCAGTCCGACAGCCGCGTGGCCGTGACCGAGTACCCCACCCAGATCGTGCTCACGCCCGCGACGGGCGCCGATCGGACGGCCGTGTTCTTCCAGCCCGGTGCGCGAGTCGACGCGAGGGCCTACGTAGCTGTCCTTCGTCCCCTCGTCGAGGCAGGTCATATCGTCGTGATTGCCAAGCAGCCGTTGGGAATCGCGTTCCTGTCGCTCGGCACGTTCGCACGGGTTCAGGGCGCTTTCCCTGCCGTCACGCGCTGGGTCATCGGTGGCCACTCACTCGGTGGCACGGTCGCTGCGATCGAGGCCGACTCCCACGACGAGGACACCACGGCTCCGGCGGTCGGGCTGCTCTTCTACGCCAGCTATCCTGCCACCGACATGAGCACGACGTTGAAGGCCTCAGTCTTCTCGGTCTCGGGAACGCTCGACGGACTCGCGGCTCCGGCGAAGATCGACGCCTCCCGGCCGACACTGCCGTCGACCTCGGTGTTCGTCGCGATCGAGGGTGCGGTGCACGCCTACTTCGGCGACTACGGCGAGCAGCCGGGCGACGGCACCCCCACGATCAGCCACGACGACGCGCGCCGCCAGATCAGTGCCAAGAGCGTGGCATTCGTGGACGCACTCGGCACCGCCTGAGCCGGCTGCGTGACGGCAGCGGGTCAGCTCGGGGGTTCGGGCCGGGTGCGCTGACGCGCGGCGACGTACAGCACGATGATGCACAGCGTCGCCGCGACGATGAAGCCGACGAGAAGGCCGAGCACGGTCGCGGTGATGGTGCCGGCCTCGAGCTGCACAGCCTGCTGCGACAGCAGCACCGACGTGATGACGGCGACGAGCGCCAGAGCCCCTGCGACCACGAGAAGCGCACGGTTCCAGGGTCGCTTCGGCGTCTCGTCCTGTGCCCAGGGGTCCTCGTGGCTCACGACCCCATCGTGCCCGATGTGCGCCGGTGGTGCCGCAGGGGTCCCACCACCGCACTGACGGTCCCCAGGGTCGGGTGGACCACCCGATCGCGTGGACGCCCTGTCGGGGGGAGCCGCTGGGTCAGGTGGTGAGCCAGGCGCGGAGCCCGGACTCGACCGCGTGCAGGTCGGCGACGCGGACGTACTCGTCGCGGTGGTGTGCCAGTGACGGGTTGCCCGGTCCGAAGTTCACGGCGGGGACCCCGAGGGTGGTGAACCGGGCGACGTCGGTCCAGCCGAACTTCGGCGACGGGGTGCCCCCGACGGCCGTGACGAACGCGGCAGCGGCCGGGTGCGCGAGCCCCGGGAGGGCACCGTCGACAGCATCGATGACGGCGAGGCCGTAGCCCTCGAAGACCTCACGCAGATGAGCCTCGCCCTCGACCGCGGAGCGCGACGGCGCGAAACGGTAGTTGACCGACACGACGCACTCGTCAGGGACGACGTTGCCGGCCACTCCCCCGCGGATGCCCACCGCATTGAGGCCTTCGCGATATGTGAGACCGTCGATCTCGACGAGCCGCGGGACGTAGGCCTCGAGCCTGCGCAGCACCTCGCCGGCATCGTGGATCGCGTTGTGCCCCATCCACGATCGAGCCGAGTGGGCCCGGGCGCCGGACGTCCGGACCTCGACCCGCATGGTGCCTTGGCACCCGGCCTCGACGACGGCGTTGGACGGCTCCATGAGCACCGCGAAGTCAGCGGCCAGCAGTTCTGGACGCTCGTCGGCGAGCCGGCGCAGACCGTTGAACTGCGAGTCGATCTCTTCCGCTTCGTACCAGATCCAGGTGATGTCGCGGGTGGGTTCTACGAGCTCGGCCGCGAGTCGCAGCGCCACGGCGACACCGCCCTTCATGTCGCACGCGCCGAGGCCGTAGACGCGATCCTCGCCCTCGACCGTGGCGAGACGCGAGGGCATGTTGTCGTTCGCGGGCACCGTGTCGAGGTGCCCGCCGATCGCGACGCGCTCGGCACGACCGAGGTGGGTCCGAGCGATGATCGTGTGCCCGTCGCGGACCACCTCGAGGTGGTCGAACGACGACACTGCCCGCTCGACCGCGTCGGCGATCGCCTGCTCCTGCTTCGACTCGCTCGGAGTGTCCATGAGCACCCGCAGCAGGTCGACGACATCGGCAGCGAGGTCTAGGTGCGGGGAGGCGGTCACGGGCTGAGCCTAGCGACGGACCACGACCGGGGCCTCTGACGGCTCGGAGCATCGGTAGGTTGGAGGCATGACGCTGCTCACCTCGCCCGCCTCCGCCGTGGGTCTCGCGACGTACGCCGACGACTCCCTGCTCGACGTCTGGTTTCCTGAGCCCGCACTGTCCGCAGAGCCGGTCGACGTCGAGGGGCTCGCTGCCGCGACGCGCACCGACGACCTGCGAGGCACCCGCACCGTCATGGTGGAGACGGCGATCGCCGATCTCTCGGTCGCGCCCGTCGACACAGCGGATGTCTGGCTGCGCCTGCACCTGCTGTCCCACCGGCTCGTGGCGCCGCGCACGATCGCGCTCGACGGCGTCTTCGGCCTCCTGGCCAACGTGGCGTGGACCTCGCTCGGCCCCGTACCCATCGATCGGCTCCCGGCGGTGCAGGTGCGGGTCCGGCGCACCGGCGGGCACCTCACGGTCTTCGGCGTCGACAAGTTCCCGCGGATGGTCGACTACGTCGTGCCCTCCGGTGTCCGGATCGCCGACGCCGATCGCGTGCGTCTCGGCGCCCACCTCGCGGCGGGCACGACCGTGATGCACGAGGGCTTCGTCAACTTCAACGCCGGCACGCTCGGCGCCTCGATGGTCGAGGGCCGCATCTCTGCAGGTGTCGTCGTCGGCGACGGCTCCGACGTCGGTGGCGGCGCGTCGATCATGGGCACGCTCTCCGGCGGCGGCACCGAGGTCGTCACGATCGGCCAGCGCTGCCTCATCGGTGCCAACGCCGGCGTGGGCATCTCACTCGGCGACGACTGCGTGGTCGAGGCTGGCTGCTACATCACGGCCGGTTCGAAGATCACCCTGCCCGACGGCGAGATCGCGAAAGGCCGTGACCTCTCAGGCATCGACGGCATGCAGTTCTGGCGCAACTCAGTCACCGGCGCCCTCGAGGCCCGCTCCCGCACCGGCACCTGGGGCGGCCTCAACACCACCCTCCACACCCCCACCTGACCCATCACCCAAGCCCCCCCCTCGCGCCAGCGCGCCCGACTCCCCCGCGCGCGGCGAGTGGGCGGGCGTGGGCGGGCGCGGGTGGGGGGCTAGCGGGCTTCTAGGGGGATGTAGTCGCGTTCGGGCTCGCCGATGTAGACCTGGCGGGGGCGGC
>JANXWJ010000056.1 GCA_025351185.1 Candidatus Nanopelagicales bacterium
CTGGGCGCGGAGCCGGGCGCACAGGACGTGCAGCATCGGGACCGCGACCTCAGGGTGCTCCTCGAGGAGGGTCTCGAAGGTCCACTTGGAGATGGCGAACGTCAGCAGGCCACCAGGAGCGGCGACCACGTCGGCAGACCGTGGCTCGCCATCGATGAGCGAGAGCTCGCCGAAGTAGGCGCCCGGCCCGAGCACACCCTGCTCGACCCCGTGGACGACCACGCGTGCGCTGCCCTCGAGCACCACGTGCATCCCCACCGTGGGGAGCGAGAAGGCCGAGAACCCGCCGACAGCCGCCCCTTGCGAGATGACGGTCGCACCGCCGGCATAGGCCTCCTTCTCGCCGGAGTCGGCGATTCGCCGGATCACCTTGGCGGGCACGCCCGCGAACAGGTCGATGCCCGTGAGCGCGGCCACGAGCTCGGGCTCAGCCACCGGTTCCTCCAGGAGTGCGTGACGGGTCTCCGCAGTGTAGCCGTCGCCCCGCACCCGAGGCTGACGTTCGGTCACACCTCGCGTGACCCGACTGCCGTCAGCCGGCAGTGAGGGGTCCGGACGTCGCCTGAGGGAAGTAGTGCTGGCCGATCCCCGTCTCGCGCTTGGGGACCATGACCGACCGGGTCCACGAGACGACGACGACGCCGTCCTGGTTGAGCCCGCGCGTGATCATCGTGATGATGCCCATCCCTGGCCGCGACGAGCTCTCCCGCTTGTCGGTGCAGATGCTCTCGGCATAGATGGTGTCGCCGATGTAGATCGGGTGCGTCAGCAAGATGTCGGTCCAGCCGAGGTTGGCCACGGCGTTCTGGCTCATGTCGATCACCGACAGGCCCAGCACCAGGGCGACGGTGAGGCCGCTGTTGACGATGATCCGCCCGCCGGTGATCGGGTTGGACTCCGCGAGGTGCGCGTTGAAGTGGTTCTGGTTGGTGTTGCAGGTGAGCTGGGTGAACCACGTCGCGTCGGCCTCGCAGATGGTCCGACCGATCGGGTGCTGATACACGTCGCCGACCACGAAGTCGTCGAAGAACCGTCCGAGCTGAGCCTCGTGAACCGTCATGGCAGCCGCCTCTCTCACCGTGCGTCGTCAGTGCTTCGCAGCGTAGTGAGGTGTGCTCCCGAACCGTTGCCCGGCGGGGCGGTCCGCCGGGCGTGATGGTCGCGCCCGGCGGCCCTGCGCCGATGCGCCCGCCGCGACATAGGTTGGCGCCGTGGAACGTACCGAGCTGTTCACCCTGGAGCACATCTCGCTCGTCATCGACGGCCGGCACATCCTCGACGACGTCGACGAGCACCTGCACGACGGCGTGGCGACCGCGATCGCCGGCCCCAGCGGCTCGGGCAAGTCGACGCTGCTCCGACTGCTCAACCGGCTCGCCGAGCCGACGTCCGGGCGGGTCCTGTTCCGGGGCACCGACGTCCGCGACCTCGACGTCCTCGAGCTGCGTCGGCGCGCGGTCCTGGTGCCCCAGCGGGCCACCGCGCTCACCGAGGAGGCCTTCGCGGAGGTGCGGGTCGCTGCTCCCGCGCTCGACGATGCCACGGTCGCCACCCTGCTGCGACGGGTCGCCCTCGACCCCGAGGAGCTGCGCGGCCGTCAGCCGTCGAGCCTGTCTGGCGGCGAGCTGCAGCGGCTCTGCCTCGCTCGTGCGCTGGCGGTGGGCCCTGAGGTGCTGCTCCTCGACGAGCCGACCTCCGCGCTCGACCCTCGCGCGGGCGACGCCGTCGACGCCGTCATCCGCTCGCTCGTCGCCGACGGTCTCGCCGTGGTGCTCGTGAGCCACGACATCGTGCGCGCGGGCAACATCGCCGACGACGTACGCGTGCTGCACGAGGGCCGGGTGACCGCTCGCGGTCCGGCCGCCCGGCTCGACCTCGCCCACGAGCTGATGAGCCCGCCCCACGACGGCCACGTGCACGACGAGGACGACCCGCGGGCGCACGGTGACACCCACGCCGCCCACCTGCACGGCACCGAACGCCAGGAGCAGGAGGAGTCCCCATGACCGACATCCCGAGCTGGACCGCCGTGGCGGTCTCGGTGCTCCTCGTCCTCGTGGCTGTCGCGATCGCGTCGTGGCAGCGGCTCGGCATCTCGCGCGAGATCGTCATCGCCGCGGTGCGTGCCTTCGTGCAGCTGCTCGCGGTCGGAGCGGCGCTGGCGTGGCTGTTCGTGCACGCGGGTCTCGCCGGCGCCCTCGCCTGGATCGTGGCGATGACCATCGTGGCGGCCAACGAGTCGCGCCGACGGGGCCGCGGGATCCCGCGGGCCTACTGGTCGGCCCTGCTGGGCATCGTCACGGGCACGGCGGCCACCCTCGGTGTCCTCGTGCTCGGCGGTGTCATCTCCACGGCGCCGCAGGTGCTCATCCCGATCGGCGGGATGGTCGTGAGCGGCTCGATGCAGGCCGCCTCGCTCACGCTCACCTCGCTGCGCCGCTCCGCGGTGGAGAACCGACCCGCGATCGAGGCGGCCCTGAGCCTCGGTCTGCCGGCCACCGTGGCGTTCGCGCGCGACATGCGCACCGCGGTGCGCACCGCCCTCGTGCCGACGATCGACTCCACGCGCGTGGTCGGTCTCATCTCGCTGCCGGGCACCATGACCGGGCTCATCATCGCCGGGGTCGACCCGCTCGAGGCGATCCGCTATCAGATCATCGTGATGTACATGCTGCTCGCGGCCTGGGCGGTCTCGGCCCTGGTCACCGCGCGCGCCGCCCAGGGCTCGCTTTTCGACGACGCCCAGCGACTGATCCCCATCCCTGCGCCGTGATCGCCGCGGTGCCGCATCGGGTGGGAACATCTGAGGGGCCTGCTGCGTCGGACGAGCGTCGGACGACGCGACACCGCGCCGGGGAGGGGGCAGCGGCGGTGTGCTCGGGCTGGCCCGGCAGGCGTGCCAGGGTCCTAGGACCAGTCACTTCGGGCTGATTTGGCCAGGTGAGCCTGCGCTGGTCGACCTGACGGGTCACAATCGACCATCTCCACCTGATCCCGCTCTCCCTGCCCGTGCCCACGACCTGTCCGATCGTGCTCGTGCCCGACCCGCACCTTGTCCTGACCGGCCCCCTTCGTCCGGTCAGCCCGCAGTCCCGAGGAGAACGAGTGACGACCGACCAGACCGGCACCGCCGC
>JANXWJ010000049.1 GCA_025351185.1 Candidatus Nanopelagicales bacterium
CCACACGACCAAGATCACGCGGGTGAGAGCTGTCGCGGGGGTGGCGCGCATAGAGTTTGGGGACCGGCTGATGGTGTGGTGCTAGCGAAGGAGTACGGCGTGGTCGACGTCCGTCCGTTCCGTGCGCTGCGTCCGGTCGCCGGTCGTGAGTCGCGCGTGCTGGCACCGCCGTACGACGTTGTCGACACGGCCGAGGCGCGGGTCTGGGCCGACGGTGACGCCGACTCCTTCTTCCGCGTCTCGCGCCCCGAGATCGAGCTTGGTGACGACGTCGACCCGCACTCCGACGAGGTCTATGCGCTCGGCCGTCGCAATCTCGACGAGTTCCTCGCGCGCGGCGTGCTCGAGCGTGACGCGACCCCGACCTACTCCGTCTATCGCCTCGTCATGGGTGACGTGGCGCAGACCGGGGTGGTCGCTGCGGTCTCAGTCGTGGACTACGACCTCGGGCGGGTGCGGATCCACGAGTTCACCCGGCCTGACAAGGAGCTCGACCGGGTGCGGCACATCGATGCGCTCGGAGTGCAGGACGAGCCGGTGTTCCTCATCGGCCGTCGCTCGGCCGATGTCGACGCGATCGTCGCTCGGGTCACCGCGCGCGAGCCGCGTGTCGACCTCGTGACCCGCGACGGCGTCGGGCACACGCTGTGGGTCGTCGACCACCCCGCTGAGGTCGCCGCCCTGCACCGTGCGTTCGCCGAGTCGGGTGCGCTCTACGTCGCCGACGGCCACCACCGCAGCGCCGCAGCATCCCGCGTGCACGCACTCCGCTCGGCCACCCGAGCCGGCGCCGGCGAAGGTGCTGCTGCCTCGCGAGCCGGTGCAGGTGCGGGACGAGCGGGTGAGGACGACGCGTTCCTCGCCGTGGTCTTCCCGCTCGATGACGTGCACGTGATGGCCTACAACCGTGTCGTCGCCGACCTCGCCGGACGTACGCCCGAGCAGCTCCTCAAGGGCATGGCGGAGACGTTCGACGTCGTGCCGGCCGAGGCGGCGGTGGCACCGTCGGCGCGGCACGAGTTCGGCGTGCACCTCGACGGTCGCTGGTGGGTCGCGACCGCGCGCGACGTCGACGAGACCGACCCGCTCGCACGCCTCGACGTCGCAGTGCTGCAGGACCGGGTGCTCGGCCCGCTGCTGGACATCGGCGACCCGAGGACCGACACGCGCATCGCCTTCGTCGGTGGCATCCGGGGGACCGCGGAGATCGAGCGGCTCGTCGCGTCCGGCCGCGCGGCGGTCGGCTTCACGATGCACCCGACCTCGACCCACGAGCTCGTCGCGGTTGCCGACGCCGGCGAGGTCATGCCCCCCAAGTCGACCTGGTTCGAACCCAAGCTCGCCAGCGGCCTGGTCCTGCACCCCCTCGACTGACGCTCGCCAATTCTTCCCTGAGGGATGATCAAGGCAGCTCAGCTGCACTTTCTGTCCCGAAACCGAGCTCTGGGGCCGAGTCTCGGCGCGTTCGGGGGCTCAGCCCAGCAAGGTCCGCGCGGCGTGGGTGTGGAAGTCGGCCGACAGAGCGATGTCGTCGATGTGGATGCGCTCGTCGGCGTTGTGATAGCCCGCCTCGACCACCTCGGTCGGCGTCGTGGAGAACGGGCTGAAGCCGTACGCCACCGTGCCGAAGGACCGGCGCAGGTAGACCGAGTCGGTAAACCCGGAGCACAGGGTCGGGAACATCTGCGCGCCGAGCGTCGCGAGCGACCAGTCGCGTACGACGTCCCACAGCGGACCCTCGGCGACCGAGGCGTTGCCATGCACCGCCGGCTCGGCGAGCGAGAGCTCATAGGCCACCTCGTCACCGAGGCGAAGGCGTACGGCGTCGAGCACCTCCGCCTCGGTGGTGCCCGGGAGGATGCGGCAGTCGAGCTCGACACCTGCACGCGCCGGCATGACGTTGCGAGCCGTCGATCCGTGCAGCAGGGTCGGCGCCATCGTCGTGCCCGCGACGGCCGGCAGGCTCTCGGCCAGCGTGGGGTGCAGTGCGCACGCCTGGCGCAGCGCCTCGACCAGGCCGAGGCGCTCGACGGCGCCGTCGCCGAGGAGCGACTCGAGCATCACGCGCACGGCCGGGTGGTCGAGCGGCTCCGCGACCCCCTGGCCGAGGCGGGCGAGGAGGCGTCCGAGCAGAGGCACCGCGTTGTCGCCGAGCGTCGGGGTCGAGGCGTGGCCGGCCTCCCCGATCGCGTCGACGCGGACCGGGCAGGTGCCCTTCTCGCCGATCGACACCTCGACCACCCGGCGCCCGTCGACGAGGGCGAACGGGAAGCCACCGCCCTCGTTGAGCGCGTAGGTCGTCGCGAGGTCCGGCCGCTCGTCGACGAGCCAGTTCATCCCGACGAAGGCCGAGCCGTCCTCCTCGTCGGCAACGACCACGAGGAGCAGGTCTCCCGTGCCTCGCCAGCCTGCTCGCGCCAGCGACGCCATCGCGGCGGCGCGCGCTGCCACCTCGTTCTTCATGTCGACCGCGCCCCGACCCCAGAGATAGCCGGTGTCGTCGATGACGGCCGCGAACGGCGGGTGGGTCCAGTCGCGAGGGTCGGCGGGCACGACGTCGCTGTGACCCACGAAGGCCAGCGACGGTCCATCTCCGGTGCCCGGGATCCGTGCCACGAGGTTGGCGCGGGCCGGTTCTCGGGCGATGAGCTCGGATTCGACCCCGTTCGCGGAGAGGTACGCCGCGAGGCACTCGGCCACGACGGTCTCGTTGCCGTTGGTCGAGTCGATCGCGATCAGTTCGACGGCGAGCGCCACCGCCTCCTGGCGCCTCCGGTCGGCGTCAGGATCGGGAGCAGTGTCGGTCTCGGGTGGCGTCACGGGTCTCACGCGAGCACCGTAGCGACAGGGACGGGGTCACCGGTCCCGGATCGCGCATGTCCTGATGCGGTGCTGTGGTCCATGTCACGACCCCGCAGGCGAACTGGGGGAAGCGGCCGGGAAGAGCGAGTGGCACACTCGGGACGTTTGAGTCGACCGATCACAGGGACGGGTAGGCGCCGTATGGCTACGACCGGCATCGAAGCTCCAGGGCGTGCGCAGATCGGGGCCAAGACCCTGCGCACGGACCGCTACTGGGTGGAGCCGTTCCTCACGTTCCTCGCGCTGACGGCGTTCGTCGTCTACTCCGCGTGGCGTGTGTTCAGCAACAAGTACTACTTCTACGAGCCCTACATCTCGGTGTATTACTCCCCGTGCCTGTCCGACAGCTGCGTCCCGGGCGCAGGGTTCGGCAACACGCCGATCTCGTTCTGGAAGATGTCGCCCGCGCTGCTGACCGCGTGGATCCCGCTGGCCTTCCGCTTCACCTGCTACTACTACCGCAAGGCCTACTACCGAGCCTTCTGGATGTCTCCGCCGGCCTGCGCCGTCGCGGAGCCCCACGGCAAGTACACCGGTGAGCGTCGACTCCCGCTGGTCCTCAACAACGTGCACCGCTATGCCTTCTACCTCGGCCTGGTGCTCAACGTCATCCTCACCTACGACGCGATCCTCGCCTTCCGCGACCACGAGGGGAACTGGGGCCATGTCGGCGCCGGCACCGTGATCCTCACCGTCAACGCGGCGTGCCTCTGGCTCTACAGCCTGTCGTGCCACTCCTGCCGCAACGCGGTGGGTGGTCGCATCACGCACTTCTCCAAGCACCCGGTGCGCTACCAGATGTGGACCGTGATCTCCAAGCTCAACACCCACCACATGCGGTGGGCCTGGGTCTCGCTCTGCACGGTCGTGCTCGCGGACTTCTGGGTCTACCTGCTCGCGTCGGGCACCGTCACCGGATCCTGGGTCTGACCGACCCGCTCTCGCCGAAAGGGCACCCATGACCGACCTCGAGCGTCACTCCTACGACGTCGTGGTGATCGGCGCCGGAGGCGCCGGACTCCGCGCGGCCATCGAGGCGCGCAGCCAGGGCAAGACGACCGCGATCATCTGCAAGTCGCTGTTCGGCAAGGCCCACACGGTCATGGCCGAGGGCGGTATCGCCGCGGCCATGGGCAACGTCAACAGCAAGGACAACTGGCAGGTCCACTTCCGCGACACCATGCGCGGCGGCAAGTTCCTCAACTCCTGGCGGATGGCCGAGCTGCACGCCAAGGAGGCGCCGCAGCGCGTCTGGGAGCTCGAGACCTTCGGTGCGCTGTTCGACCGTACGCCGGACGGCAAGATCAGCCAGCGCAACTTCGGCGGCCACGAATACCCTCGCCTCGCCCACGTCGGTGACCGTTCTGGCCTCGAGCTGATCCGCACGCTGCAGCAGAAGATCGTGTCGCTGCAGCAGGAGGACTTCCGCGAGACCGGTGACTACGAGGCGCGCATCAAGGTTTTCGCCGAAGTCACCGTGACCCGCCTCATGACGGTCGACGGCGTGATGGCCGGAGCGTTCGGCTACTACCGCGAGACCGGCGACCTGGTGTCGTTCGAGGCTCCCGCCGTGGTGCTCGCCACCGGCGGCATCGGTAAGACGTTCAAGGTCACGAGCGGTTCGTGGGAGTACACCGGCGACGGTCACGCCCTCGCGATGCGCGCAGGTGCGACCACGCTCAACATGGAGTTTATCCAGTTCCACCCGACCGGCATGGTCTGGCCGCCGTCGGTGAAGGGCATCCTCGTCACCGAGTCGGTGCGTGGAGATGGTGGGATCCTCACCAACTCCGAGGGCAAGCGCTTCATGTTCGACTACATCCCCGATGTGTTCAAGGCGCAGTACGCCACGACGCCCGAGGAGGGCGACCGCTGGTATACCGACCCCGAGAACAACAAGCGCCCGCCGGAGCTGCTCCCGCGTGACGAGGTCGCTCGTGCGATCAACACCGAGGTCAAGGCCGGTCGCGGCACCCCGCACGGCGGCGTCTACCTCGACGTGTCGACCCGCCTGCCGGCCGACGTCATCCGCAAGAAGCTCCCGTCGATGTGGCACCAGTTCAAGGAACTGGCCGACGTCGACATCACCAAGGAGCCGATGGAGGTCGGGCCTACCTGTCACTACGTCATGGGCGGTGTCGAGGTTGACCCCGACACCGAGGAGACGCACCTCCCCGGCCTCTTCGCCGCAGGCGAGGTCTCGGGCGGCATGCACGGTTCGAACCGCCTCGGTGGCAACTCGCTCTCCGACCTGCTCGTCTTCGGCCGTCGGGCCGGCCTCGGTGCGGCGATGTACGTCGACGCGCTCGGTGCGGCTCGACCGCACGTCACCGACGAGATGGTCGCGGACGCGGAGGTCGAGGCGCTCGCGCCGTATCACGTCGAGGGTGGCGAGAACCCGTACACGATCCACTCCGATCTGCAGCAGACGATGAACGACCTCGTCGGGATCATCCGCACCGAGACGGAGATGCAGGAGGCGCTCGAGCGGTTGCAAGGCTTCAAGGCACGGGTTGCCAATGCGGGCGTGCAGGGTGGTCGGGTGTTCAACCCGGGGTGGCACCTGTCGCTGGATCTCAAGAACATGCTCCTGGTGGCGGAGGCCGTCGCGAAGTCGGCGCTCGAGCGCACCGAGAGCCGCGGTGGTCACACTCGTGACGACTACCCGGCGATGAGTCCGGACTGGCGGCAGATCAACATCGTCTGCAAGTCGGTCGGCACCGATGTCGAGATCTACCGTCAGCCGATCCCGCCCATGCGCGAGGACCTGCTCGAGCTCTTCGATGTGAACGAGCTGAAGAAGTACATGACCGAGGACGAGCTCCCGAAGGTGGCGCACTGATGGGATACACGGCCAAGCTCCGCGTGTGGCGCGGCGACGACGAGAGCGGCGACCTGCAGGACTATCAGGTCGACGTCAACGAGGGCGAGGTCATCCTCGACATCGTCCACCGGCTGCAGGCGACGGAAGCCCCCGACCTCGCGGTCCGCTGGAACTGCAAGGCCGGCAAGTGCGGCTCGTGCAGCGCCGAGGTCAACGGCAAGCCTCGACTCATGTGCATGACGCGCATGAACACCTTCGAGGAGGAGGAGACCATCACGATCACGCCGATGCGGACCTTCCCCGTCATCCGCGACCTGGTCACCGACGTCTCCTACAACTACGAGAAGGCGCGCATGGTGCCGGCGTTCGCACCGCCGGCCGACCTCGAGCCGGGCGACTACCGCATGGCCCAGGTCGACGTCGAGCGCTCGCAGGAGTTCCGCAAGTGCATCGAGTGCTTCCTCTGCAACAACGTGTGCCACGCGGTCCGCGACCACGAGGAGAACAAGACCTCGTTCTCCGGTCCTCGATTCCTCATGCGCATCTCCGAGCTCGACATGCACCCGCTCGACACGGTCGAC
>JANXWJ010000055.1 GCA_025351185.1 Candidatus Nanopelagicales bacterium
CGGTTGCTTGGTCGCTCCGAAACCTAGAAGCCCGCACGTGCGCGTCCTGACGCCGGCCCCCAACGGACCCGATCACCGATCACAGCAACCGATCCCGGCCACCCCGACCCGTTGACAACCCACGGAAAGCCGCGGAGTCCCAATATTCGATCGGCGAAAAGGGGTCAGTTTTCGCTCGGCGTTGACACGAACCACCGGAACCGTTGGATCCCCTTGCTTGCGAGCGCAACCCGTCGGGTTCCATCGGGACCGATCGGGTCTCGTGACGTTCGCCTGTTGACGCCGTCAACGGGAGCCAAGAGACCTCCGCACGACCGGCGCCGTCCCACGAATCTGAACTGTCCCTCGGGCTGGACCCAAAATTGGGGGCGATGGGGCAGACGGACCGAGCGTCGGGGGGCCCGACGACTCCAACGGTCCGGCTCTGTCGCTCGTCCACCCGCAGTTGTCGCCGTCGGCCGCATGAGTAACCGCCATGACCCCGCGGAGCGCGAGACCAGCACTTAGCCCGCTTCGGACAGGACGCTGCGAGCTCGAGCCCGACACACGGTGTGCCGGGCTCGAGTGCAACGACGAGGAAGCGATCGAACGCTCGGTGGTTACACCAGCCGACCGGCGCCGCTGTAGCGCTTGCCGTACCAGCCGGAGAAGACCGAGTCGATGCGCACCCCTTGTCGCGGGTTGGTCGCGCCGATCATCCGCCCACCGCCGATGTAGATGCCGACGTGATGGGCGCCAAGGCCGAAGAAGAAGACTAGGTCGCCCGGGCGTAGGGCGGATCGGGCGACGCGCTTGGTTACCGAGTACTGCGCCTTGGAGTAGTGAGGAAGGCTGCGTCCGGTGGCCTTCTTGACCACGTACAGCGTCAGGCCTGAGCAGTCGAACCTGCGCGGACCGGCAGCCCCGGCCACATAGCGGGAGCCGAGCCGGGTTCGCGCCACCAGGACGGCGGAGCTGCGGATTTGTGCGGTGCGAGCTGCGGCGGCCAGATGCGTCGACGTAGGTCTGGCAGCCGTCCGGACGAGTGCAGCGGGCTGGCGCGATGCGCTGACCGCAGAGCCGGACGCGACCGAGGTGGCGGCGCTGGTGGTGGCGACCGCGGAGGCGCCGGCCGGGACGATGGCATTCAGGACACCGATGCCGAGAGCACAGGTGACGAGCAACGAGGCCGGGCGTACCCGGCGGCGGGTTGCGGACAGCACGAAAGGGGCTCCTCTCCACGCCGACCGGGTTAGCTGACGGGCTCGGGCAAGAGAGGTGCCCTACTCCGCACGGTGACCGTGCGGTGATTCGCCCCAGGTGATTGGGTCCCCGGCTCACCAGGCGGGAAGGCCCGGCGATTGAGCGCGTCGCCCGAGTGCAGCGGATCCGCACTGGCAGCAGACGACCCCGCACCCTAGCCATGCCACTAGCAAACCGGTCACGCCGGCCATCCGACTATCGGACGAGCGGGAGGCGGCACGTCAATGCACCAAGCCTGTCGTGACCCTGACCGATGGCCTCTCCTTCGGCTCGATGGGGTCTAGCGATTCCTGCTGCTGGGCCGCCCGCTCGCGAGCGCAGGAGCCGGCCCGCACGTCACTCGCGGTTGGCGAGCCATGGCCGCCGTGTCGCCGCGATCCCCTGAGGCCGCGCCCGTGTCTGACGCGCGGAGCGGAGCTAGTGGAAAGTGACGTTGCGGTGTTCACCGCAGGCCAGCGCGAAGGCCGCAACGTCATGCAGCCACGTTCTCGCCCTGGCCTTCCGTTGGTCCACGGCTGCATCGGATCCATGGAGGACCACCTGGCGACGGTCCGCGCCCTGATCTCTGCACTGCGGCTCGGAAGCCGCAGATCGCCGCTCGTGCGAGCGCGGCACCTAGCGACTGCGACGCGAGGCCCACGCCGTACTCGGTGGCGCCAATCACAGCGGCCAGGATCGCCTGGTCGGTGACTCGTCGCGCCGTCGAGCCACGGGTGAAGCTCGAACCGACGGCGTCCGTGGACACGAGGACGGCCGTGCGCCCGGCAGCGGCTCCGCCGGTGGGGTGGTTCACGTGACCTCATGCCGTCGATGCTTGTCCCCCGCTGGCTCGCCGTAGGCCGGGATCAGGGGAGTTTCCAGATGAAGACGGCGGGGCTGCCGCCCGCGACTACTGTCAGGACGACGGGTCCACTCGTTTGGCCCGACCCAGTGAACGTGAGGGTTCCTGTTCGGTGATGACCCCCGCCGGGGTCCCCGGCCCATGCGCCGCCACCCCAGATGCGGCCGTCGACAGACAGCGTGGCTGTCCCGGCGATGTCGTCGTTCAGATCGATCGCGTGGTTGGACAACTCGACGGTGAAAGACGCCCCCGCCGACGTGACGTTCGGGTTCGTCACCGCGACCTCGACCGGTCCGGCAGCACTCTTTGCATCCGACAACACCGACCCCGTGGGGCTAGGTGTCGCAGGGGCTTGGCTCGTGGCCCCGTTCGCGCAGGCGGACAGCGCGAGCGCGGTGACCGCGGCAATGATCGCGGTGCGGGTGACCGAACGAATCACGGTACCCATTGCGGGCTCCGCTCGTGGTCAAGGACCGACGCCTCAGCAGCAGCAGGAGCGACGGTTCGCAAGGAGCGGGCGAGGATGGCGATGGCGGCGATGTTGATCGCCAGTCCCACGAGCATCAGCGGCCGTTGGGCCGACGTAACAACGGTTGCTACGCCGGCGGCGCCCACGAGCGGGAGCAGATCGGCGACGTGATGGGCGCAACACGCCACCATCCCTACGGTGGAAACGCTTGTTCCGGCGATCGCCGGGCCGGTCGTTCTGGTGGATCCGCGCTGTCTGCGGTGCAGCTCGACCAGGAGTGCGACTTGGATGGCGAACCCCGCGGCGAGCAATCCGAGAAGCCGCCCGTCGCGGCGCACCTGGTCAAGCAGGTGCGCCGGCCCGGCGAGCAGGCTCACGGTCAGGGCGTAGACGACGATCCAGCCGGTCGCCGCCAGTAGGCCGAGACGCCAGCTTCGCAGTGTCGGCATGAGATCTCCTCGCGGGTGGTTCACGGGTGGGTCAGAACTTCTGTC
>JANXWJ010000092.1 GCA_025351185.1 Candidatus Nanopelagicales bacterium
TCTTCCTCGACCGGCTGCAGCCGCAGACCATGTGCTACATGGGTTCCACGGTCAAGGGCGCGCTGCCGCGTGCCGACGTCGCTGCGCTGATCATCGAGGTGGCCCCCGGCCTCGACATCGAGCCGCTGACCGACGTCGCCCTGAAGTACGCCGAGGTGCAGGCGGGGATCCTCGTGGTGGAGCGGCAGTACGGCTACCTCGAGATCCACGGTCCGACCGGCCAGGTGAAGGCCGCGGGCGAGGCCGTGCTCGACGCGCTCGGTGCCGATCCGGATCAGGCCATCCGGCCCCAGGTGCTCGCGTCGCGGATCGTGACGATGCTCGACCGGCAGCACTCGTTCCTCATCAACCGCAACAAGATGGGCTCCATGGCGCTGCCGGGGGAGTCGCTGTTCGTCCTCGAGATGGCACCCGCGTCGTACGCCATCCTGGCGACGAACGAGGCGGAGAAGGCGGCCTCGATCAAGGTCGTGGACTTCCGGATGATCGGTGCGACCGGTCGCGTCTACCTCTCCGGCAAGGAGGCCGACGTCCGTCAGGCAGCCGAGGTCGCCGAGGCAGCACTGCAGGCGGTCCGATGAGCCTGCCTCCGGCCGAGTCGGACCTCCTGCGTCAGCTGGTCCGAGAGGTGCTCAGCGAGGTCGCGCCGCAGACGATGGCGGATGCCGTGACTCACGCGGCCCCGGTGCCCGCGACGCTGACGCGCGAGGTCGTGCGTATCGCGTCGGACGACGACCTGCAATCCTTCGCACGACGGATCGCCCTGGCGAGCGACGCCGCGCGCGCCGCCATCGCCTCCGGCGACACGACGTTCGCGCTCGTCGGCGACGCGTCGGGCGCAGTCGCACCGGTGCTGGCAGGTGCGAGCGTCGTACGGATCGACAGCGGTGCCGTGACTGAGCGCCACGTGCGCGACGCCGCCAGCGCCGGCTCGTCGATCCACCTCGGCCGCAAGGCCGTCCTGACCCCGCTGGCACGCGATCGCGCGCGAGCGGACGGTGTCGAGATCACGAAGGAGCGGTGATGCTGCGCGCACGGGTGATCGGCAATGTCTGGTCCAGCCGTCGGCTGGACGAGGTCCCTTCGGGGGCCTTCCTCGAGGTGGAGGTCGAAGGCGGCAACCGCCTCGTCGCCTTCGACGTCCTCGGCACCGGGATCGGAGAGTCGGTCCTGGTCGCCACCGGATCGGTCGCGTCGGCGTGGTTCAAGGACCAGGCCGCACCACCGATCGACGCACTCATCATCGGCTCGATCGACGAGACCACGGATTCCTGACCCGTACCTGTCCACCAGACCACAGCACGCCCACACCACAGCACGCCGCAACGTCCACGGTCCCCGTGGCGATCCAGGAGGAGTCAGTCATGTCGAACAACGCAATCGGTCTCATCGAGACCAAGGGCTACGTCGCCGCCCTCGCTGCCGCAGACGCGATGGTCAAGGCCGCCAACGTCGTCATCGTCAGCAAGGACACGGTTGGTGACGGGCTCGTGGCCATCACCGTCGTCGGTGACGTCGGAGCGGTCAAGGCCGCCACCGAGGCCGGTGCCGAGACCGCCGGTGCTGTCGGCGAGCTCGTGTCGGTGCATGTGATCCCGCGCCCGCACGTCGAGCTCGCGAAGCACTTCACCGTCTCGGGTGAGGCGTCGGCGTGACCTCGGTCCCGTTCGCGGGACCGGAGCTGCGCGTCTACCTGCTCGTCGAGGACCTGCAGCCGCAGTTCGCGGCCTACCTCGGGACACCGACCCGCGCGCGCGGCTACCCGCCGTACTCCGGGCAGCACGCCCTCATCGTGGAGGTCGCACCGGGCCTCGCGATCGAGCGCGTGACGCACCAGGCGCTCGTGACGGTGCCCGACATCGAGCCCGGGATCTTGTTCGTGGAGAGGCAGTTCGGCGTCCTCGAGGTGCACTCGGAGTCGATGGCCGACGTGACTCGGGCGGGCGAGGCCATCCTCGCCGGACTCGACGCGGAGGCAGCGGACCAGCTGGCACCGCGTGTGCTCTACCACGACGTGATCGAGGACGTCACGGACCAGCACGCGGTGATCATCAACCGCAACCGGCAGGCCTCGATGCTGCTGCCGGGGCAGGCGCTCCTCGTCTACGAGATGACTCCTGCCCTGTTCGCCGCGGTCGCTGCGAACGAGGCGGAGAAGGCTGCCCCGGAGAACACGCTGGTCGACGTGCAGATGATCGGCGCCGCCGGACGCGTCTACATCGCGGGGACACCGGACGGTGTCACCCGTGCGCGCACGGCCATCACGCGAGCGCTCGAGGCGATCGTCGGGCGCACGCACTAGGCCGGAGCACGGGAAGAATCCCGAGAGAGGAGAGCGTGTGAGCCAGGACCTCGACACCGAGCACCTGCAGGTGTTCGCCGAGAAGGCCGCCGTGGAGCACGGCATGGCCGACGCCGCGATCACGCTGCTCAACGTGTCCGAGAACGCGACCTACCGGCTCGACTCGTCCGACGGACGCCGCGTCGTGCTGCGGGTGCACCGCACGGGCTATCACACGCGCGAGGCGATCCAGAGCGAGCTCGCGTGGGTCCGCTCGCTGCGCGACGAGCAGGTGGTGAGAACCGCTCCGGTCGTGCCGACACCGGACGGTCGCGAGGTCGTGGGTGTGCGGCACCCCGGCGGCGAGGAGCGCTTCGTCGTCGCCTTCGAGTGGATGGACGGCGTCCACCCGCCGCAGGATCGGCTGCTCGACGACTTCGCGCAGCTCGGCGCGATCACCGCCCGGCTGCACAGTCATGCGAAGACGTGGCAGCAGCCGACCGGATTCACCCGGTTCACCTGGGACTACGACACGTCGCTCGGCGACCGCGGTCACTGGGGGAGGTGGCAGGACGGTCTGGGAGTCGGACGGCCGGAGCTCGACGTCCTCGGACGGTGCTCCGACCTGCTCCGTGAGCGGCTCGTTGCCTTCGGTCGAGGTCCGGAGCGCTTCGGGCTGGTGCACGCCGACATGCGTCTCGCCAACCTGCTCGTCGACGGACCGCACGTCGGCGTCATCGACTTCGACGACTGCGGATTCAGCTGGTATCTCTACGACCTCGGATCGTCGCTGTCGTTCATCGAGCACCTGCCCGTCGTACCCGAGCTGATCGACTCGTGGGTCACCGGCTACCGCACCGTCGCGCCGCTGAGCCCGGCCGAGGTCGCCGAGCTGCCGACCTTCGTCATGCTCCGGCGGCTGCTGCTCGTCGCCTGGATCGGCTCGCACAGCGCCGTACCGGAGGCGCAGGCGCTCGGCGCCGAGTTCACCACCGTGTCGTGCGACCTCGCCGAGAACTACCTGTCCATGTTCGGCTGACCTCCCGGAGGATCCATGTTCAGCTCCATCGCAGGCCGTTCCGTCCTCGTCACGGGCGGGACGAAGGGCATCGGCAAGGGCATCGCGCGCGTGTTCGCTTCGGCGGGTGCGCACGTCGTCATCACCGGTCGTGACGAGGGCTCGGCCGTCGCCGCTGCGAGCGAGCTCACTGCTCTCGGCGGGGGCACGGTGACCTACGTGCTCGGAGACGTCGCGAGCGCCGAGTCGTGCAGGGACATGGTCGCTGCGGCCGTCGGGCGCAACGGCGGGCTCGACGTGCTCTGCGCCAACGCCGGCATCTTCCCCGACTCGCCGCTGGCAACGATGACCGAGGCCGACATGGACCTCGTCTACTCCACCAACGTCAAAGGCACGATGCTCTCGGTGCAGGCGGCGATCGAGGCGCTCACCGCGTCGGGCCACGGGCGCGTCATCCTCACCTCCTCGATCACCGGTCCCATCACGGGTTTTCCTGGCTGGTCGCACTACGGCGCGAGCAAGGCGGCGCAGCTCGGCTTCATGCGCACCGCCTCGATCGAGCTGGCACCGCGCGGTATCACGGTCAACGCCGTGCTGCCCGGCAATATCGAGACCGAGGGGCTCGCGGACCTCGGCGCCGGCTACCGGGCCTCCATGGAGGCATCGATCCCGATGAAGAGGCTGGGGGTGGTCGACGACATCGGTCACGCGGCGCTGTTCTTCGCCACCGACGAGGCTGCCTACGTCACAGGGCAGGCGCTCGTGGTCGACGGGGGACAGGTGCTGCCGGAGTCGCTCGCGGCGCTCGACGCTGCCGGCTGACGGGTCGGGACCTACAGTGACCGCATCGATCACGAGGGGGACACGGGATGGGTGACGACGAGGTCGCACTCGGTCCGACGGCGGACGACACCCGTCGTCGCCTCGAGACCATGCTGCGTGACGGGTCGCTGCGCCCGGGCCAGCGCCTCGGTGCCGAACGCGATCTCGCCGTGCAGCTCGGCGTCAGCCGTTCGACGTTGCGGCACGCGCTGGGGGCGCTGGAGGTCGACGGGCTGGTGCGACGGGTGCCCGGCCGCGGTGGGGGCACCTTCGTGCAGCACGGCAAGTTCGACCGTGACCTCTCGCGCATCGTCGGGGTGCCGGCGCTGCTGCGCGACCAAGGTTTCACGGCTGGCTCGCGCATCGTGAGCATGTCGGTGGTCGCGGCCGGCCAGGAGGCGGCGACCGCGCTCGCCATCGAGCCGGGCAGCTTCGTCGTGGACCTCGTGCGCATCCGGCTCGCCGACGGCACACCTATTTCGCTCGAGCACGCGCAGCTGCCGGCCGACCGGGTGCCCGGTCTCCCCGAGCGCGAGCTGTCGGGGTCGCTGTATGAGTTGCTGGAGCGGGAGTACGACTTGCGACCGCACGAGGCGGTCGAGCGCATCGAGGTGGCCTCAGCCTCACGTGAGGTCGCGTCGATCCTCGGCGTACGACCAGGGGACGCCATGCTGTCGGTCACCCGCACGACCGTCGACGTTGACGACGTACCGTTCGAGTTCTCGCACGACCTGTTCGTCGCCGACCGCACCCGCATCGTCGTGAAGTCGCCCGGCGCACGGGACTCCGCCGGTCGCAGCCGGATCGGTGGGCGGGTGCTCGAGCTGCGCCACCGCGGCGCCTGAGCGGCTGCCGCGGACGCGGTCGGCTGGCCTATCGGCGGACCGGCTCCGGTTCGTGGACCTTCTGGAGGGTCAGGGCGAGACGCGGGCACGCGTTGACCGCGCGTTTGGCATGCTGACGCTCGGTGCCGTGCACGGGTGTCGAGTCGATGATGGGGTAACCCCACTCGTCGAGGATGATCCGTTCGGGCAGCAGCTGGGCGCAGGTGCCGAAGCCGTCGCACGCGATGCGGTCGATGGTCACGACGTGACCGCTCATCGCCACTCCTCACCGGGACGGGACACGGGCAGCGACACGGTCGACGCGGGGACGGGCAGCACCGACGTACGACGGCTCGCCGTGCAGCGACCACGCAAGTGCGAGCGCACCTCGTCGGCGAAGACCTGCAAGGCGGTGCCGGCGAACCGCACGGCGCCGTCGGGGTGACGGCACGCGCCACGGCCAGGGATGACACCGAGGCGACGTTCGAGGTTGGCGAGGCCGGTTGCGTTGAGTCGCCCGGCGGCCAGCATGTCCATGTCGGTGGCGACGGCGGCGAGCCCGAAACGGCAGGGTCCGCACTGGCCCGCGCCTTGGCCGGCCATCCACCGGACGACGCGCGCTGTCTCCGCGAGCCCGCAGGCATCGGTCGGGAGCACCGCAAGGACACCGGCACCGGGGACACCTCCCGAGGGGCGCAGACCGTCGACGGACCAGGGCGAGTCGAGCACGTCGCCGGCCACGACCCAGGCTCCGCCGTAGCCACCGGTGACGAGGCCGTGGACCGAGCCAGACGTGCCACCGGCAAGGCCGAGGATGTGACGCACGCTGCTGCCGGTCGGAACCTCCAGCACGCCCGGATGACCGACGGCGCCGGACACGGAGATGAGCATGGTGCCGGGCGCGGTGGCGACGCCCACCTCGCGGAACCAGCCCGCTCCGTGCCGGGCGATGAGGGCGATGTGGGCATAGGTCTCGGCGTTCGACAGGAGGGTCGGGCGACGACGTACGCCGGACTCGAAGACGCGCGGCGGCACGGTCATCGGCAAGGCGACACCCTCGCCGAGGAAGTGAGCCAACGCGCTCTCCTCGCTAGCGACATAGCGGCCCGGCGCGTCGACGACACGGAGCTCGACACTGTCGAGACCGTGGCAGCGGCGCTGCTCGGCGGCGCGCTCGAGGATGGTGAGCGTG
>JANXWJ010000107.1 GCA_025351185.1 Candidatus Nanopelagicales bacterium
CCGTCGGTCACGTAGGGACCGAATCGACCCTCCTTGAGCTGCACCTCGCGGTTGGTCGACGGGTCGACACCCACCACGATGCCAGGCTTCGGCGCGGCCGCGCCGCGCCGACCCTTGGGCTGCGCGAGCAACGCGAGAGCCTCCTCGAGCGTCACCGTGAAGATCGCGTCTTCACTCGGCAGCGACCGAGAGTCCTTGTCCTTGGTGATGTACGGGCCGTAGCGACCGTTCTGTGCCGTGATGATCACGCCATCGGCCGGGTCGGCACCGACGTCGCGCGGCAGCGACAGCAGCTTGACCGCAGTCGCCATGTCGACGGTGTCGACAGCCATGTCGGCGAACAGCGACGCGGTGCGCGGCTTGGCCGACTTGGGTGCGCCCTCCGCCAGCAGCTCGGTGACGTAGGGGCCATAGCGACCGGTCTTGGCGACGACCTCGAGGCCAGTCTCCGGGTGATTGCCGAGGGGGTGATCTCCCGACGGCATCGCGAGCAGCTCGGCCGCCTTCTCGGCGGTGAGCTCGTCGGGTGCGATCTCCGGCGGCACGTTGGCGCGCTCGCCGTCGCGCTCGACATAGGCGCCGTAGCGCCCGACGCGCAGCACGGCGTCGGAGTCTGCGATGGGGAACGACGAGATCTCGCGCGCATCGATCTCGCCGAGGTCGTTGACCAGCGGGTGCAGACCGGCGAAGTTGCGCTCGGGATCACCGCGGTAGAACCGGTCGAGCACCCCGGTGCGGTCGACCTCACCCGAGGCCACGGTGTCGAGCACCTCTTCGAGACGAGCGGTGAAGTCGTAGTCGATGAGCGTTGTGAAGTGCTCCTCCATGAGGCGGACCACGGCGAACGCGAGAAACGACGGCACGAGCGCGGTGCCGCGCTTCACGACGTATCCGCGGTCGACGATCGTGCCCATGATCGAGGCGTACGTCGACGGGCGGCCGATGCCGCGCTCCTCGAGCGCCTTGACCAGCGACGCCTCGGTGTAGCGGGGCGGCGGGTTGGTCGAGTGGCCCTCGGGATCGAGGCGCAGCGCGGTGACGGAGTCGCCGACCTTGAGGTTGGGCAGGCGCCGCTCGGCATTGTCGCCGCCGCCGTCGCCCTTGTCGGCGTCGTCGTCGACCGACTCCTCGTAGGCCGCGAGGAACCCGCGGAAGGTGATGACCGTGCCGCTGACGGAGAACTCCGCGTCGCGACCGTCGGAGGCGACCGCGCCGAGGCGGATGGTCGCAGTCATGCCGCGCGCATCGGCCATCTGCGAGGCGACCGTGCGCTTCCAGATCAAGTCGTAGAGCGCGAAGTCATCGCCGCGCAGCTCACCTGCGACCTCTGCGGGCGTGCGGAACGTGTCGCCGGCGGGACGCACGGCCTCGTGCGCCTCTTGCGCGTTCTTGACCTTGCGGTCATAGCGACGCGGCACCTCGGCGACGTGGTCGCTGCCGTAGAGCTGCGCGGCTTGGGCGCGTGCGGCGTTGACCGCCGACTCCGACAGGGTCGTGGAGTCCGTACGCATGTAGGTGATGAAGCCGCGCTCGTAGAGGCCCTGCGCGACACGCATCGTGCGCTGCGCACCCCAGCGCAGCTTGCGGCTGGCCTCCTGCTGCAGCGTCGAGGTCATGAAAGGTGCTGCGGGAGAACGGCGATACGGCTTGTCCTCGACCGAGCGCACCGCGAACGAGGCATCAGCGAGGGCCGTCGACAACGACGTCGCGGTCTCCTCGGTGAGGTGCGCCGCGTCGGCGCGGGTGAGCACGCCGAGGTCGCTGAAGTCCTTGCCGCTGGCGACGCGCCTGCCGTCGACCGCGACGAGCTTGGCGTTGAACGAGCCCGGGTCGAACAGGCCTTCGATGTCCCAGTACGACGCGCTGCGGAAGGCGATGCGCTCGCGCTCGCGGTCGACCACGAGGCGGGTTGCGACCGACTGCACGCGACCGGCCGACAGGCCGGTCATCACCTTCTTCCAAAGGACCGGCGACACCTCGTACCCATAGAGACGGTCGAGGATGCGACGGGTCTCCTGGGCGTCGACGAGGCTCTGATCGAGCTCGCGGGTCTCGTTGACGGCGCGCTGGATCGCGTCCTTGGTGATCTCGTGGAACACCATGCGCTTGACCGGGACGGTGGGCGAGAGCACCTCGAGGAGGTGCCATGCGATGGCCTCGCCCTCGCGGTCCTCGTCCGTCGCGAGCAGGAGGGTGTCGGCCTGGGCGAGCTTCTTCTTCAGCTCCGCGACCTTGGTGCGCTTGTCGGCATCGACGACGTAGAGGGCGGTGTAGCCGTGGTCGACGTCGACCCCGAGACGCGACCAGGCCTCTCCCGTGTACTTCGCGGGGATGTCGGCGGCGCGCTTCGGCAGGTCGCGGATGTGTCCGACGGACGCCTCCACGTCGTAGCCCGGGCCGAGGTAGCCCTGGATCGTCTTGGCCTTCGCCGGTGACTCGACGATGACGAGCGTGCGCCCACCACGTACCGCCGCGCCGTCGACGAGAGCGTCGTCGTCGGCGGCGTCACTGTCAGCCTGGACCTTGGCCTTCGGGGGCACGCGTCTCCTTCATCGTTCGCGGGTCGAGCACGGCCAGACCTGCCGTACCGAGGCACAACCCAGCAACAACCAGCATGGTCGGACGGCCGGAGTCTCACCATCCGGGTACCCCTCATGTCAAACCCACACCCCCTGGACGGCGTGTCGCCCCAACACCCCACATGAGCATCACCGCAGGTCAGACCCCCATTTCCAGATGAATGTGCCCCAGCGTGCGTTAGGCGCACGTGAAGCGCCCCCGTCAGTCAGTTCCACCTCCGCCTGTGGACGCAGTGGGGCGCGTGACTTGCGCCTAACGCACGCTGGGGCACATTCATCGGGAACTGGGGGTGAGGTGCGGCCAGAGGGGTGGGGTGGGGGGCACTTCGTGGCCGTGCTCGAGCTCGATGAGGGCGCCCGTGGCGAGAGCTCGGAGGGCGGCGTGGAGGCGGCGTACGAGACGCTCGGCCAGCAGGTCGGCGAGGTCGACCTGGGGTACGAAGCGGGCGGACGCCAGCTCGTCCGCCGGCAGAGTGATGTCGTCGATCCCGGAGAGCACGCCGCCGTCGAAGATGAGCATCACGGACTCGCTGCGGTCGGGCTCGGGACCCTGCCACTCCCACACCAGCAGGCGGCCCGGGGCGAGCGCGAGACCGAGCTCTTCATGGATCTCACGCGCGCAGGCCTGACGCGGCGACTCGTCGGCCTCGACGATGCCGCCCGGCACCTCCCAGGACTCCTTGTACGTCGGCTCCACCACGAGCACCCGCCCTGCAGGATCGCGGATCAGCGCGCCCGCGCCCATGCGCTTGCCGGGCAGGGACTCCCGCCACGCGACCGGGTCCATCGGCGGCACCTTCGCGAACGTCTGCGGCAGGTCCGCCGGGGGCTCGCCGTGGTCACCAGTCATGGCACCACCCTGGCGCACCCACCGCTCCGACCGCCGGTGAACGCCGGTGGCCCACCGCCCGCTCCGGCCCACGTCGTCTCCGACACTCCACGATGTGTATTCACGACCGGCTGGTCCCGTGCGTCACGACACATCTCGCGCGGTCGCACGTGGTCCGTCATCTCGGGAGTTGGTACGGAGCGCTGTCGCCTGTCCGACATCCGGAATCCTCGGCGACCGTTGGGGCGCCTGAGTTGCACCTATCGCACCCAGGGGCACATTCATCGGGATTGGTCTCCGCTATGCGGCGGGGGGGGTTAGGGGAGGTGGAGGTGGGTGGTTTCGGTGAGGTGGCGGACGGTGAGGAGGGCTCCGGGGAGGACGTCGTCGGGGTCGAGGCCGTAGGCCGCGGCGGCGTCGTCGACGGCGTCGCTGAGCGTCGTGGTGCCGTCGAAAGCACGGAGCAGGTGCACAGTCACCGAGTCGGCGAGGGAGTCGCCGCGCCAGCCCTCGGCGAGACCCACGAACGGCGGCAGCGCGCTGAGATGACCGCTGTCGTCGGCGCGCTCCTGCTCGATGATGCGAAGGCCGGGAGCGCGGCGTGGGCAGGCATCCAGCAAGGCGATGGCGTCGTACGTCGCCCACCCGGCGCGGGCCGCGACCAGGGCCGCGACCTCGTCGCCGCGCGGCTGGCGCGGAGCCTGGGCGACGTCCTCGATACGAGGTCCCTGGGCGCCGTACGTACCGCCTCGGTGCAGCACGATCCAGCCGAACCCGATGCCGTCGGCGTCCATGTGCCGGAAGGCATCGAGCCATTCGGCATAGCGCCGGTCGTGCTCTGCCCTCGCCTCCGGCTCCTCGCTCAGACCGCCGGCATCGCGCAGCCAGAGCCCGACGTACTGTGCCGGGTCCTGCACCTCGCGCTGGGCCACCCATGCGTCGCAGCCAGTGCCCGCGACCCAGCCCGCCACGCGATCGCGCCAGTCCTCGCCGTGCACGTGCAGCCAGTTGGCGAGGATCACCGCGGTGCCGCCGTCGGTGAGACGCGGGGGCGACTGCTGGACGAGGAGTCGGCCGAGGTCATCGGCGGGGAACCCACCGTCGCGGTAGGTGTAGCGCAGGCCGGGTGAGATGACGAAGGGCGGGTTGCTCACCACGAGGTCGAACGTCTCGGCACCGACCGGCTCGAAGAGCGAGCCCTCACGCAGGTCCCACTCCTGCCCCGACAGCGCCGCGGTGATCGCGGCGAGACGCAGCGCGCGACGGTTGCGGTCCGTCGCGACCACCTGCCGCGCATGCCGACCGAGGTGCAGTGCCTGCACCCCACAACCGGTGCCGAGGTCGAGCGCGCGCTCGACGAGGTCGCGCGGCGTGATGCGAGCCAGGGTCAGCGACGCACCACCGACGCCGAGCACATGGTCGGCCGACACCTCGGCCTGGCCATGACCGGCGGAGTCCGGGCCGTGGTCACTGACGACGTACCAGTCGGTGTCGCTCTCGCCGTAGGGCCGCACGTCGACGAGCGCGCGCATCTCGCTCGCGCCCCCGACGAGCCCGAGCGCGACGAGGTCGTCGAGCGGCAACCGGCGTCGGGCGTCCTGCCTCGGCACGGTGTCGCCGAGAACGAAGAGGCGTACGAGCTCAGCGGTCACGTCGTGGCGGTCCTGCAGGGCGCGTCGGGCCGGCACGGGCTCGCCGCGGCCGAGCCCGGCATACGCGGAAGCACCGAGCACGGACAGCAGGCCGTCGGCGGTGAAGCCGGCGTCGAGGAAGACCTCGCGCACCCGCGCCGCTGCGGCCCGGTCACCCTGGTCGCTCATCGCCTGCACCGCATGGCCTGATCATGTCCGACGTCGCGACTCGATGCGGGCCCGGAGGGAATCCCTCCGGGCCCGCATCGTGCGCCGAGGCGAGTCCCTGTCGGGCTTCACCTCGGCAAGGTCAGTGCTGGTGACCGTCGCCCTCGGTGTGGACGTGGTCGGAGACGATCGTCTCGGAGTCCGCGTGCACCGGGTGGTGCTCGGTGATCTCGTCCATGTCGGGGTCGTCTCCGACGGTGATCGGACGTCCTCGTGCGATGACGACCGACGTCACGACGATCGCCAGCGCGACACCCGCGATGACGAAGCGCCAGTTGTCGGCCTTGAGGGTCATGGTGACCACCGCGGGCGCGACGAGCAGGGCGACGAGGTTCATCACCTTGATCAGCGGGTTGATCGACGGGCCGGCGGTGTCCTTGAACGGGTCGCCGACGGTGTCACCGATGACGGTGGCGGCGTGCGCCTCGGAACCCTTGCCACCGAAGTGGCCGTCCTCGACGAACTTCTTCGCGTTGTCCCAGGCACCACCGGAGTTCGAGAGGAACACCGCCATGAGGGCACCGGTCGCGATGGTGCCGGCGAGGTAGGAGCCCAGTGCACCGACGCCGAGAGCGAAGCCCACCGCGATCGGGGTGAGCACCGCGAGCAGACCCGGCGTGATGAGTTCACGGAGTGAGTCACGCGTGACGATGTCGACGACCTTGCCGTACTCCGGCTTCTCGGTGTAGTCCATGATCCCGGGGTGCTCGCGGAACTGGCGACGCACCTCGAAGATCACGGCGCCGGCAGCGCGGGACACGGCGTTGATCGCCAGACCCGAGAACAGGAACACCACCGAGGCGCCGATGATCAGGCCGACCAGGTTGCGCGGGTCGGCGATGTTGAGGATGCCGAAGTACTGCAGCTGGTCGTACTGGCTCGGACGGTCGACGATGTCAGCGTTGGTGAGCGTGCTGACCGCGGTCTGGACGGCGTCACGGAACGACCCGAACAGCGCGGTCGCGGCGAGCACGGCAGTGGCGATCGCGATGCCCTTGGTGATCGCCTTGGTGGTGTTGCCGACGGCGTCGAGGCTGGTAAGCACACGCGCACCCTCCGGGCTGATATCGCCGGACATCTCCGCGATGCCCTGGGCGTTGTCCGACACCGGGCCGAAGGTGTCCATCGAGACGATGACGCCGACTGTGGTGAGCAGTCCGCAGCCAGCGAGCGCCACAGCGAAGAGACCAAGGACGACCGAGCCGCCGCCGAGCATCGACGCCGCGAACACCGCGGCGGCGATGAGGATGGCGGAGTAGACCGCCGACTCGAGGCCCACCGAGATGCCGGCGAGGATGACTGTGGCCGGACCGGTGAGCGAGCTCTTGGCCACGTCGTCGACCGGCTTGCGGTTGGTCTCGGTGAAGTAGCCGGTCAGCTGCTGGATGGCCGCCGCCAGGATGATTCCGATGAGGACGGCACCGATCGCGACCCAGCGGGGGTTGGGGCCGGGACCGGCCGGGCCACCAGGTGTGAGCGCGGCGAAGTTGAGCGACTCGACGTTGATGCCGGCGAATCCGGCGAACGAGTCGGGAAGGTAGAGCCAGGTCATGATGGCCACGAGGACCGCCGAGATGACGGCCGAGATGAAGAAGCCGCGGTTGATGGCGGTCATGCCCGAACGGTCGCCCTTGCGCGGAGCCACCGCGAAGATGCCGATGACCGCGGTGATGACACCGATCGCGGGCACGAGCAACGGGTAGACCAGGCCGGCGTTGCCGAACGTCGCCTTGCCCAGGATGAGGGCCGCGACGAGCGTGACGGCGTAGGACTCGAAGAGGTCAGCAGCCATGCCGGCGCAGTCGCCGACGTTGTCGCCGACGTTGTCGGCGATGGTCGCGGCATTGCGCGGGTCATCTTCAGGGATGCCCTGCTCGACCTTGCCGACGAGGTCGGCACCGACGTCAGCGGCCTTGGTGAAGATGCCGCCGCCGACGCGCATGAACATCGCGAGAAGCGCAGCACCGAAGCCGAAGCCCTCGAGCACCGTGGGCGCTGCGGACTTGAAGATGAGCACGACGAACACGGCACCGAGAAGGCCGAGACCGACGGTGAACATGCCCGCCACACCACCGGTGCGGAAGGCGATCTTCATCGCCGACATCTCGCCGTTCTCCTCGTTGGCCGCCGCCGCGACGCGCACGTTGCCGCGTACGGCGAGCCACATGCCCATGTAGCCGGTGATTCCGGAGAAGACTGCGCCGACGATGAAGAAGCCCGAGCGCCCCAGCTTCAGCACGGTCTCGCTGAACTGCGTCGACTCAGGGACGGGCAGGAAGTACAGGACGATCACGACGATCACCGCGAAGACGGCGAGGGTGCGGAACTGGCGCGAGAGATACGCCGCTGCACCTTCCTGTACCGCTCCGGCGATCTCCTTCATGCTCTCTGTGCCCTCGCTCGCGGCGAGGACCTCTCGGGCCAGGACCCAGGCGACGCCCAAGGCGGCCACGGCGACCAGACCCACGATGGCGACGAGGGTGTAGTTACCGCCTTCGACGGTCACCTCGCCCACGGCGGTGATCAACGACCCCGACATCAATGCTCCTTGCGTGCGTGAGGGGGTCCGAGCCGCGCATCGCGGAGTCGGACCCTCGAGTTCGCCGGAGTCTACGCAGGGATGTGACCCAGGCCACCCGTCGCACCCCACACTCGCCGTGCGGTATGAATCACAACGACGGGACGCCACCATGTCCGCTGCTCGGTGAAACCGCTGTCATGGCCACGACGACCGCGGGACTGCGCAGCCGGGCCACGCGCGGCGTAGCGGCTCCCGCGACCCGTGGGCGCCGATCGGGATCAAACCTCGGGATTCACCACAGCCCGGGTCAGTCCGGGCGACTCAGGCAGGTCGGTCGAGAACGGGCCGGTCAGCCAGGTCGGAGGTGGGCCGTCAGGCACACGCGGTCAGGCCGGTGAGGTGACGAACGGCCACGCGAGGGCAACCGTGCCGAGCGTGACGACCACCTCAGGAACCAGCGCGCGGACGAGGGCGAGCGCGACCCCGTCGTCCGCCCCGTCATCGGAGTCAGCGTCGATCGGGGTCGCGTCCGTCGCGGGTTCGCTGCTCACCTCGACGGCGAACGCGTGGCCGTCGTCGCGGATCACGAGGTCGACATCGCGCTCGATGCCCCAGGCTGCGTGGCGGAGGACGGCCTGCGCGACGACCTCGCCGACCGCGAGGCGGACGTCGTCGATCACGTCCTCTGCGAGGCCGGCCCGCCGAGCCGCGGCGACCGCCACGAGGCGCGCGGTGCGCACGTGCTCGGCGTGCGGGGGGATCGACAGCGTCGCGGCGGGCACGACTAGTCCGAGGTGGCGACGGCCTCGGCGACCGAGGCGTAGAGCGGGATGAGGGCGTCGAGGCCGGTGATCCGGAAGACCTTCGCCACCCGGTCGGCGGTGATCACCACAGAGATCGAGCCGTCGACCGCTCGCACCCGCGCGAGTGCCTTGACGATCACCGACAGCCCGGTCGAGTCGAGGAAGTCGACGCGCGAGAGGTCGACGACGAGGTCGGTGCGCCCATCAGCGATGAGTCGACCGAGCTCGGCGTCGAGGGTGGGTGCGGTGAAAACGTCGACCTCGCCGATGGCGACCACCACGACGTGCTGGCCCTCTTCGCGGGTGCTGACATCGAGATCCACGTCGGTCACTCTTGCATACCGCCCGACTCCGGGGACACCAGATCCCCCCGGCTGCCCAGCCGCGCGGTGGCAGTCGGGCAGCGGGCTGTCGGCAGCTGGTGGTCGGCAGCTGGTGGTCGGGCTGAGCCGTGCCGGGTGGCGTGGGCCGGGAGGTGCAGGGCAGGTCGGCGGCGGTGGGTGCGGGGCGGCAGGATCGGGCGCGTGCCCACACCGGATCCGCAGTCGCTGCTCGCGCGTCTGACCGCGGGCCGAGACGACCGGCTGCTCCATGTCGAAGAGGTGCCGGCGCGTGCCGGCACGACGGTCGGCTGGCCAGGCTGGGTCGACCCCGCGCTGCGTGATGCGTGGACCCGCAGCGGCATCGCCGTGCCGTGGGCGCATCAGGTCGAGGCAGCCGAGATCGCGCACGAGGGCCGCCACGTCGTGGTGTCGACCGGCACCGCGTCGGGCAAGTCGCTGGCCTACCTCATGCCGGCGCTGACCGCCGTGGTCGACGGCACCCGGGCCCCCAACGGCCGCGGCGCCACCGTGCTCTACCTCGCGCCGACGAAGGCGCTCGCGCACGACCAGTGGCGCTCCGTCGAGGAGCTCGGCGTGGCGGACCTCAGGGTCTCGGCGTACGACGGGGACACCCCTGATGAGGAGCGCGCCTGGGTCCGGGCGCACGCCGGCTATGTGCTGTCGAACCCTGACCTCGTGCACCGCTCGATGCTGCCGGGCCACGAGCGGTGGTCGTCGTTCCTCCGCGCGCTCACCTATGTCGTCGTCGACGAGTGCCACATCTATCGCGGCGTCTTCGGGTCGCACGTGGCTAACGTGCTGCGCCGGCTCCAGCGCGTCGCGACGAGGTACGGCGCCTCCCCCACCTTCGTGCTCGCCTCGGCAACCTCGGGCGACCCGGCCGGGTCGGCGTCGCGCCTGGTCGGACTCCCGGTCGAGGCCGTGAGCTCCGATGCGTCGCCGCGCGGTGCGACGTCATTCGCACTGTGGGAGCCACCCCTCTCCGCTCACGGCGGAGAGAACGACGCGCCGGTGCGGCGCACCGCGACAGCCGAGACCGCCTCTCTCCTCACGGATCTCGTCGTCGAGGGCGTGCGCACGCTGGCCTTCGTACGCTCTCGCCGCGGCGCCGAGGCCGTCGCGATGACCACGCGCGAGACCCTCGCCGAAGTCGACCCCGAGCTCACCGATCGGGTCGCCGCCTATCGCGCCGGCTACCTCCCCGAGGAACGCCGAGCACTCGAGGCCGCCCTGCGCGACGGCGAGCTGCTCGGTGTCGCGGCGACCAACGCGCTCGAGCTCGGCGTCGACGTGACGGGGCTCGACGCTGTGCTCCTGTGTGGCTGGCCGGGCACCCGCGCCTCGCTGTGGCAGCAGGCCGGGCGCGCGGGGCGCAACGGGGGCGACGCGCTCGCGATCCTCGTCGCACGTGACGACCCGCTCGACACCTACCTCGTCCACCACCCCGAGGCCATCTTCGGCACCGGGATCGAGGCGAGCGTATGCGACCCGACGAATCCCTATGTCCTCGGACCGCACCTCTGCGCCGCTGCGGCCGAGCTGCCTCTGACCGAGGACGACCTGCCGATGTTCGGCGACGGCGCTCGCGCGGTGGTCGCAACCCTGGTCGAACGCGGGCTGCTGCGGGTGCGCCCCGGCGGCTGGTTCTGGACCCGACGCGAACGGGCGAGCGACCTCGCCGACCTGCGCGGCATCGGCGGCGGCATGGTCCGCGTGGTCGAGGACGAGACCGGACGCCTGCTCGGCACGGTCGACCCGGGTGCCGCACACACGACCGTGCACACCGGCGCGGTCTATGTGCACCAGGGCGCGACCTACCTCGTCGACCACCTCGACCTCGACGACGCCGTCGCCGTCGCGCACCGCGAGGAGGTCGACTGGACCACCTCAGCGCGCGACACGACCGACATCCGGATCGTCGACGAGATCGCCCGGACCTCCTGGGGCGCGGCCGATCTCGTCCACGGGCACGTCGAGGTGACCAACCAGGTCGTGGCCTACCTCAAGCGCCGCTATCTCACCGGCGCGGTGCTCGGCGAGGAGCCGCTCGACCTCCCACCGCGTCACCTGCGCACCCAGGCCGTGTGGTGGACGGTGTCGCCCGAGCAGCTCGTCGCCGCGGAGCTCCAGGATCTCGACGTGCCCGGCGCAGCCCACGCCGCGGAGCACGCCTCGATCGGTCTTCTGCCGCTCGTGGCGACCTGCGACCGTTGGGACATCGGCGGGGTGTCCACCGCGCTGCACGAGGACACCGGACGGATGACGGTGTTCGTCTACGACGGACATCCCGGCGGCGCGGGCTTCGCCGAGCGCGGCTATGCCGCTGCCCGCACCTGGCTCACGGCGACGCGCGACGCGATCGCCGCCTGCGAGTGCCCCGACGGCTGCCCGTCATGCGTGCAGAGCCCCAAGTGCGGCAACGGCAACAACCCCCTCGACAAGGCGGGTGCGGTCCGCCTCCTCAACGTGCTCCTGGCCGGCGCTCCGGCTGACAGGGTGAGGCCGTGAGCGTGTCCCCGGATGACGTCGCCGGTGTGGTGCTCGCGGCCGGCGCGGGCACGCGGCTCCGACCGCTGACACTCGAGCGGCCGAAGGCGATGTGTCCCGTCGGCAATGTGCCGCTCGTCGACTGGGCGCTCCGACGCGTCGCGCCCTGGTCGAGCTCGGTCGCGGTCAACGTGCACGAGTCGCAGCCGTTGCTGCTCGACCACGTGACCGGCCGTGCGCACACCTCGGTCGAGTCGGGCGAGCGACTGGGCACGGCCGGGGCCCTGGGCCGGCTACGGCCCTGGATCGAGGGCCGGCACGTGCTCGTGCACAACGCTGACTCGTTCCTCGACGACGACCTCGAGGTGCTTCTCGACGGATGGGACGGCCAGCATCCCCGGCTGCTCGTGCGCACCGAGGAGGCGCCCAGCGACTTCGGTCGACACCGCTTCCTCGGCGTCTCACTGCTCCCCGCGAGCGGGGTCGCAGAGCTGCCCGATTCGCCCTCGGGGCTCTACTCCCTCGTGTGGCGACCCGCGTGGGACGCCGGCACGCTCGAGCTCGTCGAGGCTCGCGGCGAGTCGATCGACTGCGGCACTCCCGCGGACTATCTCCGGGCGAATCTCCATGTGTCGCACGGGGAGAGCGTCGTGGCACTTGATGCGGTCGTCGCCGGGAGCATCACGCGCTGCGTCATCTGGCCCGGAGCGCGCGTAGAGGCCGACGAGACGCTCGTCGACGTGATCCGCACCCCGGAGCACACGGTGAGCGGAGCAACGCGCGCCTGACCGCACGCCGTGCGACCCCGTACGCCCTGCGACCCCGCTCACCCTGCGACCACGCTCGCCGGGCCGGGCGCGAGCTCATCGCATGCCGGCGTGGGATGCCACGGTCGGCTCCGGCACTCCGCCGAGCAGCGTTCCCAGCCAGCGGGAGAACGAACCTCGCGGTGCCGCCGACACCGTGATCCGGATGTCACCGTCGACGACGTCACAGGCACGCAGGGTCGCACCGTTCCCGCGTACGACCCACGCGGCAGAACGGCACGCATCCTCCGCCGATCGCTCGGCCGCCGGAGCCCCCGCGAGTGCACCGAGGTCGGCGGCCGCCGCCGCGCGCTGACGAGCGGCGAGCAGATCGGTGACGACAGAGCCGAGGAGCACGGCGAGCACCAGCGCACCCCCGAGCAGCAGCGTCAGAACCACGGCCGCGCCCTCATCACGACGGCGGCCAACCGCTGCCCGCCTTGCTGGCGTAAGTGCTGCTGAAGCGTGGGCCTCAGCGACAGTTGCGCCAGCATCGTGGGTCATGTGGGGTCCTCGACGAGCGCGACGGCGTCGGCGCGCAGCGCGATGCCGCCCCAGCGCGCGAAGATGCCGGGGAGGGTGAGCGAACGATGCACGGTGACGACGACGTGGTCTCCGTCGACCCGGACCGCCACCGCCGCGTCGGGCACCAGCCGGCGCGCCTCATCGCTGACTGCGACGGTGCTCTCGCCGCGCGCCGCAGTGCGGGCCGCGCCGCGAGCAGCCTCGCCGACCGCGAGCTGCGCCCCGATCAGGGCCAGGCACCAGGCCATAGCCGTCACGACGGCGACCAGCCCGAGGATCGCGAACGCGGCCTCCACCGTCATCGCGCCCGCGTCGAGGGGCCGGTGCCTCGGACGGCTGTCGCCGTCCGAGGCACCGGGAAGCACACGGATCATCCGCCGATCCCGAAGAACGACAACGCGGCGCGGATGACCGCCTCGAAGATCGTCTTGAGGATTCCGAGGAACCAGTCGCTGGTGAGCAGCTTGATGAGGATGCCGCCGAGTCCGGCGGCAGCCACGGTCACGACGGCGTACTCCGCCGAGGCGGCACCGGTGTCGCCCTGACGGACGAGACCGGAGCGTTGCCGCAGCGGTGTGGCAAAACGGGCAGTGAGTCGACGGGTCATGCAGACCCCTCCTCGCGGTTGTGCAGTCGACGGCCCTCGCCGACGTCACGAACCCTCGGTCGGCGGCGCTCGGCTGCGCTGAGGACCGGTGCGCTTCCTGGGGACGACGGACGCCAGGTACGCCAGCTGGGGACAACGCCGCGGACATCACTCGCGACGCCGATCCGGCGATCCGACGATCCGACGATCCGACGATCCGACGGCAGGATGCCGGGAGCTGCTCACAGCACCACCGAGACCCACGCAGCGACGACAGGCACGACGCCCACCAGGACGAATGCGGGCAGGAACGCCAGACCCAGCGGAGCGGTCAGTCGCACCGACACCGTGCGCACCCGGGCCTCGACGCCGGCCCGGTGCGAGGCCCGTGCGCGCTCGGCGACCCGCGGAAGCAGATCTGCCAACGGCGCACCCGTCTCCGCGGATCGAGCCACCGACCGGGCGAGCCCGGCCAACGGCTCGCTTCGCGCGACGTCGCGCCAGACCGTCGCCGGATCGGCACCGAGCTGCAGTGCCGCGACCGCCGAGATGAGCACCGACGCAGCGGGGTCGCCCACCGCGCGCGCGGCCGCCACGAGCGCGGGCTCGAGCGGCGAACCCGATGCGAGACAGGCAGAGACGAGATCGACCACCAGCGGTGCCTGACGCTCGAGCCGCTCCCGCACACGTCGTCCACCCGCCGACTCCAACCGGGGCAGGCCGACCCGCACCCCGATCCCCACCAGCACGCCGAGACCCGCGCCGGACACCCCTCCGACCACCCACGCCACACCGCATGCACCGACCAGTGCCGCGAGCGACGAACTCGGCAACCGGCGGCGCGGCAGTGCCGGGACGGGCGCCGGTGCTCGCCTCGTCGACGTATGTCGTGACCCGACGAGGACCCACGCCGCGAGGCCCGCGAGGAGGCCGATGACGAGCGGGCTCACAGCAGCGACTCCAGCGACGAGGCGATGCGCCAGGCCCACCACGCCCCCGTCACCTCCAGCGCGAGGCCAGCGGCGAGCACCAGCAGACCGGCCCTCGATCCGAACAGCCACGCCACCGGGTCGGCGCCGAGGAGCGACCCCAACGCGAGCCCGAGAAGGGGGAGGCACGCAAGAACGACCGCAGTGGCCCGCGGCTCAGCCAGACCGGCACGCAGCTCGTCGCGCACCCGCTGCGCCTCACGCGCCGAGTCGGCGATGGTGGTGAGGGAGGCCGCGAGTCCCGCGCCCGATCCCGCCGCGACCTCCCAGCAGGCTGCGACACCGCGCAGCAGCTCGGAGGCACGCGGGTCACCGCGCCACGCCTCCGCGACGTCGCCACCGGATCGAGCGGCAGCACTCCCCATGGCAGACAAGGGGAAGGGCGTGGAGGCGTCGGCCGCGGCGAGCGCCGCCAGCAGGTCGCGCCCGGCCCGGAGCTCGGCGGCGAGCGCCTCGACCCATTCGAGCTCGGCAGCACGACGCTGCGCTGCCGTCACCCGGTGAGGCAGCGTCCAGCGCAACCCCGGGCGAGACAGCGGAATCGCGGGTGGGAGCAGGAGCACCACAGCGACGAGAGCAGCCACAGCAACTATCCCAGGGCTCACGCGGTCACCACCGGTGCCGAGGTCCCAGCCGGTGCGTGATGACGGAGCCGACGCCTCAGTCGGTCGAAACCCGGTCCCTGCTCGACGGGTCCGCGGACGTCGGGCCAGCTGAGCGCGTCGACGAGGACGGTCCAGCCGTCGCGGCGTTCGGCCACGGACAGCGAGCGCCAGCGACGACGCCCGTCTCGGTCGCGGCCGAGATGGATGACGACGTCGAGGCCCGCTGCGATCTGCGCATGGACGGCGGCCCGGTCGAGCCCGGCGGCCAGAGCCAGCGACTCGAGTCGCGCCGGAACGTCCTCGGCCGTGTTGGCGTGCACGGTCGCGCACCCTCCTTCGTGACCGGTGTTGAGGGCCGCCAGCAGATCGACGATCTCGGCCCCGCGGACCTCGCCGACCACGATGCGATCAGGGCGCATGCGCAGCGACTGCCGGACCAGGTCGCGCAGGGTCACCGCGCCCGCTCCCTCGAGATTCGGCGGCCGTGCTTCGAGCCGGACGACATGCGGGTGGTCGGGCAGCAGCTCCGAGGAGTCCTCCACGATCACGAGTCGTTCGTGGGGGTCGCAGAGCCCGAGCAGCGTCGAGAGCCAGGTGGTCTTTCCTGTTCCGGTGCCACCTGTGATGAGGACCGCGAGACGCGCGTCGATCACCGCGCGGATCCACGGCACCACCTCGACGGGCAACGAGCCGGCGCACACGAGGTCATCGAGGGTGAAGGCGTGTCGTCGCGGCACCCGCAAAGACAAGCAGGTGCCCGACACCGCGATCGGTGACAGCACGGCGTGCACCCGGGTGCCGTCAGGCATGCGGGCATCGACGTACGGCGAGGAGTCGTCGAGGCGACGACCACAGGCGGCCGCGAGGCGCTGCGCCAGACGGCGCACGGCCGCGTCGTCGGGGAAGCGAACCGCGACCGGTTCGGCGCCGGCCCCGCGATCCACCCACACGTGGTCCGGCCCGCTCACCAGCACATCGGTGACGAGGGGGTCGCGCAGCAACCGGGTGAGCGGGCCGGCCCCGGTGAGCTCGCCGTGCAGCCGCTCCGCCTCCGCGAGGAGCACGTCGGTGCCGAGGAGGACGCCGTCGTCCCGCAGGGCGCGGGCGATGTCGGACTCGGTCGGCACCCGACCCTCGGTGACGAGCCGAGCCCTGACCCGGTCGACGACGAGCGGATCAAGGCTCATCGCACGACCAGCCCCGTGACGAGCCCGCTGCACGTGCGGGCGAGCCGGGTGCGCGGGGCCAGACCCGGGGCTTCGCCCTGGTCGAGCGCTGCGGCGATCCTGCGGTCGTGCGCGAGCTCGGCCGCAACCTCGAGCTCGAGCCAGGCCGCGAGGTCGTCCGCGTCGAGGTGCGAGTGCGGCAGGTGCCGTGCGACGAGACCCGTGCGGGCATGCGCCGACAACCACGCAGCGAGGCGCACGCTCGCCGAGGCGCCACGGACGTCGAGGGGCACGACGAGCAGCACGTCGTCGCAGCGGGCGACGAGCTGCTCGAGCAGCTCCGGATGCCCGCGCGGCAGATCCAGCACCACCACGTCGTAGGCCGACACCGCCGAGTCGAGCACTGCGGGGACCGCCGAGACGGGAACGGCCACGTCGCCGGAGCGGCTGACCGCGAGCACGTCCACGCCGTGGATGGAGGGCAGCGCCGTGCGCAGGTCATCGGCGGCCAGCACCCCGGTGACGTCGGTCAGGTGCTGCCACCGGGCGCCGGTCAGGTTCTCGCAGCCGAGGACGAGGTCGAGCCCGCTCGACATCGGGTCGGCATCGACGAGCACCGTGCTGTGACCGCGGCGCGCGCTCGACACCGACAGCGCTGCAGCCAGCACGCTCGCACCCGACCCTCCGGTGCCGCCCACGACGCCGATCACGGTGGCGCGACGCAGGGTCGCGCTGTCACCCGCGGCGAGCCGCTCGACCAGGAACGTCTCGGCAGTGGGCAGGACGACGACGTGCTCGGCACCCAGCGCCAGGGCTGATCGCCAGGGCACGTCGACATCGCTCCCGAGCGTCGCGACGACGACGTCGGCACGTCGGCGCAACCCCGCGTGGGCGGCCTCGTCGACGAGGTCGTCACCGACGACCACGACCGAGGCGGAGCTCCAGGTGCGTCGGGCCTCGGCGGCCGAGGTGGCCACGTCGGGCTCGATTCCGGCGACGGCGGCGAGGCGCCGCAGGTCGTCGACGAGGTCGGGATCACGGGTGAGCAGCAGTGGACGTGTGGTCATGTCCTCGACCTTCGAGACCGCGTCCCACCCAGGTGTCGGCGCCCGAGGACCCCCTGTGGACGACACGCGTCGACCCGCGCATGTGGACAAGGCAGGACGTCGCCCGGCAGCGCAGCGGCCGTGGGCACCTACCATCGAGGCATGACCCGCTCGGCTGCGTTCTTCGACCTCGACAAGACGATCCTCGCCAAGTCCAGCTCGCTGGCTTTCGCGCGTCCCTTCTACAAGGGCGGCCTGATCGGACGCGCCGACGTCCTCAAGAGCGCCTACGCCCAGTTCACCTACGTCACGGCCGGCGCCGACCACGACCAGCTCGAGACCATGCGCCACTACATGTCCGAGCTCGTCAAGGGCTGGGACGTCGAGACCGTGCGCCAGATCGTGGCCGAGACCCTCGACGAGATCGTCGACCCGATGGTCTACGAGGAGGCGGTCGACCTCATCGAGGAGCACAAGGAGGCAGGCCGCGACGTCATCATCATCAGCTCGTCGGGCACCGAGGTCGTTGAACCGATCGGCGAGCGACTCGGGGTCGACCGGGCGCTCGGTACCCAGGTCGCGATCGTCGACGGCAAGTACACCGGCGAGATCCTCTTCTACGCCTACGGCGAGGGGAAGGCCGAGGCGATGCGCGTGCTCGCCGAGGAGAACGACTACGACCTCGCCGACTGCTACGCCTACAGCGACTCGATGACCGACCTGCCGATGCTCGACGTCGTCGGGCATCCCGTGTGCGTCAACCCGGATGCGGCGCTGCGCAAGGTCGCGGTCGAACGCGGCTGGCCGATCGTCGACTTCGCCCGCCCGGTCGCGATGCCGACCATGCGGCAGCGGATCTCAGCGGTCAACACCGCGCAGCACCGTCGCACGGCGCTCCGTGTCGGCGCTGCCACCGTCGCCCTCGGTCTGGCGTGGTACGCCGGTCGACGACGCGGGCCTGTGTAGCCCGCCGTGTCCTCGACGCACCGCTCACCCGGTGCGCGACCGCATGCCCCCGACCAGGTGCTGGGCGACCCGCTCGACGGTCGCCTCAACCTCGACGACCTCGATGCACCGATCGATCTCGAGTCGATCGCCGACGACAACGACGATCCCTACCTCTCCGAACGGCTGCGCGCCTGGCTCGAGGAGCACGGGGTCCTGGCCTGGGTACGCCGTCACCGCGTGATCCTCGCGAGCGCGTCCGCCGTCGCCGTCCTGGCGGCGACCGCTGGCGGCATCGCCTACGCCCGTCGACCCGTACCCCTGCCCGCGCAGCCTCGCCTGGTGCTGACGTCGAGCGGCGCCGACACCGATCAGGTGCAGATCGACACCACGCGCGGCACTCCCACCGTGACCCTGTCGCTCGTGCTCACCTCCGCCGAGGCCCGCGGTGTGACCATGCGGCTCCTCGGACTGACCGGGCCCGGCCTTGTCGAGAACCCTGACGGGATCGAGGAGGACGTCGACCCCGCGCTGCCCGATCGCGCCCTGCGATCCACCGCCCGCATCTCGTGCACCGATGCGGCCACCTTCGATGCCGTGGTCTCGGCAACCCCGGCGGACTATGGCGTCCTGGTGCGCCGTACCTCCCCTGGTGGCGACTCGCGCGTCGACACGGTGCCGTTACGCGGTGGCATCCGGCTCTCGACGGTGGTCAAGCAGCGGTGCGTGCAGGCCAGCGCCGACCGGCAGCTCGTCGTGCGGTCGGTGCAGCTAGCACCCCTCGCATACTCCGTGGGCCTCAGCCTGCTGATCACGGTCGACGCGTCGAGCGACACCGCGTGGAACATCGAGCGCGTGGTGGCGAGCCCGGGCTCCGCGATCACCTCTGGCGACCTTCCGACCTTCGCATCGCGTGGCCGGCCGGCAGTGCTCGAGGCCGACCTGCATCCCAGCGACTGTGCCCACCCGTTGCGCGACATCGCCGACGGCATCCCGATCCAGGCCGCGCCCGCCGGCTCGACCCTCGACGGCGGCGCCGGCACCCAGGTGCTCCTGCCGCTGCCCGGATCGGCGCGCACCCAGATCGTGGAGGCGCTCGCGCTCCAGTGCGGCACCCGGCCCGTGACGTCGCAGATCGACCAGGTGATCGTGCACGCCGGGGCGTCAGCCGACTCCGGCGGGACGCTCGAGCTGCGCGTGCGCCTGACGGCGCCGGGCGCGCTCACCTCGCCGATCGACGACGTGACCTCGACGGCCGGCCGGGTGCACCAGGAGGAGAGCACGGTCAACCTGGTCGACGGGATCACCACGGCGGTGATCACCTGGGACGTCCCTCCCTGCGCCCGGCTCACCCGCACCGGCACCCCCGACCTCACGGTGCGCGCCGTCGTCTCCGACGGTGACCTGGTCATCGAGCGCCCCTACCGGCTACCCCTCGGTGGCGAGGAGCTGCGCCTAGGGATCACTCGACTGTGCGGTGACTCGGTGGCCGCACAGGTCTTGGCCTCGGCGTCGGATCCGGTCCTCAACCACTAGCGGTGTGCACCACCAGGAACCCGGTTCACGCGATGAGGCGTCCGCATGAGGACGAGGGATCTGATGTGCGGATCCTTCGGGCGCGGTTACCGTCGTCCCGTGAGGCTCCGATGAGCGACGACGCGCGGCTCGAGCTCGACGACGACGGCCACGTCGTCGGGTTCTCGGGCGACGAGTCCTCGGGCGTCGGCGCAGGGGGCGCCGGTGCTTCGCTCGGTGTGTCGACGTCCTACGCCGCGATGTCCCCGAGCGGGTCGACGAGCGGTGGCCGCTCGAGCGTCGTCGATCTGGGCGACCCCGACGCGACCGACGCCCTCACGGCCTCGGCACTGGACGCCTGGGTGCTCCGCTCCGCGACGCCCTGGGTCGCGCGGCACCGACCGGCGGTCATCAAGGTGTCCGCCGCTCTCGCGGTCGTCGTGCTCGCGGGCGCGTGGTGGACGTCGCGACCCGAGCCACCGCCTCCCGCACCCGCCCTGCTCCTCGAGAACGCCCCGACTCGCGGTGGCGATCTCGGTGGCCCACGCATCGACGCGACCGGGCGGCTCTCGGTCGCCTACACCGCGACTGCCGACCCCTCGGTCTCACGCGTCGACATCCTCGACGTCGTGGGCCCGGGGCTCACCCCGCTCGGTGTCGAGCGCGGAGATGCGGTGCTGTCGGCCGGGGCGTCCGGGTTCGTCCAGCTCGCCGCTCAGGTCCGCTGCGGGGATCCAGCGTTGGCCACCGCCACCACGGCGTCGTACGGCCTGCGGATCCGCTCGACGGACGTCGGCGGAGACGCGAGCGAGTCGCTCCTGCCGTTCACGGCGGCGACGACCGCGCTCGAGGCCGCGGTGCGTGACCGGTGCGTGACGACCGAGCTCCCGCCGCTCATCTCGATCACCGGGATCGCCCTGACGGGCACACCCGGATCGTCGGTGGTCGACGCCGCCATCGAGGTGCGCAATGACTCCGACGTGGCGACGACGGTGGCGACCGAACGCGTCGCGAGCACCGGCGTGGAGGTGGATCTCTCGCCGACGATCCTGGTGCGGCAGCACGGCACCGCGACCATCCCGACCCGGCTGCTCCTGCACAGCTGTTCGGCCCGGCCCGCTCTCCCGCCGATGTCAGATCTCCCGAATGCCGTGGCACCAGCGGGATCGGATGATCTGGCGGCGTCGCCGGGCATCACGCTGCGGCTGGGCATCGCAGACCGCACCGCACTGTCGTCCTACCCCATCCCGCCTCCCAGCGACGAGCTCGGGAAGCAGCTGGACCAGCTCGCGTGCACGGGGCGACCGACGGTGGCAGCGACACTGAGCGAAGTCCAGGGGCAGGCGCAGCCGGGGGGTGGCTGGTCGGTGTCAGGCACCTATGAGCTGCTGACGTCCGGGATCGGCGTGACGCTCGGTCGTGAGCACTTCGCCGGGCCCGCACTCGGCGAGGGATCGTCGCTCGCGACGACCGACACCGTGGTGCCGGGCGTGCACTGGGCGCTCGCCCCGACGCAGCTCGACGGCGGCGCCGGCCGCGTGCCGGTCGTCTACAGCGGCTCGAGCTGCGCCGATGCCGAGGCCGACATCCCCCGCACGATCGCGGTCCGAGTGACCACGGCCAACCGCTCGGTGTATCCGTTCGAGATCCCGCTCGACCGGGTCGCCCTCAACCGCGCGATCGGTCTCGCATGCGGCAGCACCGCCTCGAGCACGGTCGTCGTCGACGTCGTGACGGGTGCCGTCGAAACGCCGGTGCCGTAGCGGTCTCGTCCTGGTCTCCTGCGCGCAGATGAGAGCTTCGTGACGACTGCCCAGCCACGTCGTCTCCCCTCGGAACGCCCCATTACGATTCCGCCATGGGGGACAGCAGGACGGAAGGCGACGGTCGGCTCGAGCTCGACGACCTCGGCGGGATCATCGACCGGTCCACGTCGCTCGACGCGCCGCCGTCGCACCAGGCAGAGGTGCTCGAGGGTGTCGAAGGCCCCTCCTTCGCGGAGCGCCTCGAGACCGCAGGCGTCGCGCCCTGGGTGCGACGCCATCGGGTCGTGCTCGCATCGGTCACTGCCGTGGTCGTGCTGGCTGCGACCGGGCTGACCGCCGTCGTATGGACGCGCCCGGCGCCCGAGGACACCGTCATGGCGGCCGTCGTGGTCGACTCGCAGCCCTCGGGCACCATGCCGGTCCCTTCGTCCGGCGGCATCATGAGCTTCGACTACACCCTGACCCCCGAACGACCGAGCGACCGCTTCCGGGTGCTCGGCATGGAGGGACCGGGGATCCGGGCGTCGAGCGCCGCGAGCCCTGGCGGCACCAACACCTCGACCGGAGCGATCGTCAGCACCGTGTCGGTCGTGCCCGAGTGCGATGACCCGGCCGTGACGAAGCCCGCCGTCGACAGCTATCGCCTCAAGGTCGAGCGGACCAACGCGCTGGGACACGTGCTCGACGGAGTCGTCGCCGTGCCATCGAGCACCTCGGCTCAATGGCCCAACCAGGTGCTGGCCGCGTGCCTGCAGCAGTGGCTCAGGGAACGCGTGACCACCGAGAGCGTCACGGTGACCAGCGATCCGTCGACGTTCTCCTTCCTGATCGACACCCGCCTTCACAACGACATGACCAGCGACCTGATCGCCAACCTCTTCGCGCAGGGCAGCTCCATCCACTCCCAGCAGCAGTCCCTCGTGATCGCCAAGATGGACTCGACCCGACTGCCGTTGCGCTTCGTCGTGGACGACTGCACGAGGGCGCTGTGGGAGTTCGGTCAGGACGCCTTCACCGGTCAGCAGACCGACGGCATGTCGCTCTACGTCTCCTACACCGACTCCGCGATCTCGGACAGGTTCGGACAAGGCGTGGTCGGCGTGAAGTGGGATCGCGCGACCCAGCGCAAGCTCATCTCGACCATCGCCGCGATCTGCGCGGGAGTCCCTGCCGTGACGGCGAAGGTGGTCTCGAGCCGCCAGGCGGTCGACCCGGCCTTCGAGGCCAACGGTGCCTCGCGCGGGCTCGAACCCACGATCATGCTCCGCAGCACCCTCGAGGTGCGGACATCGGCCACGCACGTCCGGCTGAGCGACACTCTCAGCCCGGAGGACGTCGCCAACGGCACGCCTCCGATGGTGCGCACCGCCGCCGACGACGTCCACAACGGCCGCGCGGTCATCACGATGGACTGGCTGACGTCGTGCACCAACCAGTCCAACCCGCCGCCGGTCCAGCTGGCGCTGAGCTCGGGCGGACGCGTCTGGCCCGCGCGCATCACGGTCGACTCGAACGTTCTCGCGAACGCCTACAAGGCGGCGTGCCCCGGCCTGTCCGACCTCGACCTGCAGAACTTGCAGTGGAACGTCTCCAGCCCCCTCACTACCGGTGTCGCGACGGATTCCTGACGAGGTTGATCCGATCGCCACTCCCTCCCCGTCCTACTGAGCGGCCACACCGCCTGTCCGCCATTCGGGCGAATCCTTCGATCACGGAGAAGTCAAGGGGTGCAACCACTTCCGCCACGCCCGAATGCAGGAGTACACAAGAGGCAAGCTCCCCAACGGGAGGCGGCACTCACCACGAGAGGGCTCGCAGCACGACCCGTTCCTGCACCAGCACCGTGCCGCCCGTCAGCACGGCGATCGCACTCCCAGATCACGGCACGACCCAGGCACCCACGCGGCGATCCGCCCTCGCATCGGGCGTCCAGTGTCGGGACAGCGGCAGCGCACCCGACCGGACGATCTCGCCCGCGCCCTGATAACCCGGGCTGACGTGATCGCGACGACGCCCTGCGCGCGCGGGGCGTCGTTCGCTGTGCGGTCACGGTCGCCAGCCGACCCGGTTCGAAGTCGGATCCTCGACGCTGTCGGACCGGCGACCGCGGGGTCACACCAGGTCGGTCATGATCCGCCGTGACTCGTCGGCACCGACGCGCACGGTGTCTGCGTGCAGCACGAGCCACTGCGCGACCCCCTCCGCAGACCCGCTCGCATAACCGGTGAGAGCCGCCGCATAAGTCGTGCGACCGGCGGCGAACAGGCCGGCCTCCGGCACAGTGAGACCGTCTGGATCGACGCCGCGAGCCGCGAGCACCAACCTCGTCATCGAACGGGCGACCAGCCCCGACCCCCACGCGAAGGGGCGGACCACCGCCACCTCCGCGTGCGCGATCGCAGCGACCACGAGTGCGGGGGCTGACGTCGGCCGGGTGAGAAGGGATGCGAGCGCCATCATCCGCGCGGAGGCGGTCGCAGCATCGGGGAGCAATCCGAGGCGCAGCGGGTCGTCTGCCACGTCGTCGGTGCGGAGACGGCCGCGGGCGTCGTCGACGGCGAATCCGGTCGATGCCACGGCGTGCAAGCGCGACAACGCCTGCAGCGGCGCGCGACCGATCAGGTCGACCTGACGCGGGATCTCCGACTGCAGGGCAAGAGCAGCCGCGACCACGCGACCGATCGGCGAGTCGTCGAGCGCGTCACCCGCCACCAGCGCGTCGGGTCGCACCTCGGCACCGTCGATCGCCGCACTCGCCCACGCGCCGCGCATCCGGGACGCGGCGACAACCTCCGACGCGTGCGACCGGATCGGCCGGTCCCAGAGGATCGCGTCGACCGACGTACGCGCCCGGTCCACCGCGTCGGCCACGCCCGGAAGGTCGGTCAGCGACGCGAGGACATCGGCAGGCACACCCCCACGCTACGAGCCCGGTCGACCGCTTCCCCCGTGACCCCACGCCACAGGGCTACGGTCGCGACATGACCCCGGTGGCGATCGCGGCGCTCGTCGTGGCGGCGCTCGTCGTCGGCGGCGTCGTGTCGGCGCGCCTGCTGCGACGACGCGACCTCGGCACCGCGACCGACCGGGCGACCTTCGCGACGCTGCACACCGCATCGCTCGCGGCTCCTGCGCTGCGCGAGGGGCTGACGGCCGAGGCGACCCAGCGCGCCGCGAAGCACCTGCACACGCTGCTGGGATCCGACGGCATCGCCGTCACCGACACCGACCGGGTGCTCGTCGTCGACGGACCCGGCGGTGCGGCGCTCACGGTCGAGTCCGTGGCCGGGGTGCTGGCGACCGGTCGGCCGGCTGTCGTGGCCCCGCCGAACGACAGCGCCTCGGGTCTGCGGTGGGTCGTGGCTCCGCTCGTCGTCGACGACCGCGTGGTGGGCACACTGGTCGCCCTCACCAACGATGCTGATGCCGGCCTCGTCCGGGCGACCACCGAGGTCGCGCGCTGGGTCTCCTCACAGCTCGAGCTCGCCGAGTTCGATGCGTCCCGGACCCGGTTGGCCGAGGCGGAGGTTCGCGCGCTGCGGGCGCAGATCTCCCCGCACTTCATCTACAACGCGCTGACAGCGATCGCGTCCTACGTGCGTACCGACCCTGAGCACGCGCGGGAGCTGCTCATCGACTTCGCCGACTTCACCCGCTACTCCTTCCGCCGACACGGCGACTTCACGACGCTCGCCGAGGAGCTGCGCTCCATCGACCGCTATCTCACCCTCGAGCGCGCGCGGTTCGGCGACCGCCTCCAGGTGACGGTGCGGGTCGCACCCGAGGTGCTCCCTGTCGCCGTCCCCTATCTGTGCCTGCAGCCCCTGGTGGAGAACGCCGTACGCCATGGGCTGGAAGCGAAGTCGGGACCGGGGCACATCACCATCCTCGCTGAGGACGGCGTCGGCGAGTGCCGGATCTCGGTGGAGGACGACGGCGTGGGTGCCGATCCGGAGCAGGTCCGGCTCGCCATGACCGGCGAGGGCGACAGCGACTCCATCGGCGTCGGCAACGTCGACGAGCGGCTCCGCAGCGTCTTCGGTGACGAGTACGGACTCGTGATCGAGACTGGACCTGGCCTCGGCACGAAGGTGTCGATGCGTGTCCCGAAGTTCGCACCGGGGGTGCACACATGAACGATGAACGGTCTCCCGGGCAGCGGTCCGCCGACCCCCACCCCGAGGTCGTGGCAGTGCCGGGCATGGTCGTGGTGGCGGTCGACGACGAAGCCCCCGCGCGCGTGGAGCTCGCCTGGCTGCTCTCCCGCGACGACCGGATCGGCACCGTCCTGACCGCTTCTGACGGCGCAGACGTGCTGAGACTGCTGGACTCTCGGACGGTCGACGCACTCTTCCTCGACATCCGGATGCCCGGGCTTGACGGCCTCGACCTCGCGAGGGTGCTGCGCAGGTTTGCCTCGCCGCCGTCGATCGTGTTCGTGTCCGCCTACGACGAGCACGCCGTCGAGGCCTTCGACCTGCGTGCCGTCGACTACGTCATGAAGCCGGTGCGCGAGGAGCGGCTGCGCGACGCGGTCGGTCGCGTGATCGACGCCCGGCCGACGTCGATCACGGGTCCGACTCCCGCGGCCGCCGTCGAGGCCCCCGAGTCGCCCGGCGACGAGACGATCGCGGTGGAGCTCGGCGGTGTCACCCGCTTCGTCAAGCGATCCGAGGTGACCTATGTCGAGGCACATGGCGACTACGCACGCCTCGTCACCGCCGACGGGCGACACCTCGTGCGCGTCTCGCTCGCGCATCTCGAGGCGCAGTGGGCCGACGCCGGGTTCGTGCGCATCCACCGGCGCTGGCTCGTCGCGATCCTCGCGATCGACGAGGTGCACAGCGACGGCGGCCGGATGAGCGTGCGGGTGGGTGATGCGGTGCTCGCGGTGTCGCGACGTCACACGCGAGAGCTGCGCGACCGGCTCGTACGCAGCGCCCGACCCGGTCGGGATCCGAGAGCGTGACGGCACCGGTCCCGGACCACCCGCCGCGCCGTGAGGTCATCACGCATCCGCGGACAGCCGCCGCACGCAGCACCTCACAACGTCGCGGCGTGCGCCGTGATGTCACCGAGCAGACCGAGCTGGGGATCACGCTCATGCGGTCGCAGCGCCGTGCCCAGCTGCGGCTCGCGCTGCTCGTCGGCATCGTCATCGCCGTGGTCGTGGGCGGGATCCCGTTGCTGTTCCTCGCCTTTCCAGCCGTCCGCGATGCGCGGGTGAATGGTCTGTCGCTCGGCTGGGTCGTGCTCGGGGTCCTCGTCTTTCCGCTCATCTGCCTCACCGGCTGGCTCTACGTGCGGGCCGCCGACCGTGAGGAGACCGAGTTTGTCGACCTGGTAGAGCGCTCGTGACCGGCTCGTGGTGGCCGGTAGCGGCGATCATCGCCGTCGTCCTCGCGACCGCAACCGTCGGCACGCTCGGCGTGCGCTCGCGCACGACGTCGGACTTCCTCGTCGCGTCGCGTTCGGTGTCACCCCTGCTCAATGCCTCTGCCATCGGCGGCGAATACCTCTCAGCCGCGTCGTTCCTGGGCATCGCCGGGCTCGTGCTCACCTACGGCGTCGACATGCTGTGGTTTCCCGTCGGCTACACCGTCGGCTATCTCGTGCTCCTCGTCCTCGTCGCCGCGCCCCTGCGTCGGTCCGGTGCCTACACCCTCCCCGACTTCGCCGAGATGCGCTTCGGCTCTCCCCGACTGCGGATGCTGTCGTCGGTGCTGGTAGTGCTCATCGGCTGGCTCTACCTCCTGCCGCAGCTGCAGGGCGCCGGCATCACGTTGCGGGTGCTCACGGGAGCACCGCAGTGGGTCGGTGCCGTCGTCGTCGCGGTGGTCGTCAGCGTGACGGTCGCTGCGGGCGGCATGCGGTCGAT